>CAHJWP010000018.1 GCA_903642255.1 Sphingomonadaceae bacterium | reverse complement strand
CGAACGACCCGGCGAACCGCGCCGCCCGGTTCGACCGGACCCACGCCCGTGCCTTGCTGACGGCGACGCCGTGGCTCGACCCCGCCCGGCTGGCGGCGAGCGCCGCCCATCTCGCCGACGCCGAGGCGGCGCTGGCGTGGACCGCCGACATCGCATGGCACGGCCGGGCGACCGTCGCCACGGACGAGGTGACCATCGACGCCGCCGGCCTCCCGCACGACCTCGCCCGCCGGCTGCTGATCCGCGCCGTCACGACCCTGGCGCCGGCGGCGGTCTTCCGCGGCGACGGCATCGAGCGCCTGCTGCGCCACCTTGCAGTGGGCACCGGCGGCACTCTGGCAGGCGTCGCCGCCCGCGCCGTCCCGCGCGACGGCGCGACGATCTGGCGGTTCAGGCCCGCCCCGCCCCGGCATAAACCATGAAACTTGCGCTGCACCGCCGCTGAATCGCGGCCAAACCGTCGCGGACGATTGCGCGCGCGGCCAACACGCCTATCTTGGCGAAGTATCCGTCAGTCCGAAAGTCCCGCCTTATGGCCGACCCCAAGCGCCCGCCGAACCCGTGGATCAAGAGCCTCGGCCTGTGGGTCGTCGTCCTCCTCGTCCTCGCAGTGGTCGTCACGCTGATCCAGGGGCCGTCGACGTCGACCGCCGCCGGACAGCTCGGCTATTCCGACTTCCTCAACAAGGTCGACGAGGGCGCGGTCAAGTCGGTCGAAATCCGCGGCAGTGAACTGGTCGGCAAGCTGACGAGCGACGAGGACTTCCGCACCTTCAATCCCGGCGACGCCGGCCTCGTCCAGCACCTGCGCGAAAAGAACGTCCGCTTCGACGCGAAGCCCGAAGAGGGCCGCTCGCTGCTCGGCCAGCTCGTCGTCACCATGCTGCCGTTCGTCATCATGATCGGCATCTGGATGCTCGTCATGCGCCAGATGCAGAACGGGGCCGGCAAGGGGGCAATGGGCTTCGGCAAGTCGCGCGCCAAGCTGCTCCAGCAAAAGGAGGGCCGCGTCACCTTCGACGACGTCGCCGGTATCGATGAGGCGCGCGAGGAGCTGCAGGAGATCGTCGAGTTCCTCAAGGACCCGTCGAAGTTCAACCGCCTCGGCGGCAAGATCCCCAAGGGCGCGCTGCTCGTCGGGCCACCGGGCACCGGCAAGACGCTGCTCGCCCGCGCCATCGCCGGTGAGGCCAACGTGCCGTTCTTCAACATCTCGGGCTCCGACTTCGTCGAGATGTTCGTCGGCGTCGGTGCGTCCCGCGTCCGCGACATGTTCGAGCAGGGCAAGAAGAGCGCCCCGTGCATCATCTTCATCGACGAGATCGACGCCGTCGGCCGCAGCCGCGGCGCGGGCCTCGGCGGCGGCAACGACGAGCGCGAGCAGACCTTGAACCAGCTGCTCGTCGAGATGGACGGCTTCGACGGCAATGAAGGCATCATCATCGTCGCGGCGACCAACCGCCCCGACGTCCTCGATCCCGCGCTGCTGCGGCCCGGCCGCTTCGACCGCCAGGTCGTCGTCGGTCGCCCCGACATCGAGGGGCGCGAGAAGATCCTAGCCGTCCACATGAAGAAGGTGCCGCTCGCGCCCGACGTCAACGGCCGGACCATCGCCCGCGGCACGCCGGGTTTCTCCGGGGCCGACCTCGCCAACCTCGTCAACGAGGCGGCATTGCTCGCCGCGCGCCGCGGCAAGCGCCTCGTCTCGATGAAGGAGTTCGAGGACGCCAAGGACAAGGTGATGATGGGCGCCGAGCGCCGGTCGATGGTGATGACCGACGAGGAGAAGAAGATGACCGCCTATCACGAGGCCGGCCACGCCGTCGTCTCGTGTCACGAAGCGGCGTCCGACCCGATCCACAAGGCGACGATCATCCCGCGCGGCCGGGCATTGGGCATGGTCATGCGCCTGCCGGAACGCGACTCGTACAGCTATCACCGCGACAAGATGTTCGCCAATCTGAGCGTGTCGATGGGCGGGCGCGTCGCCGAGGAACTGATCTTCGGCCACGACAAGGTGTCGAGTGGCGCGTCGTCGGACATCAGCTACGCGACCGACCTCGCCAAGAACATGGTCACCCAGTGGGGCATGTCCGACAAGTTGGGGCCGCTGAAGTACGGCGAGAACCAGGAGGAGGTATTCCTCGGCCATTCGGTGACGCGGACGCAAAACGTATCCGAGGAGACCGCGCGGCTGATTGACTCCGAGGTCAAGGCGATCGTCACTCACGGCTATGACAGGGCCAAGCAGCTCCTGTCCGATAACATCGACCAGCTCCACGCGCTGGCCGGGGCGCTGATCGAACTCGAGACGCTATCGGGCGACGAGATCAAGCGCGTGCTGGCCGGCGAGCGGGTCGACCGCAACGACCTGCGAACGACGACGACCCCGGTCACCTCGTCCGGCCTGTCGGCGATCCCCAAGAGCGGCCGTCGTGGCGGCTTCGGCGAACCGGCCCCCGCCCCGCAGGGGTGAGGGCCGGTCGCGGACGTGCGTGCCGGCAGCGGCCGGAGAATGACGGCAATTGGTTGAGGATCGTGGCGTGCCGGCACTGCCCGCCCATGTCTTCAAGCATTCGAAGATCGACGATCCTCGCGAGTACCGGAATGACGATCGGGCTCCGACAGGCAACATCCCGGTTCAATGCATTTCCGGCGACACGCAGCGGCCCGTTGCAGCAGGCCGGACGCGCCCGATCGTTGTCAGGCGGACGTTGCGCGGTCGGAGATATGCCTGTGACGAAGATGCCGGTCGCTCTCCACCGGGCTGGGTGGCGGTATGTCATCGCCGCTGCTGGCTGATGTCGGATCGACCCGACGCCGGACAGGCGGACGGTCAGGGTGAGCGGCACCCCGTCCGCCTACCCTGCTGGTCGTTCGGAACCGCGGCCGTGCGAACAGGGTCGCGGTCCGACGGCAGCGGTGCGGCTCCGCGCACTGATCATTGCACCCCGTGCGCGCCTGACCCGCAGCGCGAGACCGGCAGCGACGGCCACCACGCGGCGTACAGGCAGCGCTCGGCTGAGCGATGGATGTGGCACATGGTTCGCCTGCCCTGCCGACGGGCCCGGCCCGCTAAACGAGAAAGGGCGCGCCTTGCGGCGCGCCCTTCCTGCGTGACGAAGGCAGAGAGGCTCAGGCGGCGACGACCCGCGCGCGGCGACGCGTCGAGACACCGACGAGACCGAAGCCGGCGACCATCAGGACCCAGACGCCGGGCTCGGGAACGATCGCGAGGCCGTTGATCAGCGGCGCCGGATCGGACGAGAACTGGCCACCAGCGACAGCGCGGAAGCTCTTGAGCGCCTTGTTGGCACCGGTACCCGCCGCAAGGTTCGGGAGAATGGCGCTGAGCGAAATCGACAGGTCACGCTCGATCGTCGGCGTGAAGTTGAGGAAGTCGGACGTGAAGGTGACCGTCGACCCCGTCGTGACGTTCGAGTCGGACGCACTGCCGCTCGACGTCGACCCGGAGATCACGCCATTGGTGAAGGTACCCGACAGCAGGTTCGAGCCGGCCGCGTAGGTATGCGGCACGAAGAACGGGCCACCAACCGTGATCGCTGCCGTCGACAGGAACGAGAAACTGCCCGAAGCGCCCGGCTGAACGAGGAAGCCACCGACCGAGGTCGCCGGCGAACCCTTGGCGACGGTGCCGCTCAGGGTGAACGCGGCGGTCGCGTTGGTGATATAGGCGCTGAACTGCGACTCGAGGAAGCTGAACCGGACATCGACCGTACCCGGCGTCGTCGACGTACCGGTATGGGTCGTGTAGAACGTGCCGTCGGTCGTCCGGCTGTTGCTGTTGCCGCTCGCCACGTAGCGGAAGTTGTCCGTCGACGTCGGCGCACTGAATGTCGCGAAGGTCGTAATGACGGCCCCGGCGGGAACGGCGACGACTGCAGTTCCGATGGCCCCAAGGCCAAGGGCAAGTTTAAGGACGTTCATGCGTTAGCTCCATCGGCAGATGCTGTCGGCAAAAGCGGTGCAAACTCCATGCCAACTCTAGCGATCGGTTAAGTTATTGATTCGGCTACGGCCGCGCTGCACTGCACAAAAATACTGTAAAGAAATCCGACACTCAGCCGTACCCGTTCGAACAGCGATGCGGGCGAGCGACTGCGAACGGTCGTGGATGACGTCTTTACGGGAGCTGCGACCATCCTGCCGGCGAGCCCGCCACGACATCAGGCAATGGCTGACCTGCGAGGCGGCGGTTCGAGCTCGACATCGCCACGGGTCTCGACGAGCAAAGGGCGCACCTCGCGGCACGCCCTTTGTCGTGAAGGTCGGGTCAGGCGGCGACGACGTGGGCGCGGCGTCGGGCGGAGAGACCGACGAGCCCGAACCCGCCGATCATCAGGATCCAGACGCCGGGTTCGGGTACGACGGTGGTCAGCGAATAATCGACCGTTCCCTTGACCGGGAATGGTCCGAACTTCTCGGTGTAGGTGCCGGCGGTGCCGGTCGCCGAAATCACGATCGGGAACGGGAAGGTACCGCCGCTGCCGGAGGCGGTAAAGCTGAAGCGATAGGGCGCGGCGACGGTGAACTTGTAGTCGAGCGTCTCGTTGGTGGAATAGGTCGTCGTGCCGGTGACGGTTCCGGGATAGGTCGGGGTGATCAGCTTGATCACCGTCGCGGCGTGCGACGGGGCAGCAAGAACGAGCGTCGCGGCCATTGCCGTGATGCCGATGAGGGACTGTTTGGGGCTGAACATGGCATACCTCGCTACTGACGGGCCGAGGTCTTCTGGGGGGAGCAGAAACCTCATATGCTGCAGTGCAAAAATCGTGCCAGCGCGTTAACTTTAGTTAACTCGTTGAATTGTCGATTTATGACGACCGTACGAGAATGGACAATTGTAAACTAATTCGACACTATTTTGTTACGATGCTGAAACGACATTGGGTAGGGTCAGACGTCGAGGTTGGCGACCGACAGGGCGTTGTCCTGGATGAAGGCGCGGCGCGGCTCGACAATGTCGCCCATCAGCTTGGTGAAGATCTCGTCGGCGAGGTCGGCCTCCTCGGCGGTGACGCGGAGGAGGGCGCGGGCCTGCGGGTCGAGCGTCGTTTCCCACAGCTGTTCGGCGTTCATCTCGCCGAGCCCCTTGTAGCGCTGGACAGCGAGGCCCTTGCGTCCCGCGTCGAGCACCGCGTCGAGCAGTTCGGACGGGCGGCGGACAACGCGGTCGCCGAGCTTCGCGGGTGCAGCATAGGTCGCCGCCTCCTCCGACCCCAGCGCGTGGAGCTTGCGCGCCTCGGCGGATGCCAGCAACGCGGGATCGACGATGAAGTGATCGGTAACGCCGCGGAGCGCACGGCTCAGGTGATAGCCGCCCTCGGCCGCCGGCTCGGCGACCCAGCCGGTGACATCGTCGGTCGCGTCGAGCCACGCCGCCGTCCGCGTCGCTGCGGCGGCGAGCGCATCACGATCGAGGTCGGGGGCGAGCCCGCCGGTCAGCGCCAGCGCCTCGATGATCCGGCTGTCGTAGCGCGTCGGGACATAGGTCATCAGCGTCTTCAGCCGCCGGGCGTGCTCGACGAGCGCGCGCAGGTCGTCGCCGGTCCGCCGCTCGCCGTCGCCCAAGTCGAGGACGAGGCCGGTCAGACCGCTGTCGACGAGATAATCGTCGAGCGCCGGATTGTCCTTGAGATAGACCTCCGACCGGCCGCGACTGACTTTGTAGAGCGGCGGCTGGGCGATGTAGAGGAAGCCGCCGCGGATCAGCTCGGGCATCTGGCGGTAGAAGAAGGTCAGCAACAGGGTGCGGATATGCGCGCCGTCAACGTCGGCGTCGGTCATGATGACGACCTTGTGGTAGCGCAGCTTCTCGATCCTGAACTCGTCGCGCCCGATGCCGCAGCCGAGTGCCTGGATCATCGTGCCGATCTCCTTCGAGGAGAGCATCCGATCGAATCGCGCGCGCTCGACGTTGAGAATCTTGCCCCGGAGCGGCAGAATGGCCTGATAGGCACGGTTGCGCCCCTGCTTGGCCGAGCCGCCGGCCGAGTCGCCCTCGACAAGGAACAGTTCGGACTTCGCCGGATCGCGCTCCTGGCAGTCGGCGAGCTTGCCTGGCAGGCTGGCGATGTCGAGCGCACCTTTCCGCCGAGTCAGGTCGCGCGCCTTTTTCGCCGCCTCGCGCGCGGCGGCAGCGTCGATGATCTTGCCCATGATCGTCTTCGCGTGGTTCGGGTTCTCCTCGAGCCACTCGGCGAGCTTGTCGGCGATCAGCGCCTCGAGCGGCTGGCGGACCTCGGATGACACCAGCTTGTCCTTGGTCTGGCTGCTGAACTTGGGGTCGGGCAGTTTGACCGAAATGATCGCCGTCAACCCCTCGCGCATGTCGTCGCCGGTCAGCGCGACCTTCTCCTTCTTCAGCGCGCCCGACTTCTCGGCATAATTGTTGAGGGTGCGGGTCAGTGCGGCGCGGAAGGCGGCAAGGTGGGTGCCGCCGTCGCGCTGCGGGATGTTGTTGGTGAAGCAGAGGACCTGTTCGTAGTAGGAGTCGTTCCATTCGAGGGCGACGTCGATCGAAATGTCGTCGCGCTCGCCGTGGATCGCGACCGGCGCGGGGATCAGCGACGTCTTCGACTTGTCGAGATATTCGACGAACGCGGCGATCCCGCCCTCGTAATAGAGTTCGACCGTCGCGTGCTCGGCGTGGCGCGCGTCGGTCAGGATCAGGCGGACGCCCGAATTGAGGAAGGCGAGCTCACGGAAGCGGTGCTCGAGCTTGGCGAAGTCGAACTCGACGATCTTGAACGTCGCCGGCGACGGCAGGAAGGTCACCTCGGTGCCGCGGCGGTCACCCTGCGGGCCAACGATGGCGAGCGGGGCCTGCGGCTCGCCGTGTTTGAACGTCATGCTGTGCTCGTGGCCTTCGCGCCAGATGCGCAGGGTGAGGTACTCCGACAGCGCGTTGACGACGCTGACACCGACGCCGTGGAGGCCGCCGCTGACCTTGTAGGCGTTCTCGTCGCTGTTGTTGAACTTGCCGCCGGCGTGGAGCTGGGTCATCACCAGCTCGGCGGCGCTGACGCCCTCTTCCGAATGGATGCCGGTCGGGATGCCGCGGCCGTTGTCGGCGACGGTGACACTGCCGTCGGCGTTGAGGCGGATGTCGATGCGGTCGCAATAGCCGGCGAGCGCCTCGTCGATCGCATTGTCGCTGACCTCGAACACCATGTGATGAAGGCCCGAGCCGTCATCGGTGTCGCCGATGTACATGCCCGGCCGCTTGCGCACCGCGTCGAGGCCGCGGAGCACCTGGATCGAATCCGCGCCGTAATCGGCCTCGGCCATGTTGGTTTCGTCGGACAAGGCAAATCCCCGGCGCGCGGAGGACCCGCGCGAAACTGTCACACATATATAGAGACTCGCGCGCGTGTACGCGAGGCCAAAGCGCCTACGACCCCGCGATACGACCTTCGGCGACGTGCAGCCGCTGCGCGTCGAGGCCGGCAAATAACGCCGCCTCCGTTCCGGTCAGCCACACCTGACCGACGCCGGCGAGGCGGTCGAACAGCGCGGCACGGCGGCGGGGATCGAGGTGGGCGGCGACTTCGTCGAGCAGCACGACCGGCGGCCGCCCGACACGCGCTGCAACCAATCCGGCGTGGGCGAGGACGAGCCCGAGAAGCAGCGCCTTCTGCTCGCCGGTCGACGCGCGCGCCGCCGGGGCGTTCTTGGCCGCGTGGGTGACGATCAGGTCGGCGCGGTGCGGTCCCGCCGTCGCCCGGCCGGCAGCCGCGTCGGCGGCGCGGTTGCGGGCGAGGGTCGCAGCGAGGTCGGCGACATCATCCGCCATGCCGCTGTCGTCGAGCGCAATCGCCGCACGGGGGAAGTCCCCGGCGGGGGCGGCCGCCAGTGCCGCGCCAAGCGCCGCGACTGTCGTCGCTCGCGCCCGGGCGACGACAGCGCCATGCTCGGCCATCGCCCGTTCGAGCCCGGCCAACCAGGCCGGATCGGGGGCAGCGTCGCCGGTCAGCAGCCGGGTTCGCGCGCGCATCGCCGCGTCGTAGCGCGTCACCTCGCCGCCATGCCCCGGCGCGAGCGCCAGCACCAATCGGTCGAGGAACCGGCGCCGCGCACCCGCCGTGTCGACGAACAGCCGGTCCATCGCCGGGGTCAGCCACAGCACGCTCAACCATTCGCCGAGGCGCGCGATCGGCGCGGTCGCGCCGTTGATCCGGACGGTCCGCCGATCGGATGCTTCGGCGCTCGTCCCGGTGCCGATCGCGACCGTGCCTCCCTCCGCCACGACCTCGGCGGCAACCGTCCAGCCCCCCGGTCCGTCGCTCCGCGCGGCGTCCGACAGCGGAACCCCGCGCAGCCCCCTCCCCGGCGACAGCAGCGACACCGCATCGAGCAGATTGGTTTTCCCCTGCCCGTTGTCACCGGTGACGACGATCGCGCCGGCCCCGACAGCAATCTCGGCGGTCGCGTAGCTGCGGAAGTCGGTGAGCGTCAGGCGGGTAAGGTGGGTCACGCCACGCGGTTTATGCCGGGCGAACGGAAAGCGGAAATCGAACGGCGCTCCCGTCCTGCCGCCGCGTCAGTCGCCGGCGAAGATGTCGGCGAAGCTTAGCTCGAGCGCGGGATCGCGCAGCGTCAGTCCCGACTCGGGTGGCAGGATCAGGTGCCGCCACTCGTTCGGCGCGACCCGGTCGTGCAGCTCGAGCGTCTGGCTGAGCGGATCGACGAGGACGATCGCGGCGAGCGAGTCGAGGCGCTTGTAGGCGAGCACCTTCTCGCTGCGATCCTCGTCGGCAGTTGACGGCGACAGCACCTCGACGATCAGCTTGGGAAAGCGGAACGACTGCACCTCGCGCAAATTCCGCTGCAGATCGCGCGGGTCGCAGTAAACGGCGACATCGGGATAACGTAGCGTTTCGTCGGCCAACGTCAGCCCCATGTCCGAGTTATATGGCCGGCACCCCGTGCCGCGGAGCTTCTGGCGCAGCGCAGTCGCGATGTTGAGGCAGACATCGGCGTGCGTCGCCGATCCGCCGGCCATCGCGTAGACCACGCCGTTGACGAGTTCGTATTTGCCCTCGGTGCCCTCATAGAGCTTGAGGAACTGGTCGACGGTCATTCGTCGGGTCGAGCGGGCGAGCATGGCGGACCTCCGGTTCGGACGATACGCCGCGGTCTGGTCAAGCGCCAGCGTCGTCCACCGCCCAGCCCCGCGCCGCCGCCGGCAGCGTCGCCATGAACGCCGCCGCGCTGGCCCGGGTCGCCGCCTGGCGCTCGGGACCCAGCCGGTCCCAACCGTCGTACATCCGCCACAGGCGGCTGTTGTCCTTGAGCAGCTCGCGGTGGCGGGCGAGGAAGTCCCAGTACAAGGCGTTGAACGGACACGCGTTTTCGCCGACCTTCGCCTTCACGTCATAGCGGCACTTCCCGCAGTGATCGCTCATCCGGTCGATGTACGCGCCGCCGCCGGCATAAGGCTTAGAGCCGAGCAGCCCGCCGTCGGCGAACTGGCTCATGCCGTGGACGTTGGGCAGCTCGACCCATTCATAGGCGTCGGCGTAGACGACGAGATACCATTCCTCGACCTGCGCCGGGTCGACGCCGATCAGCATGGCGAAATTGCCGAGGATCATCAGCCGCTGGATGTGGTGGTTGTAGGCTTCGCGCTTCACTTGGCTGACGGATTGCGCGACGCAGCGCAGGTCGGTGTCGCCGGTCCAGTAGAACGCCGGCAGGTCGCGCGTCGCGCCGAAGGCATTGCTTTTGCTGTAGTCCGGCCCGGCCCACCAGTAGATGCCGCGGACATATTCGCGCCAGCCGATGATCTGGCGGACGAAGCCCTCGACCGCGTTGAGCGGCGCGTCGCCGCGGTCGAACGCCGCCGCCGCCGCGTCGACGACTTCGCGCGCGGTCAATAATCCGCAATTGAGATAAGGACTTAGCACCGCGTGGTAGAGGAACGCCTGCCCCTCCCGGATCGCATCCTGATAGTCGCCGAAGCGCGGCAGGGCATAGGCGATGAAATGGTCGAGCGCGACCAGCGCCTCGGCGCGGGTCGTCGCGAAGCCGAAGGGTGCGAGATCGCCGAAGTGACCGCCGAAGCGTTCTACCACGAGATCAAGGACTTGGCGGGTTACGCGATCGGGCGCGAAGGCCGGCGGGGCGGGGTAGTTGAGGCCGCGGGGCGGGACCTTGCGGTTGTCGGCGTCGAGGTTCCAGCGGTTGCCGACCGGCTTGCCGAACGACATGAGGAGGCCGGTCCGCTTGCGCATCTCGCGGTAGAAGTCTTCCATTATCAATCGCTTGCGCGCTCCCGCCCACTCGGCGAAGTCGCTCCGGGAGCACAGGAAACGGTCGTCGGGCAGCACCTCGACCGGCACCCCGGTCGCCGCCGCCCAGCCGTCGATCATCGCCGCGACGCGCCATTCGCCGGGCTCGGTCACGCGGATCGCCGTCGCCCCGTGGCGCCTCGCCGCGCGGGCGACCTCGCCGGTGAAGCTGCCGGTGTTGCCGGCGTCGTCCAGCCGGACATAGTCGACGGTCCAGCCTAAGTCGCTGAGTTCGCTGGCGAAATGGCGCATCGCGCTGAAGATCAGGGCGATCTTCTTCTTGTGGTGGCGGACGTAGCGCGTCTCGTCGACGACCTCGACCATGAGGACGACCGCCTCCGCCGGGCCGCCGCGCAGGCTCGCCAGGCCGTGGCTCAGCTGGTCGCCGAGGACGGGGATCAGGGTGGTCATCGCCGGTCCAACACCGCAGGGGGCGGTTCGGGTCAAGGCATTGAAAAGTCGCAGGCCGCCGCGGACCGCCCCGCATCATCCGCGCAACACCGTCCGCATCACCGGTGCATCGTCGCCGATCGCGCGCGGGTCAGCGACGATACACCCGCGAACCCCCGGTTCAGCCCCGCTGCCGCCGGAGCGCCTTGGTCGCCAGCGCCTCCCACCCACGCTCGACCAGCCCGGCGACCTGCTCGGGCCCGGCGGCGGCGAGGCGGACGAGGATCCAGTCGTACGGTTCGTAATGCGGCGTCAGGTGGAAGACGTCGGGGTGCAGCTCGACCAGCGCCGCGCGCAGCTCCTCGTCGCACTTCAGGACAAGATCGCCGTCCTCCCGCAGCCGGGCGAGCAGCTTGCCCCCGACCTTGACCGCCGGCGTCCCGTACGACGTGCCGAGCGTGGTGCCCGGCAGCGGCAGGGCGAGCGCGGCGACGTCGTCGAAGGTCACGGCACCCTAGCGGCGGTAGTGATGGTGCCAGTGGTGCCGGCGCATCATCTGATGATGGCGATGATAGCCGTGGTGATAACCATGGTGATAGCGCTGCGCCGCCGCCGGAACCGCGGTCAGCGCGACGAGCGCCGCGACCAGCGCCAGGATCGTCTTCGTCATCGTCGTTCTCCCCAAAAGTGCGGTTCGGTCCCGCATCGGCGGCACGATACCGCGTCGTATCGCCACCGTCGACCGCCGTCCCGTCATTCCACCGCGACAGCCGCCTGCGAGTGGTTGGCATAGGTCGGCCACGTCGGCGCATAGTCGTCGGCCTGCGTCCCCCAGCTCGTCCAGCCGGGCCGGGTGCCCCGCGCGAACAGCTCGAGGAACGGCCCCGGGCTGCACGCCTCAACGATGTCGTAAAGCTCGTCCGGCTTGCGCGAATGCTTGCGCTTCTGGACGACCCGGCCACCAGCCGATCGGCGGCGGCGCGACCGCTGGAGAACATCGTATTTCGCTGATCGTCGTCGCGCAGGATCGTCGGTGACTTATTTTCCGAAACCGTGCAGTCTTGCGGCACGTTGCGCCGTGCAACGACAACGTCCGGGAAACCGTCTTGACCGCCGACGCCGTGGAGCCGCCCGAACCACCGCGCTCCGTCGCCAGCGTCGCCCTGCCGTTCGCTCCGCAGAACTGGTTTGCCCGCGTCGCGAACCGGATCGTCCGCCTCGTCGACCTCATCACCCATCCGGCGCGGCACCGGGCGATGGTCCATGCGCTGGCGCGGTCGGCCTTTGCGCCATGGCGTGCGCTGCAGCCGTGGCTGCCGCTCAAATATCTCCAGCCGTTTCACCTCGCCATCGGCCTGACGAGCGACGAGCGCGCCGCGATCATGATCCATCATTATGATTTCCTCGCGACCCGCGTGCCGGCCGGGACGCTCGCGGCGATCGTCGACCAGGGCCTCGATCTGTGGCGTTTCGACAGCGCCGCGGGACGCATCGGCGTCGACCTCGTCTTCTCGCACCCGACCGACAACGAGGGCGAACTGTCGCTCATCCTGTCGCTCGACGGCGTTCGGCTGTCGGTCTGTGCCTTCACCTTCGCGCCGGGATCGCTGATCCGGCGGCCCGACGCGACGATCATCGCCGTGACGCGCATCCAGGGCGTCCGGCCGGAATTCACCCGGATGCGCGCGGCGATGCGGGCGGCGGCCGGCCTATCGGCGTCGACCATCTTCATGGCGGTACTGGCCGGCATCGCCCGGCGCTTCGACCTGTCGACGATGGCCGGCATCACCGCCGCCGCGCAGGTCGCGCGCGTCGCCGCCGCCGGCCCGGTCTTCCCGGCGGTATACGACGATCTGTTCGCCCGCTTCGGCGGCCGGCGGGCGACGGCGGCTTTCTACCGCATCGCCCTGCCGCTGTGCGAGCGCCCGCTCGACGAGATCAGCAGCAACAATCGCGCGCGGCGACGGGCGCAGCGCCACCTGCGCAGCGAGGTGGCGCTCAGCGCCTGCAGGGCGTTCGCCGCCGACTCGACCGACGGGCCGGCGGACTAGCATCGGCGCGGACGGCGACGTCCATCCCGGCCGGTGCCGATCCGGCGCGCGACGCGGCGGCGGCGCTTGCCGACCCGGCGGCGTTCAACCACGGCACGCCGCTGCTCTACATCGCCGTCGGCGACCATAATCCCCCGCGCCGCGCGACCTCGACGATGCGGGCCGACGGGCTGCGGATCGTCACCGCGGTCTTCCCCGGCGCGCACGGCTGGACGGTATGCCGCGCCGCGCTCGCCGACTTCGTCGCGCGCCGGTTCCCCGACCCGCCGTCGCCCGACGGTCGTTAGGCGCGATCGTCAGCCCGCCGCCACTGGCGCAGGTACACCCCGTACACCGCCGCCAGCGTCACCGCGAAGGCCAGCCACTGCAGCGCATAGCTCAGATGGTTGTCGGGCAGGTCGTCGGGCGTCGGGATGCGCGACGGGACGAGCGGCGGGACGGCGGTCGTCGGGATCAGCATGAACTGCGGCCGGCCGGGCTCCTTGCCGTACGGATGCTCGATCAGCGTGCCGGTGAAGTGCGTGTCGAGGTCGAGCGTCGTCACCGCGTCGGGTCGGATCGTCCAGCCGGCGACGACGACGAGGTCGGGCTTGGCATGGCGCGCGGGATCGTTGCAGTCGACGAGGATCAGGAACCCGCCGTCGTCGCCCGCGCTGGTCCCGCCCTTGACGTCGTACGGCCTGACCCGTCCTGGGCGGCAGTCGGTTTCGGCGCGGCGGTACTGGAGGTCGGCCGCCCCGATCATCGCGCGGTAATAGTCGTGCGCCGTCACCGGCGGCAGCGTCCGCGCGGCTTCGAGCTTCGCGATCAGGTCGGCCTTCCACGGGCGGCGAATGGCGAACTGCCAATAGCTGAGACCGAGCAGCACCGGCAGCATGACGAGGGTCAGCAGCGTCGCCGCCACCGGGAAGCGGCCCGCGCGGCCGGTCACTCGCTGCGCCCGAGCCGGGCGTCGTTCTTGTATTCGAGCGCGAGCAGGATGCCCTTGGCGATGCGCAGCAGGACGAGCGTGAGGCCGACCGTCAGGGGCACCCAGACGACGACATGGACCCACCACGGCGGCGATTGCGCGAGCTCCAGCCAGATCGCGCCGACGACGACCACGGCACCGACGAGGAAGATGAGGAACGGCGCGGCGGCATCGCCGACATCGAAGGACGTATAGTCGAGCCCGCACTGCCGACAGCAGTCGCGAAAGCTGGCGACGCGGTGGAACAGGCTGTGCGCCCCGCAGCGCGGGCAGAGGCCGAGCACCGCCCCGCGCAACACCGGCTGCGCGAGGGGCCGGGTCACGTCCGCCTCAAGCGGCGGCCGCCGTGACCAGCGCGCCGAACTTGCTGCCCCAGCAGTAGATCGCGATGAACAGGAACAGCCAGACGACGTCGACGAAGTGCCAGTACCACGCCGCCGCCTCGAAGCCGAAGTGCTGGGTCGGCGTGAAGTCGCCGCGGTAGGTCCGGATCAGGCAGACGATCAGGAAGATGGTGCCGACGAAGACATGGAAGCCGTGGAAGCCTGTCGCCATGTAGAAGGTCGCGCCGTAGATGTTGCCGGCGAAGCCGAACGCGGCGTGGCTGTACTCGAAGATCTGAACCGAACTGAAGCACGCGCCGAGGATGATCGTCAGCCACAGGCCGAGCTTGAGCCCGGCGCGGTCGCCGTGGATCAGCGCGTGGTGCGCCCAGGTTACCGTCGTCCCCGACAGCAGCAGGATCATCGTGTTGAGCAGGGGGAAGGCGAACGGGTCGAGCACCTCGACGCCCTTCGGTGGCCAGACGCCGCCGACGATCGCCGCGCCGCTCGGATAGAGCGACGCACTGAAATAGGCCCAGAACCACGCGACGAAGAACATCACCTCCGACGCGATGAACAGGATCATGCCGTAGCGGTGGTGGAGCTGGACGACCGGCGTATGGTCGCCGGTGTTCGCTTCGCGGATGACGTCGGACCACCAGAAGAAGAAGATCGCCAGCACCGCCGCGACGCCGATGCCGAACACCCACGGCCCCCACGGCGTCTTGTGCATCCAGCCGATCGCCCCGGCGGCCATGGTCAGCGCCGAAAAGGCCCCGATGATCGGCCACTGGCTGACCGGCACGAGGTGGTAGTCGTGGTTCTGGGTCTTGGCGGTCGCCATCTTATCCTCCCGGGCTCGCCGGCGTCTGTAGCGGATCGGCTTTCGCGCCGTCCACCTTTTCAGCGTCCACCGGGAAGAAGGTATAGGACAGGGTAATCTCGTCGATCTTCCGCGCCTGGGGATCGTCGAGGATCGCGCGGTCGACGAAGTAGGTCACCGGCATCTCGACCGTCTCGCCCGCCTTCAGCGTCTGCTCGGTGAAGCAGAAGCAGGCGATCTTCTTGAAATACTTGCCGGCGAGGTCGGGCGAGACGTTGAACGTCGCGCGGCCGGTGGTCGCGCGCGCGCTCATGTTCGTCGCGCGGAAGAACGCCATCCGCCGGCCGCCGAGCGGGATCGTCACCTGCGTCGCGTCGGGCCGGAACGCCCATGGCATGCCGGGCGAGACGTTGCCGTCGAACCGCACCTTGATCGACGTGCCGGCGACCGGCTGCTCCGCCGCCGCGGCGCGCCCCGTCGTGCCGGCGAACCCCGTCGCGGCGCAGAACACGCGGTACAGCGGCACGCTGGCGAAGGCGACGCCGGCCATCGCCGCAGCGAACCCCGCCGCCCACAGCGCCGTGCGGTTGTTGGCCGACACCGTGCTCACTTGATCATCCGGACGACGGTGATGCCGAAGAACAGGATGACGAGGCAGCCGAGAAACAGGCCGAGGGCGAGATTGCGCGACCGGCGGCGGCGGTTGAACTCGTTCGTCTGCTCGGGCGTCCAGTCGACCTTCACGACAGGATCACATGATCGGCGACGAGCGCGGCGAAGATGAGGAACAGGTAGAGCAGCGAGTATTTGAACAACCGCTTCTCAGGCGCCATCTCGGCGGCGCGCGTCGCCGTGTTGCGGGCGACCGCCATGGCGCGCACGATGAAGATCGCGCCGGTCGCAATCGCCGTCGCGCCATAGACCCAGCCGGTCAGGCCGAGCAGCCACGGCAGCACGGTCACCGGCACGAGGACCAGCGTGTAGAGCATTATCTGCCGCCGCGTCGCGGCCTCGCCCGCCACCACCGGCAGCATCGGCACGCCGGCCTTGGCGTAATCGGCCTCCATGAACAGCGCGAGGCTCCAGAAATGCGGCGGCGTCCACAGGAAGATGATCGCGAACATCAGCCACGGCAGGGTCGTGACGTCGCCGGTCACCGCCGCCCAGCCGATCAGCGGCGGAAACGCTCCCGCCGCACCGCCGATGACGATGTTCTGCGGCGTCCGGCGCTTGAGCCAGACGGTGTAGACGACGGCGTAGAACAGGATCGACCCCGCGAGGATCGCCGCCGCCAACCAGTTGACGCCGAGCCCCATGACCGCGACCGAGCCGACCGCCAGCGCGACGCCGAACGCCAGCGCTTCCTCGGGCGCGACGCGGCCCGCGGGCAGCGGTCGGTCGGCGGTGCGCTTCATGAGCGCGTCGATGTCGGCCTCGTAATACTGGTTGAGCGCGCCGGCCGCCCCCGCCCCGACCGCGACGCACAGGATCGCGACGAAGGCGGTGAACGGGTGGATGTGCCCCGGCGCGGTCAGCAGCGCGCACGCCGCCGAGAACACGACGAGCGACATGACCCGCGGCTTGAGCAGCGCAAGGTAATCGCGCCAGTCGGCGAAGCTGACCCCCGGCGGCGCCACGACTGCGGCGAAGCCGGGAGCGGCGGCCACGCCGACGCCAGTGAGGGAGCGGCTGGCCATCGCTTACTTGATGACCGGCAGCGTCTCGAACTGGTGGAACGGCGGCGGCGACGACAGCGTCCACTCGAGCGTCGTGGCACCTTCGCCCCAATAGTTGCCGGCGACGCGCTTGCCCGCGGCGAGCGACCAGATCACGTTGACGAAGAAGAACAGCATGCCGACCGCCATGATCGCATAGCCCCAGCTCGAGATCGTGTTGTAGTGCTCGAACTGCGCCGGATAGTCGGGCAGGCGCCGCGGCATGCCGTCCTGGCCGAGGAAATGCTGCGGGAAGAACAGCACGTTGACGCCGATGAAGAACACCCAGAAGTGCAGCTTGCCGAGCGTCTCGTTATAGGCGCGCCCGCTCATCTTGCCGAACCAGTAGTAGAAGCCGGCGAAGATCGCGAACACCGCGCCGAGCGACAGCACGTAGTGGAAGTGCGCGACGACGTAATAGGTGTTGTGCATGTAGGTATCGATGCCGGCGTTCGACAGGATGACGCCGGTGACGCCGCCGACGGTGAACATCACGATAAAGCCGATCGCCCACAGCATCGGCGTCTCGAAGCTGATCGACCCGCCCCACATCGTCGCGATCCAGCTGAAGATCTTGATGCCGGTCGGCACGGCGATGATCATCGTCGCAGCGGTGAAGTACATCTTGGTGTTCACGTCGAGCCCGCTGGTGAACATGTGGTGGGCCCAGACGATGAAGCCGATCAGCCCGATCGCGACCATGGCGTAGGCCATGCCGAGGTAGCCAAACACCGGCTTCTTCGAGAAAGTCGAGATGATCTGGCTGATCATGCCGAAGCCCGGCAGGATCATGATGTAGACCTCGGGGTGACCGAAGAACCAGAACAGGTGCTGGTAGAGGATCGGGTCGCCGCCGCCCGCGGGATCGAAGAACGTCGTGCCGAAGTTGCGGTCGGTCAGCAGCATGGTGATCGCGCCGGCGAGAACGGGGAGCGACAGCAGCAGCAGGAAGGCGGTGACCAGCACCGACCAGACGAACAGCGGCATCTTGTGGAGCGTCATGCCCGGCGCGCGCATGTTGAAGATCGTCGTGATGAAGTTGATCGCCCCGAGGATCGACGACGCGCCGGCGAGGTGGAGCGACAGGATCGCCATGTCGACCGCCGGCCCGGGATGGCCGCTGGTCGACAGCGGCGCGTAGAGCGTCCAGCCGGTCCCGGCCCCGTTGAACCCCGCCGGCCCCTCGACGAACATCGAGCCGAACAGCAGCAGGAAGGCGGGGACGAGCAGCCAGAACGAGACGTTGTTCATCCGCGGGAACGCCATGTCGGGCGCGCCGATCATCAACGGGACGAACCAGTTGCCGAAGCCGCCGATCATCGCCGGCATGACCATGAAGAACACCATGATCAGCCCGTGGGCGGTGATGAACACGTTCCACAGATGGTACGACGCGTCGAGGTTGCCGTGGGTGAACCACGTCAGATACTGGATGCCGGGGTGGGCCAGCTCGGCGCGCATGATACCCGAGATCGCGCCGCCGACGATCCCGGCGAAGATCGCGAAGATCAGGTAGAGCGTGCCGATGTCCTTGTGGTTGGTCGAGAACAGCCAGCGCTGGGCGAACGTCAACTCGACGTGATGGGCGTGGTCGTCGTGCGCGAGACCGGCATCGAAGGCGGAAGTGGCCATGGATCAGCCCTTAGTTGGCCGCGGCGGGCGCGGGAGGAGTCGGCGCGGCGGGCGCGGTCGGAGTCGGCTCGGCCGGAGCGACGGCGGTCGCCGCTTCGGCCGGAGCGTTGCCGGCGGGCGGTGCGGGCGTCTCGGCCCCGGCGACGGCGCCTTTGGTCAGGGCGGCGGCGGTCGCGGTCGACGGCGGAGTGATGCCATTTTCCTTCTGCTTCGCCGCGACCCATTGGGCGAAGCGCTCCTTCGACACGACCTCGACGGCGATCGGCATGAAGGCGTGCTTGGTGCCGCATAGCTGGAAGCACTGGCCGTAATAGACGCCGGGACGGTCGACCCGGAACCACGTCTCGTTGATCCGGCCCGGGACGGCGTCCATCTGCACCCAGAACGACGGCATCGCCCACGCGTGGATGACGTCGGCAGCGGTCGTCAGGACGCGGACGGTGGTGCCGACGGGCACGACGACGCGGTTGTCGACGCCGAGCTTGGCCGGGTCGCCGTGCTTGATCGCATCGGCGTCGGACAGGATGATCGAGTCGAAGCTGAAGCCGCCCTGGTCGGGATATTCATATTCCCAGTACCACTGATGGCCGGTCGCCTTGATCGTCAGGCCCGCCTTGGGCGGCTCGTACTGGTTGGCGAGCAGGCGGAACGATGGCACGGCGATCCACACGAGAATGAGGACCGGCGCGACCGTCCAGATGACCTCGATCACCGTGTTGTGCGAGGTGCGCGAGGCGACCGGGTTGGCGGCGCGCCGGTAGCGGAACAGGACATAACCGAGCAGCGCGAAGACGACGATGCACACCGCCACCATCAGCGGATCGAGGATCGTCGTCGCCATGTGGCGCGCCTCGACCGCGATCGGCGTCATCGCCTGCTGCAGGTCCCAGCCGCCGCTCGGCTGGCCGATACCCGGAGTCGGCAGGACCGTCGCGACGGCCGGCGCGGCGGCGGCGGGCACGGCGGTCGTCGTCACCGGGACGACCGGCGCGGCGGCGACCTGCGCCCATGCTCCCCGCGCGACCAGTCCGGTCGTCGCCAGCAACAGCTTCACGGTCGCGCGCATCGTGCCCCTTCGGTAGCGTCGGTCGCCCGGCAATCCGGGGCGGAATGGCCGGGGTTATATGCGCGGTCGTTCATCCCGACAAGCGTTCAACTGCCGCACTGCGGCATGAGCTTCAGGGGAGGAGATCGGCGAAGTGCGGCGCGGCCTTCGCCGCCTGGGCGCGCATCGCCTCGCCGAGATCGGCCCCCTGCAGCATGCCGGCGTTCCACGTCGCGACATAGTCGAGCCCCTGGGCGATCGTCGCGTCGCGGCCGTGATTGAGCACCGCCTTGATGCCGGTGATCGCCAGCGGCGACTTGGCGGCGATCTCGCCGGCTAGCGCGTGGGCACTGGCCAGTGCCGCGGCGTGATCGGCCTCGACGCGGTTGAGGAAGCCGTAACGCGCCGCCTCGGCCGCCGGAAAGCGCCGCCCGGTATAGGCGAGCTCGCGGACCAGCCCCTGCGGCAGCAGGTGGGGGATGCGCTGGAGCGTGCCGACGTCGGCGACGATCGCGATGTTGATCTCCTGCACCGTGAAGAAGCAGTCGGCGGTACCGACGCGCAGGTCGCACGCGGTGACGAGGTCGACGCCGCCGCCAATGCACCCGCCCTGGATGCACGCGATGACCGGCACGCGGGCGCGGTCGATGCAGCTGAACGTCTCCTGCAGCGCGTGGACGTGGCGGCGGAACGCCTCGCGCGCCCGGCCGGGGTCGGCGGCCCCGCCGAGCAGCGTCTCGCCGGCCCAGCCGAGGTCGAGCCCGGCGGTGAAGTGCTTGCCGGTCGAGGCGATGACCACAACGCGCACCGTCAGGTCGGCGTCGATCGCGGCGAAGGCGCGCGGCAGGTCGGTCCAGAAGGCTTCGTTCATCGTGTTGAGCTGCGCGCCGCGGGTCAGCGTCACCGTCGCGATCCCCTCGGCGACGCCAAGCGTCAAAGTCTCCAGTTCCACGGCGTCTCTCCCCAGAGTAGAACACGGCCATGACCAAGTTCACCGTCAACGGCAATCCCGTCCATTATCTGCTGCCGGCCGACACGCCGCTGCTGTGGGCGCTGCGCGACGCGTCGAACCTGACGGGGACCAAATATGGCTGCGGGGCGGGCCTGTGCGGCGCGTGCACGGTCCATGTCGACGGCAAGGCGACGCGGTCGTGCCAGGTCGCGATCGGCGACATCGAGGGCAGCTTCGTCACGACGATCGAGGGCCTGTCGTCCGACCGCAGCCACATCGTCCAGGCGGCGTGGGTCGCCGGGCAGGTGCCGCAGTGCGGTTACTGCCAGAGCGGCATGATCATGGCGGTCGCCGCGCTGCTCAAGACGACCCCGCACCCGAGCGACGACGAGATCGACGCCGGCATCACCAACATCTGCCGCTGCGGCACCTATCCGCGCATCCGCAAGGCGATCCACGCCGCCGCGGCCGGGGTGGTCGACGCCGGCGTCGCGCCGCCGGGAACGACGCCGAGCGAGGCGGCGCGCCGGGCCCCGTCACTGGTCGCCGCGCCGCGCCGGGTGGCCTGACCGGGAGCACGGGCGGCCGGGTCGCAACACGCTTGAATCGTTGATCTCCGTCGAACATGATCGGGGTGCGTGAGGCGATGCGCCCCGCGACATGGGGGCGTAGCGGGTGCGGCAAGGGCGCGGGGGCAGCCGAACGGCACGACAATGAGCCCGGCGCTGCTTGCTGCGGCCGGCTGGCACGTCGTCGCCCACGAGGTGCTCGGCTTTGCCGCCGCCGGCCTCGCCCTGTCGACGATCGACGATGTCGTCGTCGATCTGATCTTCCTGTGGCTGGTGCTGCGCCGCCGGACCCGCCTGCAGCCGCTCGCGCCGGTGTCCGGGGCGCCCGGCTGGATGGCGATCATCGTCCCGGCGTGGGACGAGGCGGCGGTGATCGCGGCGATGCTCGGTGCCCTGACGCGCCGGCTCGACTATCCGCGCTACACCGTCTTCGTCGGCGTCTATCCCAACGATCCCGCGACCCGCGCCGAGATCGCCCGCGTCGCCGATCCGCGCATCGTCGTCGTCGAGTGCACGCGAGACGGTCCGACGACCAAGGCCGACTGCCTCAACCATCTGTGGCGCGCCGTCGTCCGGCACGAGGCGGTCACCGGCACCGCGTTCAAGGCGGTCGTCCTCCACGACGCCGAGGACGTCGTCGACCCCGCCGAACTCCG
>CAHJWP010000017.1 GCA_903642255.1 Sphingomonadaceae bacterium | reverse complement strand
GGAAACCGACTGGTTCGGGCCCGTCCGCGGCGCGAGGATCGTCCTCGCCGACGACCTCGGCCCGCGCGCCGACATGACTGCCTCGTGGCTCTCGCAGATGGGCTGGGAGGTGTTCGTTCTCAAATCCAGCGCTGGCGGCGGCTTCGACGGGCCGCTTGACGCGGGCCCCGACACCGCGATCCCACCGCGCGGGCCGGACGGCCGCTACCGCCGTCCGTACGAAGGCACCGACAATCCCGCCGCGGCGATGCAGGCATATCTCGTCTGGGAATACGGCCTCGTCGACCAGCTCGCCCGCGACGGCACCCACGGCTTTACCGTCCTGTAGAAAGGCACGAACCATGCCCGTCAACTTCATCGGCTACATCGGCCTCAACGACACGTCGGAAATCCACGGCGTCACGCCGACCCGCATCCTCGACCGCGACTATGTCGAGGCGGCGGCGGTGGCGCAGGAAGCCTGGGGTTTCGACCGCGTCCTGATCCCGTTCGGCTCCGTCTCACCCGAGAGCCAGATCGTCGCTGCCCATGGCGCCGCGCGGACGACCCGCCTTGGCTTCCTCATCGCCCATCGCCCCGGCTTCACCCAGCCGACGCTCGCCGCGCGCCAGCTGGCGACGCTCGACAGCTTGAGCGACGGGCGGATCGCGGTCCACATCATCAGCGGCGGAGCCGACGAGGAGATGGCGAAGGACGGCGACACCTCGACCAAGGCCGAACGCTACGCCCGCACCGACGAGTATCTGACCGTGCTACGGCAGGAATGGAGTTCGGCCACCCCGTTCGACCACGACGGCCGCTTCTACCGTGTCCGCGCCGGGTTCAGCGCGGTCAAGCCGACCAACCTGCCGGTGTTCTTCGGCGGGTCGTCGGACGAGGCGATCCCCGTCGCCGGCCGCCATGCCGACGTCTACGCGCTGTGGGGCGAGACGCAGGCGCAGGTCCGCGAGACCGTTGCGCGTGTCCGCGCTGCAGCGGCGAAGCACGGTCGCCGTCCGGGCTTCTCGCTGTCGCTGCGCCCGGTGATCGCCGACACCGAGGAGGCGGCGTGGAAGAAGGCCGACGCGATTGTCGAGCGGGTCCGCGACCTGCGCGCGTCGGCGGGGGCGAAGCTCGCCGGGCATGCCCCGCCCAACGCCGGGTCGCAGCGGCTGCTAGATGCCGCCGCCCAAGGCTACCGAGTCGACAAGCGACTTTGGACCGGGCTTGCCGCGGTCGGCGGGGCGGCGGGCAACTCGACCGGACTCGTCGGCACGCCCGAGCAGGTCGCCGACGCGATGCTCGATTATTACGACCTCGGCATTGACCATTTCCTGATCCGCGGCTTCGAGCCACTCGCCGACGCGATTGACTATGGCCGCGAGATCATCCCTCGGGTCCGCGCCCTTGTCGCGGCGCGCGATGCGGCGCCCCAGGCGGCGGTCGCCTGATGGGCAGAAGGACGATCGGGCGCGCGATGCTCGTCGCCGTCGCCTGCGCGCTTGCGGCACCCGTCGCCGCCGCGCCAGGCAAGCCCTTCCAGGAGGAGTGGGTATATCGCGTCCGCTACGGTTATCAGGCCGAATGGTGGAATATATTCCGCAAGTACCAGGTCGCCATCCTCGATCGGGAAAAGCAGCTCGGCTACATCACAAATTATACCGTGGTGCGGCCCGGGCTGCACACCAGCGAGGCCGACCGCTGGGACTACCGGATCGTCATCACCTTTGCCGACGCCGACGCGGCGACCCACGAGTCCGAGGTCGAGCGCGCCCTGTTTACCGATCGCGACGCCCTGCAGAAGGCCGAGCAGCGGCGCTGGGAGCTGACGCTCAACCACTGGGATCTGCCCATCCGCGAGGTCGATCCCCATGCCGATTAGCGTCGTTGACCGGCCCGGAGTAAAGTTGCTGCTATGACCGATGCCCCCGACTACACGCCGCCCAAGGTCTGGACCTGGAACAAGGCGAACGGTGGCAACTTCGCCAACATAAATCGGCCTATCGCTGGTGCGACGCGCGAGCAGGACCTGCCGGTCGGCCGCCACCCGCTCCAGCTCTATTCGCTGGCGACGCCCAACGGTGTGAAGGTGACCGTGATGCTCGAGGAGCTGCTGGCGCTCGGCCATGCGGGTGCCGAGTACGACGCGTGGCTGATCCGGATCAGCGAGGGCGACCAGTTCTCCAGCGGTTTCGTCGCGGTCAATCCGAACTCGAAGATACCGGCGCTGCTCGACCGGTCGGGCCCCGAGGCGATCCGGGTGTTCGAGTCAGGGGCGATCCTCGTCTATCTGGCGGAGAAGTTCGGCGCGTTCCTGCCGAGCGAGCCCGGCGCACGGGCCGAATGCCTGTCGTGGCTGTTCTGGCAGATGGGCTCGGCTCCGTATCTCGGCGGCGGCTTCGGCCACTTCTACGCCTATGCCCCGGTCAAGATCGAATACGCGATCGACCGCTTCGCGATGGAGGTGAAACGCCAGCTCGACGTGCTCGACAGGCGCCTGGCCGACCATGAATACCTCGGCGGCGCGAACTACACGATCGCCGACATCGCGACGTGGCCGTGGTACGGCAATCTGGTGAAGGGGCTCGCCTACGAGGCGGGCGAATTCCTGTCGGTGCACGACTACACGAACGTCGTTCGCTGGGCCGATCAGATCGGCGCGCGCCCGGCAGTCAGGCGCGGGCGGCGCGTCAACCGCGTGTTCGGCGATCCGGCCGAACAGCTTCGCGAGCGCCATGACGCCGCCGACTTCGCCGCCGAGGACGAGGCGGCGGCAGCGTCTTAATCGACTCGCTGGGCACGCTTATGGGTCGGTAGCTGCTCAACCGGTTCCGTCAGCGACGACCCACATGCGGTCATTCAGCGGCCCCGTCGCGTCTCCCAGCTCCGGACGCCCGTTCATCTCGCGGGCGCAGCTGCTTTTGGATGGCTGTAGGCGGCCGCCGAACGGCGCAAAAGGGTTGGTTAAAGCGGTCACGCGGCTTCGGGGTGGCGGCAGCGGATTGGCTGCGTTTCGTAAAGTTGAACGCCGGCGTCCGCTAAAGATGAAAATTTTCTGCTGATGTGGAACGAGCCTTATCAGAAGACTTCGACGATTATGCAGTCTGCAAACAGGCATGATCGAATTATCGAAGGATTGTCGCACCCCGTTATCGGTACGCAACCGTATTGACCAATCCGGAAAGGACTTGGTAGCTTTTCCCAATGCTCGGGGAAGCCTTTTGGAATGGGTACGCCGCTTGCTTAGCGGGTATGCCCGTTAGCGCCTGTCCGTATCCCGACGGCACGGATAAGGCGAGCGAGTGGTGTCGAGGTTGGGGTGACGAAAACGCGGCCGAGCTGGCCGTAGACGTACAGACAGAGTATTGCCATCCTGACAGCGTTGGGCGGTGAACGATGCCGATCTTCCGCAGCCGAGACTTAGGAGCGCCGCGCTGGCGGTAAACATCGTCGACGACGAGATTATCCTAGACGGCGCGGGAAGCGGTGCACCCTCACTGACAGCGACCGCAGCTCGCGAGACGCAGCTCGCGAGACAGCGCGACGCCTGATCGAGGCGGCGGACATGCTACAACTGCTCTAGTCAGGCTTCGCGGGCTTATCTGCCGGCCGGTGCTTCGTCACCGCCTTAAGCCGCTCTTCCAATCGCCATTTCTTTGGCGATTGTATCGTTTACGAATACGCTGGCTGATCGCATCACGGACATACACAACAGAGCAATCGCGCAGGCGTTTGGGCGGGGAATAACGCCGATCTTCCGCAGCCGAAGTTTACACTTACGGCGGGCTCCCGCCGCAAGCAGGGCGCCGGTAGCTGCCACCTGTTCGCTAAATCATTCAGCCCATCTCGCGAAGCTGCCGTCAGTCACCAATGGTTCCCTCGTCGAGACGAAGGCCGCGACGTCAGATTGTCGTCAGCCCCGCTTCCTTCCTGCGACGCAGCACCCGGAGCGTGCCACCGGTGAGGCCGATACCAAGCACCATCGTCGCCCAGGAAGTGGGCTCGGGCACCGCAGTCGCCTCGACGTATTCGCCCGGCGGCGAATAGACCATCGCCGTTAGATAGTCCGCCGAATATTGACACGAGCCACCCTGATGCCCGGTACATATCGCAACGTATTCCACCGCGTCCTTGATTCCTCCCGAGGTTGGGAGGTCCGACGCCAATTGAAGGTTTAGTTCTATGGAATCTGAAGAGTCGGTCGCAACCACATAACCAGGTATGTAATTATACGCAGGATCCTGGATGTCGAACAGCGTCGAGGGAACTTGAGGACTGGCGCTGGATTGTATCGAGATCGCGGCAATGGTGTTCGCTACCGTGTCGAAAGCAAACGAACCCGTCAGGGTGCCACCTCCGGAGTCGCTGGCATCCGCATACGTGACGTTGGTAAAGCTAAACGGCAGAATTTTTGCGCCCGCCCCCGCCGCATCCGTCACTGCGAGCAGCATCGCAGCGGCCGCCGCCACCAGCCTGAGTTTCATGTCGCACTCCACAACGCCCTCGCACCAGCCAACAACTGCCAGGCGCATGGCCTATAAATAACGCACGAAGCCGCCCTGTCTGTCAACGCGGCTTCCAGCATATAGGGTGAGTTCGTCGGCCAGCTAGTCGACGCGGTCGGCGATGCGGCCGGGGCGTGTAGTGAAGACCGTGAGCGACGCGGCGTTTGTGCGCTCGGCCAGCGCGTTTGCAAACGGGTCAATCGCCAAGACTTTGGCATGAGGCCTTCGCGATCGGTGCTCGCCGCAGAGGGGATCACAATGGCTTCGCTGAATATACCGAACATGACACGGTTGGACTGGCCGCGGCGCGGGCCCCTGCGCTCGCGGTCAACGCGGCGATCCGGTGACGCGTCACGACGCCGGGCGGAACACGCTGTCGGCGTTCCACTTCGGCCGGGCAGGGTCGGCGGCGACGCGCCGGACGACGTCGGCGACATAGTCGTCGAGCCGGATCGCCTCGGCGCGAAGCACGCCGGGCTGGGCGAGGTCGTCCGACGGCGAGTGATAGCGACTGGCCCGCCAGTCGTGCTCGATGGCGAATTCAGGCGCCCCGGCCGCGAAGCCGAACTTGAAGGCAAGCGCCGGCACCCCGGCCCGGACGAAGCTGAACTGGTCGGTGCGGGTGAAGCTGTTTCGGTCGGGTAGCGGGTCGGCGACCAGCGCGAGGCCGTGGCCGGCAGCGACGGCGCGGGCGACGCCGCCAAGGCTGCTCTCGCCGTCACCCTGCGCCAGCACGGTCTTGAGCGGCCACAGCGGCAACGGCATATCGAAGTTGAGGTCGGCGACGATTGCCCCGCGCGCGACGGTAGGGTGGCCCGCGAAATATTCGGAGCCGAGCAGGCCCTTCTCCTCGGCGGTGACGATCAGGATCAGGACCGAGCGCGCCAGCTGGGGCCCCGCCTTCAGCCGGCCGGCGATGTCGAGGACGCTTGCCACCCCCGATGCATCGTCCATCGCACCGTTATAGATCCGATCGCCTGCGATTGGCGCGCCGATGCCGAGATGGTCGAGGTGCGCCGAGACGACGACATATTCGCGGCTCAGCCGGGGGTCGGCCCCGGGGATGACCGCGACGAGATTGGGCGAGACAACTGCGCGACGGGTCGCGGCGATGGTCGCGGTCAGTCGCACGGGCAGGGCGCGCGCCGTAACCGCGGAGGAGGCGTCGGCGAGCGCGGCGACCGCCGCGAAGCTCGTCCCGCTGCCGGCGAACAGCCGCTCGCTCGCCGCGGCGTCGAAGCTCGCGGTAAAGAACCCGTCGGGCGTATGGCGCAGCGCCGGGTCGGCGAGGTACATGCCCGCCTGGCCCGCGAGCAGGATGCGCCGGTCCCACGGGATCTCGGTCTGGTGCGGCGTCGTCAGACTGATGAGGCCGACTGCGCCCGCCGCCTTCAGGAAGTCGATCCGGTCGCTGCGGTTGGCTGCCTTCACCGGGCCGGCGATGCCCGCGGGGCCGCCCGAGACGACGACGGCGATCTTGCCGCGCAGATCGACGCCTGCGAAGTCGTCGTACCCCTGCGCCGGCAGGTGGAGGCCATAGCCGATGAAGACCAGCGGCGCGTCGACTGTCGCCGGCCGGGGGCCGCCGGCCGCGCCGATCAGCAGGTCGCGGCCGACGGCGAGCGGCGTCGCGGTGCCCGCCGCGTCGACCAGTGCGGCGGTCGACGCGGCATGGTCGACGACCTGCTCCTCGAACGCGACCGGCTGGCGGAAGCCGGCGACGCCGGCGGGGCGCAGGCCGAGTGCGCGGAACCGCGCCTCGACATAATCGGCGGCGCGCAGATAGCCGGCCGATCCGGTCTGCCGCCCCTCGGTCCGGTCGTCGGCGATCGCCGCGATGTTGGCCCACCACGCGTCGGCCCGCGACACCGGCGCGGCTGCCGCCAGCGCCGGCAGGAGGGCGAGGACGGCAAACCGGAGAAGGTGTTTCATGCCGAAAACATAGGCGAGATCGACAGCGAGTCCAGCGACCCTTCACCCCGCCGCTTCGCCCAGCTGCGAGCCGCTGCGCAAGGCTCGAATTAATGCTGGCGAGCGTTGCCTCGCTGCCCGCAAACGCTGGGGGCGTAGGCCGACGGATCGAGCTCAGTTCTTCGAGATGTCGTCACGCTCGCTGGCGACAGGGTATGTCCGTCGAGCAGCGCCTCGAGCCCGTCGAGCTCGGGCATCTTGTCGTCGATACCCTTGAGAAGCACGACCAGAAACGTGCCAAACCGGGCGGCTGACGAGCAAGCGTCATCACCAGCCTCTATATCCGCGTGCCGCTCCGACCGAGCCCGCCCGAAGAGGCGGTCTCGGCCCTGCGGGTGACGATTCTTGCCGCAGCTGTGGACCAAAGTTGATGTCCCCGAGGTGTCGGCGATGCCACCGTTCGCACGTGACCGGGAATCCTCAGCCCACTGCTCGGACGCCGTCGGCGTCATGCGCCATCATCGCCTTGCCCAGCCGCCCGTACGCTGCGCCGATCTCCGGCGGTACGCGAATGGCAGCAACGGGTTGGGACCGCGCAGGAACGGCGGCAAGCAGTACCGCCAAGACCAAGGACTTCGTAAGCATGACACCTTTTCGTCACATAATATCCGGGCTGCATGGTGCGGCGCGCGGCCGTGGCTTGCAACGGCTCTTCGGACGAAGCTGGTGACAGCAAAATCGCTCAAAGCGCACGCTTACCGATCGGTAGTGTCGCGGCATGACCCAAAACCGGACGCTGACACCGCCCTTGGCGCTGCCCGAAACGAGACCCCCGTTCAGGTTTAATCGAGGTTGAGGCGCTACTGTTTGGCCTCCGCCTGTTCTGAGGTCAAGCATCAGGATCAGGCGGGAAGTTGCGCTGAGTTCGCGATGTGCGCCGCTTGCGCGGCATTCAATTAGTGTCTTTGTGCAAGCCATGAATCCGGATTTTGTTGAACGGCTACCCGACCTCGCCTTGTTCGTCGCTGCGGCCGAGGCAGCCAGTCTGTCGGCAGCGGCGCGAGCGACTGGCGTGCCCCTGGCGCGGTTGTCGCGCCGTCTCGCCGCGCTTGAGCTCGCGGTTGGCGTCCGGCTGATCGACAGGACGCCGCGGCGCTTCGGCCTGACCGAGGACGGGCGCGCTTACCTGCTGGCGGTACGCGAATCAGTCCTCGCCCTCAGCGAATCCTACGATGCCCTCCTCCATCAGCGGGGCGCGCCGCAGGGCACACTCCGGCTTGCCGCCAGCCCCGACTTCGCGGCACCGTTTTTGGCGCCGATCATCGCCGAATATGTCTCGCTGTACCCTGACGTGGCGATCGAGATCGACCTCAGCCCGCGCCGGGTCGACATCGCTGCCGAGCGGTTCGATGCGGCGATCCGGGTCGGTCCGCTCGCGGACTCGCCGTTGACCTCGCGGCGCTTGGCGTCGGTGCCGTGCTTCCTCTACGCCGCACCCGCTTATCTGGCTGCTCACGGCACACCAGCGCATCCAGCGGATCTCGCCGATCACCTATGCCTGCCGCTGCCGCACATGAGCGGCGTCGCGCGCCTTTCGCGCGGCAGCGAGCGATACGATGCGGTGATGAAAGGTCCGGTGCGCGCCAACAACCTGATCGTGCTGCGCCGCCTGAGCGGCGAGGGGATGGGCATAGTCGCGTTGAATTCATTGATCGCGACGGATGGGGGTGAGCACTGTCCGATTGTTCCAGTCCTTGGCGACTGGCAGCTCGAGCCGACGACCTTCTATTTCCTAACGCCCGGACGGTTGCTGCCGGCGCGAACCCGCGCCTTCTTCGATCTGGCCCGCCAACGGCTCGGCGCTCAAGGCTACTGATCGCCGGCGATAAGCAGCTTCTTGGCGGCAACGACTTCCCGTGCTCAGGCCACGCCGACTAATGCGACCAACCATTTGGGAGAGTCGCGATGATCGTTGCCCGTTTCACCACCGCCGACAGTTTGATCATACTCGTCGATCATCAGACCGGCACGCTCGGCTGGGTCAAGAGCCTGCCGCAGGCGACCGTCGTCACCGCCTGCCGCGTCCTGACGCGTATGGCTGTCGCCTACGACATGCCGCTCGTCCTGACGACGACGATGGAGGCACAGGTTGGTCCGACCATTCCCGACATCGCAACACTCGCGCCGGACGCCTTCGACAAGCGATTCGCCCGCGGCGGCGAACTCGATTGCTGGGACGACGCCAAGCTGCGCGACGGGGTCGCCGCATTGGGTCGCAAGAGGATCGTCATGGCCGGACTGACCACCGACATCTGCCTGTTCTGGGCAGCGCGATCGGCGTTGAACCTCGGTTATGACGTGCTCGTCATCGCCGATGCCTGCGGCACGACCAGCATCTTCGGCGACACGCTGACCTATGATCGGCTCCGCGCCGATGGGGCACAGATTACGGTCATCAACCAGGCGGTGACCGAGCTGGTCAACAATTTCGGGGTGCCCGAGGGGCAGATGGCGCAGCAGATCATGGGCGACGAGATCATCTCGAAGTTAGGGTAACGCCAGTGTTCGCCCGCATCGATCCGGCTGCCGCGGTCTTCACCCTGATCAACACGTTCCACACCTCGCCCGACCGTCAGGCGGCGATCGTCGAGTCGCTGACGCGGTTCACGGCGACGGCGCGCGACCTGCCGGGCTTCGTAGGCACCTCGGTCCACGCAAGCTTCGACGGCACCCGCGTCGTCAACTACGTCCAGTGGCAGACGCAGCAGCATCTCGAGGAGATGCTGGCGCGGGAAGACGCGCGCGCGCACATCGCCGAGGTAGGGCAGCTTGCCGACCGGGTCGAGCCGATCCCGTACCGGGTCGCGTTCGTCGCCGCCGCGGGATGAAGTGGCCGCTGGCGGCCGCGGCGGCGCTGATCGCGAACATTGCCGCCGCGGCACCGGCGACCGAGGGCTCGCCCTTCCGCTACGACGACGACGCGACCGTCTTTGCCGCGAAGGACGACCTGTACAGCCGGCTGAGATACCATCCGCTCGGCGGCGATGCGTATCTATCGCTCGGGGCCGACCTGCGCGAGCGCGTCGAGGCGAGCGACACGACGTTCCTCGGCCTGCAATCGCGCGCGAGCCAGACCTACGACCTGCATCGGCTGCTCGTGTTCGCCGACCTTCAGGCGGACCGCGACGTGCGCGCGTTCGTCCAGCTCGGCAACCACGACGAGATCGGTCGAAATCCCGGTCCGTCCCCGCTCGACGTCGATCGGCTCGACTTGTCGCAAGCGTTCGTCGACGTTTCGCACGCGGTTGCAGGCGGCCGCGCGACCCTGCGGCTCGGGCGCGCCGAGATGAGCTTCGATGACGGCGCGCTGATCGGGCTGCGTGACGGTCCCAACGTTCGCCAGTCGTGGGACGGCGCGCCTGACCTATGCCGGCGGACCGCTCCACCTCGATCTGTTTGCCGTCCGGCCCGTCGCGGTCGAGCCGGGCGTCTTCGATGACGGGCGTGTCGCCGGCCGGTTCCTCGGCGGCCTCCACGTCACCTTCGCCCCGAGCGCGACCGCCGCCGTCGACGGCTTCTATTATTACAACGTCAATCCGCAGGTCGCGCTCGTCGGGGCCGCCGGTTACGAGCGGACGGAAACAACCGGCGTCCGCCTCCGCGGCCAGCGCGGGGCCGCGGACGGCTCGGTCGGGGCGATCGGCCAGACGGGCGACGCCGGCGGCCGCCCGGTCCGCGCCTTTGCGCTGCATGCCGATGCCGGTTGGCGCTTCGGGCCGGACGCGTCGAGCCCGCATGTCGCGGTCCGCGCCGATGTCCTCAGCGGTGGCGACCCCGCCGGCCATGCGGTCGGCACCTTCGACGCGCTGTATCCCAACGTCTCGTACTCGACCGAAGCGACCATCGAAGCACCGGCCAACCTCGTGCAGGTCGGCACCGTTGCCCGGTCAACCCGGCTCCCGCGCTGAGCCTCCAGTACACCATCGAGGGCCTGTGGCGCTACACGTCGCGCGACGCCTTCTACGCTGCGCCGCTCCATCCGCTGGTACTGCCTGATGGCTCGCGCGACCGCTTCACCGGCGTCGAGCAGCAGCTTCGCGGATCATATCGGGTCGATCGCTTCGTGACCTTGACCGTCGCCATCGTGCATTTCGCCGCCGGCGACTTCATCCGCCGCGCTGGCGGCGGCAACGAGGTCTTCGGCATGACGTCGATCAGCGTCCGTCTCTGATGTCTCGCAGGAGTTCGACGATGAAATTGTTCAGCATGCCCGGTACCTGTGCGTTGTCGGTCCACATCGTTCTCGAGTGGATTGGCGTGCCGTTCGACGTCGAGGTGATGAACCGTGGCGACAACCGCTTGCCCGCCTACCTCGCAATCAATCCGAGCGGTCAGGTGCCCGCGCTGCAGCTCGACGATGGCACCGTCCTGACCGAGGCGGCGGCCATCCTGCCGTTCCTTGCCGAGCGTTATACCGAAGCCGGTCTCGGGAGCGACGACAGTGCGCTCGGCCGCTACCGGCTGGCCCAGCTGCTGAGCTTCCTGACCGGCGAGGTCCACGTCGCTTTCAAGCCGTTTTTCATGCCCCAGCGCTTCCTTGCCGATGAAGCGCAATTTGCGGCGCTGAAGGCGAATGCCTTCGTCGTGCTGGCACCCTTGCTGGCTACCCTCGAGACGCGGCTCGGGGCAGGCAGCTTTATCCTCGACAACCGCCGATCGGTAGCCGATGCCTACCTTTATATTCTGCTGCGCTGGGTCGACAATGCGCCGGATGGTGTGTCGCCGTATCCGGCGTTGAGCCGCTTTCGAGCGCGGATGGAGATCGATCCGTCCGTTGTTCGAGCGCTCGCCCAGCAGAGGATGCCGTCGGTCGGCTGAGACCCAATCCCGGTCGCTCGCGCGTCCCCTTGCGTCTCTCGGCTTCGGACGTTCGTTCAGATCGAGGACGGAGTGCCAATCGCACGCTAGCCAGTTCCGATGGCTTCAGCGAATTTTTTTGGACGCTGACTCTGACTCCCGCCTCACAAGCCGCGTTTTTTCGGCGCGGCGGTCGGTCATAGTTTGATAGCGGCGAGCATAGCCCGCGCCGAGTTGCGGATGTGGTGCCGCATCGCGATCGCTGCGCCGGGTTCGTCCCCTGCCAAGATTGCGTCGATCAGCACGTCATGCTCGGCGCGCGAGCTCATGATGTGAGTCGGGTCCATCAGCCGATGGTAGCGGAGGCGATAGATCGGCAAGGTCAGTTGCTCGGCCGTCTCGATCAGCCTCGCGTTGCCGGCGATCTGATAGACCAGCCGATGAAGTGCGTGGTTGTGTTCGATGTAGGCGCGCCCCGCGGCCGTCTCGCCCCGATCGCGTTCCGAAGCGAGCAGCGACCGGTTGTCGTCTCGGTCGATGTGCCGCGCGGCCATTTCCGCAGCCAGGCCCTCGACCGCCTCGCGGATCTCAAAGATCTCGGCGACCTCCTGCCCGTCAAGTCTGCGCACCATCGCACCGCGATTGGGGACGATGTCGATCAGACCCTCGCCTGTCAAACGCCGGATCGCCTCCCGCACCGGTCCGGCGCTCGCGCCGAACCGCTGCTTGAGGTCGGCGACGACCAGCCGCTGGCCCGGCGCGAACCGTCCATCGCGAATCTCGCCGCGAATTGCGTTGATCGTGCTCTCGACCACGCTTTCGCTTGTGCCCGTCATCACCAACTCGCTTCTCCAACCCACACTCGTGACCAGATTATCTTACAATCCTTGCCGACCAATCCAGATTATCATACTGGATATCCTACAATCGACCGGAGCAGTTATGTCTGGTATTCATCCCGCCACTGTCCTGAGGCACCTGCTCGCCCGCGACGCGATGCTGATCGCTCCAGGTGCCTATGATGGACTGACCGCCCGATTGGTCGAGCAGGCTGGGTTCGAAGCGGTCTACATGACAGGCGCGGGCACGGCGGCCGCGCGGGGCTTCCCGGACTATGGCCTCGTCAGCGCGACCGAGATGGTCGACAATGCCGAGGTCCTTGCCCGTACAACCAGTCTGCCCGTCATCGCCGATGCGGACACAGGCTATGGCAACGAACTCAACGTCACGCGCACTGTGCGCGACTTCGAGCGCAGCGGGGTGGCAGGCATCCACATTGAGGACCAGGTCGCGCCAAAGCGCTGCGGGCATCTCGACGGCAAGGAGGTGATCGCGCGTGAAGAGTTCGTGTCGCGCATTCGCGCGGCTGTGGCCGCGCGGGTCAATCGCGACTTCATCATCATAGCTCGCACGGACGCGCGGGCTGTCACTGGGTTCAACGATGCGATCGCGCGCGCCAAGGCGGCGATCGAAGTCGGGGCCGACATGGCCTTCGTGGAAGCGGTGCAGACGATCGAGGAGCTGGCCGCCGTGCCGAGGCTGGTGGGCGCGCCCTGTCTGCTCAACGTCGTCCCCGGGGGCAAGACGCCGGTGATCAGCCATGTCGACGCGGAAGGAATGGGCTACAAGCTCGCGATCCTGCCCGGCGCTACGCTGGGTGTGGTCGTGCCCGCACTCGACGCCGCGCTGCGCCGGCTGAAGGAGGTCGGGCTGCCGGTCCCTATCGGAGCGGCCAGCGGCGACGTCCGCGAAGCGTTCAAGCGCTTCGGGGCGAGCGAATGGGACGCGCTCCGCCGCGAACACGCGGAAGCAGCGGCATGACCCCGCCGCGCACCCTGCTCGACAAGATCTGGGACGCGCATGTCGTTCTCGACCTCAGCGACGGCTGGTCGCTGATCCATGTCGACAGGCATCTGCTGCACGACCTGTCCGGCCCGCCCGCGCTGATGGACCTGCGCAAGCGCGACCTGCCGGTGCACAACCCCGAACTCACCTTCGCCACCCCCGATCATATCGTGTCGAGCCGCCCGGGTCGCGTCGACGACACGTTCCCGGCGGGCGCGCGGCTGGTCGCGGGACTGCGGCTGCTGACAGCGGCGGCGGGCATCCGGCTGTTCGATCTCGGCGGCGAAGGCCAGGGCATCGTCCACGTCATCGCTCCCGAGATGGGCCTCACGCTACCGGGCGCGACCCAGATCTGCGGTGACAGCCACACCTGCACCAATGGCGGCCTGGGCGCGCTGGCGTTCGGGGTCGGCACGTCGGAAAGCGCGCATGCGCTGGCGACCCAGACGCTGCGGATGCGCAAGCCCAGGAACATGCGGGTCCGGATCGAGGGTTCACTCGGCTCTTGCGTCACTGCCAAGGACCTCGCGCTGCACCTGTTGCGCACGCTCGGGACGACGGCGGGGGTCGAGCACAGTATCGAGTTCGCCGGGTCGACGGTGCGCGCATTGGAGGTCGAGGAACGGCTGACGCTCTGCAATCTCGCGGTCGAAATGGGCGCTCGCTCGGCTTTGATTGCGCCCGATGAGGCCGTATTTGCTTACCTACGTGGGCGACGCTTCGCCCCGACCGGAGCCGCGTTCGACGCCGCGATCGCGTATTGGCGGACGCTGGCCAGCGACGAGGACGCGGTGTTCGACCGCGACATCGCGATCGACGCCGCCGACGTGGTGCCGACGATCAGTTGGGGGACTAGTCCAGACCAGTCCATGCCGATCGACGGCTTGGTGCCCGGACCTGCGGATGCGCCGCTCGGCACCCTCGAGGACCTCGCGGCGTCGCTCGACTATATGGGGCTGACCGCGGGCCAGCCGATCGCGGGGGAGCCCGTGGACTGGGTGTTCATCGGATCGTGCGCCAACTCGCGGATCAGCGACCTGCGCGCGGCCGCCCGAGTAGTGGACGGCCGCAGCGTCGCGCCGGGCGTCCAGGCTTGGGTCGTGCCGGGCTCGATGGCGGTGCGACGCGAGGCGGAGGCGGAAGGACTCGACCGACTGTTCACCGACGCAGGCTTTCAGTGGCGCGAGCCCGGGTGCAGCATGTGTGTCGCCGCCAATGGCGAGCAGGTGCCGCCGGGCGCGCGGTCGGTGTCGACCTCCAACCGCAACTTCGTCGGGCGACAGGGGCCGCGCGCCCGCACGCATCTGGCCAGCCCCGCGATGGCGGCCGCGGCGGCGGTCACGGGACGCATCACCGATGTGAGGACGCTGTAGATGTTCGCGCCCTTCACCCGTCTGTCGAGCCGCGCGGCGGTGTTGCCGCAGGCCAATATCGACACCGACGTCATCATCCGCATCGAACGGCTGACCGCCGGCGACTCCGCGCGGATCGGCGATTATGCGCTGGAGGCGCTGCGCTATCGCGAGGACGGGTCGGAGAACCCGGAGTTCCCGCTTAACCAGCCGCGCTGGCGCGACGCGCAAATCCTGATCGCGGGCGCGAACTTCGGCTGCGGATCCTCGCGCGAGCCGGCGGTGACCGCGCTGATGGCGATGGGATTGCGCTGCATCATCGCCGAGAGCTTCGGTGACATTTTCTACGCCAACTGCTTCCAGAACGGCATGCTGCCGATCCGCTTTTCTGCGGAAAACGTCGCGGCGCTGGTGGCCGACGCGGAGGCGAGCTCGAGCGAGTTCGTGGTCGATCTTCATCGCTGCTCGATCACCACGGCGGCAGGGTGCGAGGTCGTGTTCACCATCGACCCCCAGCGGCGGGAGGCGTTGCTCAGCGGGCTCGACGACATCGGGCTGACGCTGCGCCATGCCGAGACGATCACCGCGTGGCAGCAGGCCGATCGCACGAGGCGACCCTGGATTTGGATGGCTGACACGCGGGAGATAGCCGCATGATCGGGCGTGAAACCGAACTGCCCGTCGTCCTGATGCGCGGTGGGACCAGCAAGGGTGTGTATCTCCATGCCCGTGATTTGCCGGCGAGCAACACGGAGCGCGACGCGCTGCTGGTTCGGCTGATGGGATCACCCGACTCAATTCAGATTGACGGCCTCGGCGGCGCTCGTCCGATCACCTCCAAGGTCGCGATCGTCAGCAAGTCCGAGCGTCCGGACGCCGACGTCGATTACCTCTTCGCGCAGGTCGACATCGACCAGCCGGTCGTCGGCTATCGCGGCAATTGCGGCAACATCTCCGCCGGGGTGGGACCCTTCGCTGTTGACGAGGGACTGGTCGACGCCGCGGGTTACGAGGCACAGGTCCGCATCTACAACGTCAACACGGACAAGGTGTTCGTCGCGCGCTTCCCCGTCGCGGACGGCAAGGCAGTCTCGACAGGCGACTTCGCTATTCCCGGCGTGCCGGGCACAGGCGCGCGCATCCTGCTCGACTATCGCACAACGGTCGGCGCGACGACCGGAAAGCTGCTGCCGAGCGGCGCGCCGGTCAACGAGGTGGCGCTCGAGAATGGACGAATCATCTCCATGTCGGTGTGCGACGTCGCCAATTGCTGCGCATTCGTTCCGGCCGCTGACCTGGGGCTGACCGGGAGCGAGCAGTGCGACGTGCTGGAGGATGAGGCGCTGGCGCGCTTGCTCGGCGAGGTGCGCGGCAAGGCAGCTGTGCTGGCCGGGTTGGCGAAGGACTGGAGGCAGGTCGACCGGCAGGCGCCGGGTCTGCCGATGCTTTGCCTCCTGGCTCCAGCGGACGACTATCTCGACGCGCACGGGCGGACGGTGAAGCGAGCGAGCATCGACCTGCGCGCGCGCCTGATCTTCTTGGGCAAGCTACACGAGAATATGGCGGGGACGGCCGCAACCTGTCTGGCCGCGGCGTCGCGGATCGGCGGATCGGTCGCCGCCCTGATGCTCGAACCGGAGGACGCCCGATCGACTCAGCTCAGGATCGGTCATCCGCGCGGCTCGATGCCCGTGGAGGTGGCCACCGGTCATGACGGCGGGGAGCTGATGTTCGAGACCCTCGGCTTTTCACGAACGGCGCGTCGGCTGTTGAAGGGAATGGCATTCCTTCCCGCAGCGGCATGCGCTTGAACGGGCACCCATTTAGGCCGGCACGACCCATTTGCGGTCATTCAACGTTCTTGCCCCGGTTCCCTACACACGACGCTTGTTCATGTAGGCAGATTTGCCTTGAGTCGGCGAGGAAAGCCGCCCGTGACGAACTGAATTGGCGTAGCAACTGGCCCCTTCGCCTGACGAGTGGTGTGGCGGCGTAGGTGAGGTTGGTCCCCTCAAACTGGGTGGAGGCCACCTCGTCCGATCCTGAAGCGCTAACGACCCTCTCGGCAGAGAGAAGGATTGCTGGCGGTTGCCTTGTGTGTTATGTCGATAACACACACGCGGGAGTGGACCATGAGGTTTGAGGAACATTGTGCGGCCGCCAAGGTGGCCGTCACGGTCACCGTATGGCGCTGGCCGCGCGCCGCGACGGAGGTGCAGTCGTGACGGCGCGATGGGAGCCCAAGGCCGCGGGCGCCGCCTATCTCGGCTATATCGTGTTCACGATGTCGAGCTCTATCCTCTATGGCCGCGCGACTGCCGGGAACAACGTTTCTGAAACGCTGGTGACGCTCGGCCACATGGCGGCGACTGCGCGCATTACTGTCCTTCTGGACCTTCTTCAGATCGTCTGCGCTCTGGTGCTCGCCGCCACGCTCTTCCAGCTGGTGCGCGCCGTGAGCCCGACATTGGCGCTGCTCGCGATGGTGTTCCGAGTCGGCGAGGGTTTGCTCGGCGCACTTCCCTTGCTGAGCAAGCTAGAGGTCATACAGATGGCTGCCACCACAACGGTGGGAAAGGTCGGCAGTCTAGCGATCGCGGACGAACTGCTCAACCGGCCCGACGTCGGCTTCAGTGAGTTCTGCTTCGTCGTCGGCGGCTTCATCTTCGCTTGCCTGTTCCTCCGCGGCCGCCTGATCCCGACTTGGCTCGCGTGGATTGGAGTGGTGACCATCGGCGTGCAGATGATTTGCGTTCCGCTCCACATCGCCGGGATGGTTCCAGGCTCGGTCGTCGAACAACTTTGGCTGCCTATCCTGCTGTACGAGATTCCCCTGGGCTTCTGGCTGCTGGTCAAGGGAGTGGAGCGCCGCCAAGTACCGCAGAACGGCATTGGCACGTGAAGCGCCGTCTTTACTGACCCATTTGCGGACGTTTGGGCGTGCGTGAGCGCGGCCCAGAAGCGGACGCTAATTCATCTGCGTGGCGCAACAGGGCTTCTTTGCGCAGCGATCCCCTCTCCTCTCGGCACGTGGGCCTGTCCAAGCTATTCAGGCGCGATATAGTAGCTCGGAACGAGGACCCAGAGATGACGATCAAGGGCAAATGCCGGTGCGGCGGGTGTAACTACGAGATCGCGGTTGACCAACTGCCCCGCGTTTATGCGTGTCATTGCCATGTCTGCCAGCGATGGACAGGTAGTGCGTTCAGTGTGCAGGCGCTTGTGCTAGAGGCTGGGCTCGCCGTTACCGGGCCGGTCGTCGTCCAAGAGATTACGACTGAGGACCGTACATCAGTTCAGCGGTTCTGCGGCACCTGCCACTCACGCATTTACAACACGAACACCCGGCGACCGGGCGTCGCGGTGGTGCGCGCCGGCACGTTGGATCGATCGGAGGAACTCGACTGCGTCGCGCACATCTTCACGGCTTATCGTCAGCTCTGGGTCATCATCCCCGCCGACGTGCCAAGTTGGCCGGAGGCGGCGCCGCCGGCAGATTTTGTGCGGGCGCTGACCGCCTGAATTGCTCGACGCGCGAGCCCGGGCGACACCATGTCCGGCCCCTAGCTGAGCTGGAATTGCTAACGCGTTTGACCCAGACCCGGTCACTCGCAGGCCTCGGCACACTTCCACAAAGCGGTCGCTTGTTCAGATAAGATGGCACAGCGAGGCGCGCTCCGTATCGCCTAATTTGCGTCATCTCACCCTTGCTGCAAACCGATGGCGCGGACTGAACTGGCGGTCTTATCGACCTCGATGCGCGTCACCGGCGCGGCGAGCCTGGGCCTCGCCGACCGCGGCGACCGTCTGGGAGTGGACGAGCGAGCCGAATTGACGCCTACTGCGGCGGTCGAACGAGGGGAGCGTCATGAAGTATCGCGTCGCCGGTCTGGTTGCCCTTACCCTCGCTCTCGCAGCGACGGCGCGCGCCGCTCCGCCCAACGCGGCCGCCCTCGCCGAAGTCGATAGGATCTTCGCCGACTGGCAGGTCGCGGCGCACGTCCCCGGTCTGGTCTATGGCGTCGTCGCCGATGGGAAACTGGTCGCGGCCCATGGCTTCGGCGTCCAGGACATCGCAACCCGGACGCCGGTGACGGCCGACAGCCTGTTCCGCATCGCGTCGATGTCGAAGGCGTTCACCGCGCTGGCCGTCCTCGACCTGCGCGACGCCGGCAAGCTTGCGCTCGACGCCCCGGCCGAGACCTATGTCCCCGAACTCAGCGGCTGGACATATCCGACGTCCGACAGCCCGCGGATCACTGTTCGCAACCTGCTCACCCACAGTGCCGGCTTCGTCGAAGACAACCCGTGGGGCGACCGCCAGCAGCCGCTGCCGGAGGCCAACTTCACTGCAATGCTGCGCGCCGGCTCGCCGTTCGCCCGCTCCCCAGGCCTCGCGATGGAATACTCGAACCTCGGCTACGCCATCCTAGGTCGGATCGTGACCAACGTCAGCGGGGTCCGCTACGAGGACTTCATCGCGGCGACGCTGATGCGGCCGCTCGGGATGACGGCGACTACCTACGACATCGCTGCGTCGAACCTCGCCCGCCGCAGCATCGGCTACCGCTGGCAGGACAACCGCTGGTTGCGTGAGCCGGACATGGCCGACGGCGCGTTCGGGGCAATGGGCGGGGTCGAGACCAGCGCCACAGACTATGCGAAGTGGGTCGCCTACCTGCTTAGCGCGTGGCCGGCACGCGACGGGCCGGAGACAGGGCCGGTCCGGCGGGCGACGATCCGCGAGATCGTCACCGGTCTGAACTTCGCCAGCGGCACGCTGCGCCCGTCCGAGGCCGGCGGCGCGCCGTGCCGCCGCGCGGTCGCCTATGCGATGGGCTGGGGGGTGACAGACGACTGCGATCTCGGCCGCGTCGTCGCCCATTCGGGCGGCTTCCCCGGTTATGGCTCGAACGTCCTGCTGCTGCCCGACAAGGGCGTCGGAATCTTCGCGCTGGCCAGCAAGACCTATGCTGCCGCCGGGCTGCCCGTGCTCCGTGCGGCGCTGGCGCTCCAGAAGGCCGGCGCCCTGCCCGAACGACCGCTGCCCGTCTCGCCGGGTCTCGCCGAGGCCTATGACGGCGCGCGGGCGGTGTGGCGCAGCGGGACCATCGCCACCGCGCCGCTGGCGATGAACGTCCTGATGGACCACGACGCCGCCGCGTGGGCGAAGACTATCCGCGCCGTTCGCGACGAGGTCGGCGATTGCGCCGCGACCGAACCGGTGCGGCCGCTGTCGGAGATGGAGGGCCGCTTCACGTGGACGTGCAGCCACGGCCGCGTCGACGGCCGGGTCCAGCGCGCGCCGACGCCAGCGGTGACCATCCAGGCGCTCGACTTCGCCGTCGCCCGGCCGTGAACGCCGGTGGACCGGCACGGCGTTCTCGGGCACGGTCAGCAGAAGGGGTTGTTGGTCGTCGTCGATCGGCAGTTTCCTGCAGCGAGAACGGCGGCTCCTGTTCGAAGCGGTGTTTCGGTCATACATTCAAGAACGGCCGAGTCCGGGGCGGCGCTCGCCGTTAGCGTGCGCGGGCCGTTGAGACCCAATGTCGGTCATTCAACGGCCATGCCGCGCGTTTCCAATTCCGGACACCCGTTTATCGGGACCACGGCTGCCCGGTCCTACGGCCTTTCTAGCGCTGGCACTGGGGACGGCGGAGGGCTGATACGTCGTGACGCGGAAGCTGCAGCTCGCATGGGGGCCCCGGCGTGGGGGGCCGGTCGTCGCGATGGTCGGGCTCGGGGCGGCGGTCACCGTGCTGCTCGGGCTGGCGAGGTCGTGGGCGGCGCTGTCAGCGCGGCCCAACGCGAAGTTGCAGCCATTGTAGCAGTGCGGTAGCGTCAACGCGTTTTTCCGAATTGTCTACGATATCAGGCTCCAACTAGCGGTAAGTTGCTTATGACGATCCGATTTACCGTGGCAGCTGCCCTGGCTCTCTACATGACAGTCGTTCATGTCATCCCTGCGCGGGCCCAGACCGCCGCGCCCGCTGACACCGCCGCCATTGAGGCGCAGATCATCGCCGAGCGCGTCGCCATCGGCAAAGCCATCGCATCGCGCGACGCAGCCGTGCTAAGTCGCTACTGGTCGCCCGATTTGGTCGTCAACGGGCCCGACAACCGGATCGTCACCCGCTCACAGATTATCGCGGCCACGCTCCGCGGCGGCCTCAACTACACCAGCCTGAAGGGCGTCCCGGAATTCTTTACCGTCACCAGCGGTACTGCCGTCCTGATGAGCCACGATAACCTGATCCCGGCGGACGGCCCCATGGCCGGCAAGCATCTCGTTCGCCGCACGACCGATATCTTCCAGCGCTCCGGCGGCGACTGGGTCCTCGTCGCCCGTCAGGCGACCTTTGTCGGCTTTGACGCGACCGTTCCGGGCGCTGTTTTCACTCCGCCGCCCGCCACCCCCGAGACCGACGCCATCCGCGCTCAGATCGCCGCCAACGGCGCGGCTGTCGGCCATGCCATCCACGCCATGGACTTCGCCGCCCTCGACAGACTGTGGTCCCCTGCTCTGGTCGTCAACAGCCCCGGCAACAACATCCTCACGCGCGAGCAGGTTTTCGCCGCGATGCGCGAGGACAAGCTGACGTATTCAAGCAGCAAGCTTTTCCCCGACGCCTTCTTCGTGACCGGCGACCTTGCCGTTCAGATGGGTCACGAGGAGATCGTCATGGCGAACGGCCCGATGGCCGGCCAGCCGCTCAAGCGCCGCTACACCGACGTCTGGCAGAAGACCGGCGACACCTGGCTGATGATCGCGCGTCAGGCGACGTACGTCGGCATCGATGGCGGGGCCGCCTACGGTCATCCGGACCCGACGCTCAACCAATCGCCCACCTAAGCGAACCAGTTAGAGCCGGAGTTCGCAATGAGCGTCGAACTTTGGCGTAAACCAGCCGGCCAACACGGAATGAACGAAACGTCTGCTCTGCCGCGTCGGCGAGGACCCAAATGACGACATTCACCGCATTCTTAGATCC
>CAHJWP010000016.1 GCA_903642255.1 Sphingomonadaceae bacterium | reverse complement strand
AGCTTCCGCAAGATCGACTGGCGGTCGTTCGGCTTCAACTTCGCCATCCTGTTCGCGCCGGGCACGCTCGAGGGCGCGCCCCACAGCTGGATGGCGACCGTCGCGCTCAAGCCGTCGCAGGAGCGGCCGTTCGCCGCAGCGATCGCCCGCGACCTGCCGACGGCGTCGCTGGTCCGCGTGCGCGACGTCATCGGGCAGGTCGCGGCGCTGTTCGGCCAGCTGTCGACCGCGGTCCGCGCCGCGGCGAGCGTCACCGTCGCCGCCGGCATCGCCGTGCTGATCGGCGCGCTCGCCGCCAGCCGCCGGGCGCGGACGTACGACGCGGTGCTGCTCAAGGTCCTCGGCGCAACGCGGGGGCAGGTCGCGGCGGCGACTTTGCTGGAATATGGACTGCTTGCCGCGATCGTCGCGCTCCTCGCGCTGGCGCTCGGCACCGCGGCGGGGTGGTACGTCGTGACGCGGACGCTGCAACTGGAGTGGGCCCCGGCGTGGGGGCCGGTCGTCGCCACCGTCGGGATCGGTGCGGCGGTGACGGTGCTGCTCGGGCTGGCGGGGTCGTGGGCGGCGCTGTCGGCCCGGCCGAACACGGTGTTGCGGACGCTGTAGGAGGCGCTTGAATAGCTTGGGCAAAGCGCCGATATTGCCCTTCGTATCGGCGGCGTGTCGCCGAAACGCATGGAGACCCACATGGCCAACCAGTTCGACCCCCGCGCCGCTTACGCCGCCGGGCCGGTCGCCGCGCCGGCGACGTTCGACGCCGGGCTGCGGACCTATATGCTGTCCGTCTACAACTATATGGCGAGCGGCGTGCTGCTCACCGGCATCGTCGCCCTGCTGTTCGCCCGTTCGGGGCTGGTCTACCAGCTGTTCAACGAGGTCGGCCGGCCGTCGCTGCTCGGCTGGATCGTCATGCTCGCGCCGCTCGGCGTCGTGCTGACGATGAGCTTCGGGATCAACCGCCTGTCCGAGTTCAGCGTCAAGGCGCTGTTCTGGGGCTTCGCGACGATCATGGGCGTGTCGCTGTCGACGATCTTCCTGCGCTACACCGGCGGGTCGATCGCCGCGACGTTCTTCGCCACCTCGGCGTCGTTCGGCGCGCTGAGCCTCTACGGCTATACGACGAAGCGCGACCTGTCGGGCATCGGCAAGTTCCTGCTGATGGGGCTCGTCGGGCTGATCGTGGCGTCGCTGATCAACGCCTTCTTCCCGTCGGCCACCGGCTCGCTGATGATCTCGTTCGTCGGTGTGCTGCTGTTCGCCGCGCTGACGGTCTACGATACGCAGAAGATCAAGAACATGTACGCCTATGTCGACGGCACCGACTTCCGCGGCAAGTCGATCGTCATGGGTGCGCTGACGCTGTACCTCGACTTCATCAACCTGTTCCTGTTCCTGCTCCGCTTCATGGGCGGCAACCGCAGCTAGGATCGGGTCGATCGGACGTAACAAGGGCCCCGCGGGCAACTGCGGGGCCCTTTTTCGTCAGGCGGCCGCCGCCTCGACCCAGTCGAGCCGGTCCTGGCCGAACCACATCTCGCCGGCCACGAAGAAGGTCGGCGCGCCGAACACGCCGCGCGCCACTGCCGCGTCGGTCGCGGCGCGCAGCCGGTCCTTGGCCGCCTCGGCGAGCGCCAGCGTCGCCGCCGGGTCGAAGCCGGCGGCGGCCAGCAGCGCCGCGACCTCGTGCCCGTCGCCGAGGTTGCGGGGAGTGCGCCACATCGCGTCGAAGGCGGCGTCGACGTAGCGCAGATAGCGTGGATCGTCCTCCAGCGCCGCCGCCAGCCGCATCAGCGTGATCGTGTTGATCGGGAAGTGCGGGTTGAAGCTGAACGGCACACCGTCGCGCGCGGCGAAGCGCAGCAGGTCGTGCGCCGTGTAGCGCCCCTTGGCCGGCACCGTCATCGGCGCGCTGTTGCCGGTCGCCTTGAACACCCCGCCGAGCAGCACGGGCCTGTGGACCACCGCCGCCCCTGTCCGCGCCGCAATGCCCTTCAGCCGATGGTGCGCGACGTAGCTCGCCGGCGAGCCGAAGTCGTAGAGGAACTCGATGGTCGCCATCAGAACGTCTCCGCCCACGGCCGCAGGTCGAGCTCGTGGGTCCATGCGTCGCGCGGCTGGGCGTGGAGGAACCAGTAGGCGTCGGCGATGTGGTCGGGATCGAGGATGCCGTCGGTCGCCTTCGCCGCGTAGCGTTCGGGAAACTGCTCGCGGATGAAGGCGGTATCGATCGCGCCGTCGACGATGACGTGGGCGACGTGGATGCCCGCCGGCCCGAGTTCGCGCGCCATGCTCTGGGCCAGCGCCCGCAGCGCGTGCTTGGCCCCGGCGAAGGCGGCGAAACCGGCGCTGCCCCGGACGCTGGCGGTCGCGCCGGTGAACAGGATCGTTCCCTTGCCCCGCGGGACCATGACGCGTGCTGCCTCGCGTCCGGTGAGGAAGCCGGCGAGCGCCGCCAGCTCCCAGATCTTGCGGTACTTGCGCGCGGTCTCGGACAGGATCGGCGACGGCACGTTGGCCCCGATGTTGAACACCGCGACAGCGATGGGCCCTACGTCGGCCTCGATCCGGTCGACGAGTGCGACCATCGCGTCCTCGTCGCGTGCGTCGGTCGCCATCGCCACGGCGCGGCCGCCGTCGGCGGTGATCTTGGCGACGAGCGGTTCGAGCGCCGCGGCCGTCCGCCGCACGACGACGGCGGTTAGCCCTCCGCGCGCGAACCGCCGGGCGATCGCCCCGCCGGTCGCGTCGCCGGCCCCGACCACGAGAGCGACGGGGTTCATCCGCCGAGCGCCATGATCAGGCACGACGACGTGCCGTGCGCCAGCACCTTGCCGGCCGCGTCGGTCAGCGTGCCGCGCACGGTCGCCACCCGCCGCCCGGCGTTGATCACCTCGCCGCGCGCCGTCACCGGCCCGGTCGCCGACGTGATCGGCCGGACGAAGGTGACGTTGATGTCGATCGAGGTGAAGCCGGTGCCGGCGGGCAGGGTGGTGTGGACCGCGCAGCCCATCGCGCTATCGAGCAGCGTCGCGGCGAACCCGCCGTGGACGGTGCCGAGCGGGTTGTAGTGTTCGGGGCCGGGCACGCCCTCGAACGTCACCGTACCGGGGTCGGCGGCGACGCCGCGCATGTTCATCAGCGCGGCGATCGGCGCGCCGGGCAGCGACCCGTCGATCACCGCCCGCATCAGCTCGAGCCCGGTCATCGTCGCGACCGCCTCGCGCGGCAGGGGGGCACGCGGGGCGGCGACGGTCATGCGGCGATCTCCATGAGGCGGGGGTAGGCGTCGTCGAGGACCGTCCGGAGCGCGGTCAGGCGCTCGTCGCCAAGGCGGGCGGCGACGGTCGCCTGCGCGGCCGCCCACGCCGGGGCAGCCGCCCGCACCCGGTCCCGGCCGGCGTCGGTCAGGCGGACCGCCTTCGCCCGGCCGTCGGCCGCGTCGCGTTCAGCCGTCAGCAGCCCGGCGGCGGCCAGCGGCTTGAGCAGGCGCGAGCAGGTCGACGCGTCGCTCGACAGGCGCTCGGCCAGCGCCGCGACGGTGATCGCCTCGCGCCGGCGCAGGTTGGCGAGAATGCCGAACTGGCCGATCGTCAGGCCGTGGCCGGCCAGCGCCTCGTCATAGATCGCCGTCACCCGCCGCGCGAAGCGACGGGCAAGCATCGCGGTGCACGGGGTATCCATTCACGCGGTGTAGGATAGATGCAATTGCAAGTAAACAGGCGACGCCGTGAAGGCAGCCGGATCAGCCCAAAGTCTCGTGCAGCATCGCCACGGTCCGGCTCCACGCGAGGTCGGCGGCGGCTTTGTCGTAGCGTTCGGCCGACGTGTCGTTGTTGAATGCGTGGTTGACGCCGGGATAGACGAACGCCGCGTATTTGACCTTCGCCGCCTTGAGCGCCGCCTCATAGGCCGGGATGCCGGCGTCGATCCGCTCGTCGAGCCCGGCATAATGGAGCAGCATCCGGGCCTTGATCGCCGGCACGAGCGCGGCGGGCGGCTGCGGCCCGTAATAGGCGACGGCGGCGCGCAGGGTTCCCGCGGCGCAGGCGAGGGCGTTGACCAGTCCGCCGCCCCAGCAGAAACCGACCGCGCCGACGCGCGCGTTGCCGCCCTTGAGCGACCCCAGATAATCGACCGTCGCGACGGCGTCGGCGACCGTCGCGTCGCGGCCGAGCGCGCCGATCATCGTCCGGGCCTTGTCCTCGTCGGCCGGGGTGCCGCCGTCGGGCGACAGGAAATCGGGGGCGAGCACGATGAAGCCCTCGAGCGCCAGCCGCCGCGCGACGTCGCGGATATGTTCGGTCAGCCCGCGGTTCTCGTGCACCAGCATCACCGTGCCGAGCGTCAGCCGGTTGCTGACCGCGGGGCGGACGAGATAGCCGCTCAGGTGGTGGATCGTCCCGCCCGGCCACTGCGCCGTGCCGGCGATGATGCGCCTGTCGTCGGCGGCGACGATCGACGCCGCGGCGGGGGAGGCGGCGATCGCCGACAGGACGGCCGCGGCCGCCGCACTGCCGCCGGCCAGTCGGGCGAGGCCGGCCATCAGCGCGCGCCGGTCGAGCCCGCCGTCCTCGCCGCCGTGGGTGAAGCGGTCGTACAGGTCGATCATCGCCTGGGTGACGGGCGGGCGGGATGGCGACATCGACGGCTCCTCGGCTTGGCCCGCGTTATGCCCGACCGGGGCGATCGGCGAAACGACTTTGTACCGCCGCCGGTGTTGCCGTTATGTGACGGTTCCCGGCAATTGTGCATCGCAGCAGCCGGCGTCAATTGTTCGAAGAGCGGCAGATCCGTACGGTAGCGTGACGTGCTCGGGGGCATGGGGGGAAACAGATGACGATCAAGGCTCTTCTGCTCGGCGGCGCAATGGGCGCGGCCGTGATGCTCGACGGCGGCGCGGCGCAGGCGCAGGCGGTCGCGGTCGGCCCGGCGGCGACGGCCAGCGCCCCCGAAGTCGCCGCGGCGGAGGAGATCATCGTCACCGGCTCGCGCATCCGCCGCGATCCGCTGGCGCAGGAGAGCCCGGTCGTCGTCCTCGACCAGGCGTCGATCGAGCGCACCGGCCTGTCGTCGATCGCCGACGTGCTGCAGCGCCTGCCGAGCGCCAGCGGCGGGCTGAACTCCAAGGTCAACAACAGCGGCAACATCGGCAACCCGCCCGACGGCGGCGGGGTCGGGGCCGGATCGGCCGAGATCGACCTGCGCTACCTGACCGCCAAGCGGACGCTGGTGCTGGTCGACGGCATCCGCTTCGTCCCCGGCGCGAGCGCCAGCGGCATCCCGTCGACGGTCGACCTCAACACGATCCCCCAAAGCTCGATCGAGCGGATCGAGGTGCTCGAATCGGGCCAGTCGCCGCTCTACGGCTCGGACGCGCTCGCCGGCGTGGTCAACATCATCACCAAGTCGGCGCAGGAGGGGCTGCAGGCGTCGGCGCAGTTCGGCACCTACCGCCAGGGTGACGGCCACACCCAAGATTACGAGGCGAGCTACGGCATCAAACTGCCGACGACGTCGATCGTGTTCGGCGGGACGTACGTCAAGCAGGAGGCGGTCTCGACCGCCAACCGCGCGGGATCGCAGTTCCCCAATCCGTTCCAGACGAGCTGCACCGACCCGATCGGCGGGTGCAGCAGCGGCACGCTGAACGGCCGTTTTGTGTTCAACGCCGGCGACCCGGCCTTGCCTGCCGGCGGCAGCATCACGATCCGCAACGCGCCGGTCGCCGGCCGGCCGGTCTACGATCCGACACTGGTCGGCGGCGACTTCAAGGCGTTCACCGCGGCCGACCGCTTCAACTTCTCGCCGTTCAACTACTTCCTCACCCCCTCGGAGCGCTACGGCGGCTGGATCAGCGTCAAGCAGGAGCTCGGCGATACCGTCAACCTGCGGATCAAGGCCGAGTACAACCGGCGTAATTCGCAGAACCAGGCGGCTTTCCTGCCGCTGTTCGTCGGTCCCGACGCCGGCAACGGCAACCTGCTCGACACGATCACGATCGACGCGTCGAACCCGTACAACCCGTTCGGCACCCTGTCGGCGGGCGGCGCGGGCAATCCGCCGGCAACCTATTCGTTCATCGGCCGCCGCCTGGTCGAGGCGGGGCAGCGGACCTACACCCAGCACGTCGATACGATGAGCGGCACCGCGACTCTCGACGGCTCGTTCCACATCGGCGAGCACAAGTGGTTCTGGGACGTCAACGGCAGCTTCGGCCTCAACGACGCGCACCAGACCTTCACCGGGAACATCAACGCGGCGAAGCTCGCCCAGGCGCTCGGCCCGGTCGCCAACTGCACCGCGCCGTGCGTGCCGTTCGACATCTTCGGCGGCGCGGGGTCGGTCACCCCGGCGATGCTCGCCTTCGTCGGCTTCACCGAGCGCGACCGCAGCAACCAGGAACTGTTCGACTATACCGCCAACCTGTCGGGCGACCTGTTCGACCTGCCGGCCGGGCCGGTCGGCGTCGCCGTCGGTTACGAGCACCGCTACCAGTACGGCAGCTATCTGCCCGATCCGGTCATCGTCGCCGGGCTGGGGGCCGATATCCCGTCGCAGCCGGCGTCGGGCCATTATGACACCAACGAGGTCTACGGCGAACTCCGCGTGCCGATCGTCAAGGAGGTGCCGTTCCTCTACTCGCTCGAGGCCGACGGCGCGGTGCGCTACGCCGACTATTCGACTGGGTTCAACAGCACGACCTACACCGGCACCGGCCTGTGGAAGCCGATCGCCGACCTGCTGCTGCGCGGCAGCTACGCCACCGGCTTCCGCGCGCCGTCGATCGGCGAGCTGTACGGCGCGGCGTCGCGCGCCGATGCGCCGATCAACGACCCGTGCACCAACGTCGCCGGCTCGCCCTATCAGGCGTCGGCCACGGTGCGCGCCAACTGCACGGCGAACGGCGTGCCGGCCAACGGCAGCTATCAGGAGCCGACCGGTGGCCAGCTCGGCGTGCTGACCGGCGGCAACCCGAACCTCAAGCCGGAGAAGTCGAAGACCCTGCTGTTCGGCGCGGTCTATTCGCCGGGCTGGGTTCGTAACCGCGGCTTCGCCAGCGTGTTCAGTCTCGAGGCGAATTACTACGACATCCGCGTCGAGAACGCGATCGCGCCGACCGATGCGCAGTTGACGCTCAGCCGCTGCGCCAACCTCGCCGACGCGCTTAGCTGCGCGGCGATCACCCGCACCCCGAGCGGGCTCATCTCGCGCATCAACGCGGTCCTCCAGAACATCGGCGACATCCGCACCCGCGGCATCGACCTGACGATGAACTACCGGACGCCCAAGACGCATTACGGCTATTTCGGCCTGTCGCTCAGCGGCAACTACCTGCTCAAGTACACCGAGACCTTCCCCGCCGCGGTCGGCTTCACGACGACGAGCTATCTCGGCACGACGCGCGGCTTCCCTGACCAGTCGTACCCGCACTTCAAGGGGACCGGCGTCGTCGACTGGCTGATCGGCGACATCGATGCGTCGTTCACCGGGCGCTACATCGACCATGTCTACGAAACGTCGGTGGTGCCCGGCAACCGGCTCGGCGACACCTTCTACGGCGACGTCCGACTGACCTTCACGCCGGTCGCGCTGCAGCACAAGATCGAGTTCACCGTCGGCGTCAACAACGTGTTCAACAAGGCCCCGCCGCCGTGCTACAGCTGCACCGGGCCGAACTACGATCCGACGACCTACGACGTGCCGGGGCAGTTCGGTTACCTGCGGATGGCGGTGAAGCTGTAGCATCACGATCCTCCTCGCTCGCGGGAGGGCGACCGCGCGGCTTCTTCAGCTGCGCGGTCGAGGTGTCTCGATCGGGCGCCGGCGGGTGGACTTCGACTATTTAAAGTGGGGGGCCGATGGTTCAGTCGGTGAAGCCCTACATCTTGCCGCGCATCTCGGGCGGCAGCAGCGCGTCGTCGATGTCGCGGGCGCGGACCGCCGCGGGGCGGGCGAACAGCGGGGCGACATAGGCCTCGAACGCCGGTCGCCGCTCGATGCTGCCGAACGCCATGCCCCAGCCGATCTGCGCCCCGACATACACGTCGGCAGCGGAGAAGCGGTCGCCGGCGACGAAGGCGCGGCCGGCGACGGCCGTCTCCAGCGTGTCGAGCGCGAGCGCGAACGTGCCGTAGCCGACCATTGCCTGCCGCCCGGGCGGCAGCTCGACGCCTAGCGACTTGTCGGTAACCGCCGCCTCGACCGGCCCGGCGGCGAAGAACAGCCAGCGGTAGTAGGCGGCCCGTTCCGCCGGCACCGGGGCGAGGCCGGCATCGGGGAAAACGTCGGCGAGATACGTGCAGATCGCGGCGACCTCGGTCACGACCGCCCCGCCATGGACGATCGCCGGCACCTTGCCCATCGGGTTGATCGCGCGGAAGGCATCCGCCTTCATCGTCGATCCGAAGTCGAGCAGCTCGGTGCGGTACGGCACGCCGACTTCCTCGAGCATCCAGCGGACGATCCGCCCGCGCGACATCGGGCTGGTGTAGAAGATCAGGTCGTCGGCCATACTATCCTCCCGGTTTCGGCCGGGAGGATAGTTCAGACCTTATGCCTCGACCAGCGGCTCGCCGGTCTCGGCGGCGGGGGCGGCGTCGCCCGAGTCGGAGACCGCCGGCCCCTTCTTCACCCGCTTCGGCTTCGGCGCGGCCTTGATGATCTCGAAGGCCAGCGTGTCGTCCTTGACATGGACGCGCACCTCGCCGCCGCGGGTCAGCTTGCCGAACAGCAGTTCCTCGGCGAGCGGCTGCTTGATCTTCTCCTGGATCAGCCGCGCCATCGGCCGCGCGCCCATCGTCTTGTCGTAGCCGCGCTTGATCAGCCAGTCCTTGGCCGGCTCGTCGAGCGCGATATGGACCTCGCGCTCCGACAGCTGGAGTTCGAGCTGGAGGACGAACTTGTCGATGACCCGCATGATGACGGACGGCGGCAGCGCCTCGAACGGCACGACGGCGTCCAGCCGGTTGCGGAACTCGGGGGTGAACATCTTCTTGATCGCCTCCTCGTCCTCGCCCTCGCGCGACGCCGCGCCGAAGCCCAGCCCCTCGCGCGCCATGTCGGCCGCGCCGGCGTTGGTCGTCATGATCAGGATCGTGTTCCTGAAATCGACCGTCTTGCCGTGGTGGTCGGTGAGCTTCCCGTTGTCCATCACCTGCAGCAGGATGTTGAACAGGTCGGGGTGCGCCTTCTCGATCTCGTCGAGCAGCAGCACGCCGTGCGGGTTCTGGTCGACCGCGTCGGTCAGCAAACCGCCCTGGTCGAAACCGACATAGCCCGGCGGTGCGCCGATCAGCCGGCTGACCGAGTGGCGCTCCATATACTCGCTCATGTCGAAGCGGGTCAGCGGGATGCCGAGGATCGCCGCCAGCTGCTTCGCCACCTCGGTCTTGCCGACGCCGGTCGGGCCGCTGAACAGATAGTTGCCGATCGGCTTGTTCGGTTCGCGCAGGCCCGCGCGGCTGAGCTTGATCGCCGACGCGACGCGCTCGATCGCCTTGTCCTGCCCGAAGACGACGCGCTTGAGGTCGGCCTCGAGCGTGCCGAGCGCCTTCTTGTCGTCGACCGACACCGACTTTGGCGGGATGCGCGCCATGGTGGCGATGACCGCCTCGATCTCCTTGATGCCGATGACCTTCTTGCGCTTGGCGAGCGGCACCAGCATCTGAGACGCGCCGCTCTCGTCGATCACGTCGATCGCCTTGTCGGGCAGCTTGCGGTCGTTGATGTAGCGCGCCGACAGCTCGACCGCGGCCTTGATCGCCTCGGGCGTGTACTTGAGCTGGTGGTGCTTCTCGTAGCTCGACCGCAGCCCCATCAGGATCTTGACCGCATCCTCGACCGTCGGCTCGTTGACGTCGATCTTCTGGAAGCGCCGCAGCAGCGCGCGGTCCTTCTCGAAGTGGTTGCGGAACTCCTTGTACGTCGTCGAGCCGATGCAGCGGATCGCGCCGCTGCTCAGCGCCGGCTTCAGCAGGTTCGACGCGTCCATCGCCCCGCCGCTCGTCGCGCCGGCACCGATGACGGTGTGGATCTCGTCGATGAACAGCACGGCGTGCGGCAGCTTCTCGAGCTCCGACACGACGTTCTTCAGCCGCTCCTCGAAGTCGCCGCGGTAGCGCGTGCCGGCGAGCAGCGCGCCCATGTCGAGGCTGTAGATCACCGCCGGCTTCAGCACGTCGGGCACCTCGCCCTCGATGATCTTGCGCGCCAGCCCCTCGGCGATCGCCGTCTTGCCGACGCCGGGCTCGCCGACGTACAGCGGGTTGTTCTTGCTGCGGCGGCACAGGATCTGGATCGTCCGGTCGACCTCGGCATGGCGGCCGATCAGCGGATCGATCTTCCCCGTCTTCGCCTTGTCGTTCAGGTTGACGGTGAACTGCTTGAGCGCGCTTTCGCCGCCCTTCTTGTCGGCCTTGGCGGGCTTCTCGTCGGGCTCGTCCTCGCTTTTCGCTGGACCGTTGCCCTTGACTGCGCGCGTCTCGCTCGCGCCCGACTTGGCGATGCCGTGGGCGATGAAGCTGACCGCGTCGAGGCGCGTCATGTCCTGCTGCTGGAGGAAGAACACCGCGTGGCTCTCGCGCTCGCTGAACAGCGCGACGAGGACGTTCGCCCCGGTCACTTCCTCGCGGCCCGACGACTGGACGTGGAGGATGGCGCGCTGGACGACGCGCTGGAAGCCGGCGGTCGGCGACGGGTCGGCGGACGCGTCGGTCTTCAGCGCGCCGAGTTCGGTGTCGAGGTATTTGGTGACGTTGGCCGACAGTTCCTCGACGTCGACGGCGCACGCCTTCATCACCGCCGCGGCGTGGCTGTCGCCGGCGAGCGCGAGGAGCAGGTGTTCGAGCGTGGCATATTCGTGGTGCCGCCGGCTGGCTTCGGCCAGTGCATTGTGCAGCGTATGTTCGAGATCGCGCGTGAAAGCGGGCATGGACTTCTCCCGGGGCGGCGCGAGGGGCTCACGCCGCCGTCCTCACCAATGTCACCCCGCACTGCGGCAGATGCAAGGGGGTGGTTTCAGGGGGGTGGTTTGGTCGCGGGGTGGAGCGTATGATTGCGCAAGGAGGCGATAATGAACGCGATCACCCGCAGAAAAGCATTTCGTGTCGACGACGGATTTGCGGTTATGTTGCCGGCCATGCCAGGACTTGGCGATGGTACCGAACTCGACGTTGTCGTTGCCGGTCCCGATATTGTCGTTCGGCCAGTCCTGCCATCGATCCTGCCCGAAGAGGTCCGGCGTCGCATGGACGCACTTTACGCGGACCTTCGCGCCATCGGGCCGATTACGCGCGACCCTGCGCACGACGCCGCCGAGCGGATCGAGTTCCCGGATCGCCCGGGGCTTTGACAGACTTTGCTGTTCGACACGAGCGCGATCATCGCCGTTCGGCAGGGCAACACTGCGGCTGTCGATCGGTTCTTTGGACACGATGCACTCGCCGCGATTGCCATCCTTACGCGAGTGGAACTTGAGGGTGGTGCCCGGAACGGCGACGAGCGGCGGGCTTTTCTGGACGCGCTGCTGCGGCACGCGCAAATCCTGCCTTTCGACGACGCCTGCGCCGCTCGTTATCGCGCCATAATTGAAGCGACCGGCTTCTCACGGCCGAAAATCATCGACCGCATGATCGCGGCGACGGCGCTGGTTCATGATTTGACTCTCGTAACCTGTAACGGCCGTGACTTCCGCGACGTGCCGGGATTGCGTCTCGAGGAATGGCCGGCACTCGCGACCTGACGCCCCGCCGCGGGCCGCGGTCAGGCGGCGCGGGGCGGCACCCATTTTGCTCCGGCCCGGACCGGGGCTGATGCGGCAGGTGTCCGCGCGTGGTAACGGGACAGGTCCGCGGGTGTCCGCGGCAAGCTAGTTGGCGTCGCCCATCCTGAGCGCCGCGATGAACGCCTCCTGGGGGATGTCGACCGAACCATATTGGCGCATTCGCTTCTTTCCCTCTTTCTGCTTGTCGAGGAGCTTCTTCTTGCGGCTGATGTCGCCGCCATAGCATTTCGCCGTGACGTCCTTGCGCATCGCGGCGATGGTTTCGCGGGCGATGACCTTGCCGCCGATCGCTGCCTGAACCGGGATCTTGAACAGGTGGCGGGGGATAAGGTCCTTCATTCGTTCGCACATATGCCGGCCGCGCGCCTCGGCGGCGTCGCGGTGGACGATCATGCTGAGCGCGTCGACGGGTTCGGCGTTGACCATGATCGTCATCTTGACCAGCTCGCCCTCGCGGTAGCCGATCTGGTGATAATCGAACGATGCGTAGCCGCGGCTGATCGACTTCAGCCGGTCGTAGAAGTCGAACACCACCTCGTTGAGCGGCAGCTCGTAGATCACCTGCGCCCGCCCGCCGACATAGGTCAGGTTGGTCTGTATTCCGCGCCGGTCCTGGCATAGTTTCAGAATAGAGCCCAAATATTCGTCGGGGGTAAAGATCGTCGCTTCGATCCACGGCTCCTCGATCAGCTCGATGGTACTGGGGTCGGGCATGTCGGATGGGTTGTGGAGCTCGAGCAGACTGCCGTCGCGCAGCAGCATCTTGTAGACGACTGATGGTGCGGTGGTGATGAGGTCGAGGTCGTACTCGCGCGTCAGCCGCTCCTGGATGATCTCGAGGTGGAGCAGCCCGAGGAACCCGCAGCGGAAGCCGAAGCCGAGCGCCGCGCTGCTCTCGGTCTCGAAGGTGAAGCTCGCATCGTTGAGCCGCAGCCGGCCGAGACTGTCCCGCAATTTCTCGAAGTCGGCGGCGTCGACCGGGAAAAGTCCGCAGAAAACAACTGGTTGCACTTCCTTGAAGCCGGGCAGGGGGGTCGTCGCCGGACGCTTGGCGTCGGTGATCGTGTCGCCGACGTTGGTCTGGGCGACCTCCTTGATCTGCGCGGTGATGAAGCCGATCTCGCCGGGCCCGAGGGCGTCCAGCTGCTCGATCTTCGGCCGGAAGCAGCCGACGCGGTCGACGAGGTGCTGCGTCCCCTGCGCCATGAAGACGATCTGCTGGCCCTTGCGCAGGGATCCGTCGATGACGCGGACGAGGATGACGACGCCGAGGTACGGGTCGTACCAGCTGTCGACGAGCATAGCCTTCAGCGGCGCGGCGGGGTCGCCCTTGGGCGGCGGGATCAGGCGGACGATGGCGTCGAGCACGTCGTCGATCCCGATGCCGGTCTTGGCGCTGGTCAGCACCGCGTCGTCGGTCGAGATGCCGATCACCTCCTCGATCTGCGCCTTGACGCGCTCGGGCTCGGCGGCGGGCAGATCGACCTTGTTGATGACGGGGATGATGACGTGGTCGTGCTCGATCGACTGGTAGACGTTGGCCAGCGTCTGCGCCTCGACCCCCTGCGCCGCGTCGACGACGAGGAGCGCGCCCTCGCACGCGGCGAGGCTGCGGCTGACCTCGTAGGCGAAGTCGACGTGCCCCGGCGTGTCCATCAGGTTGAGGACGTAGCCGTTGTAGTCGAGACGGACGGTCTGCGCCTTGATCGTGATGCCGCGCTCGCGCTCGATGTCCATGTTGTCGAGGACCTGCTCGCTCATCTCGCGCGCGGTCAGCCCGCCGGTGCGCTGGATCAGCCGGTCGGCGAGCGTCGACTTGCCATGGTCGATATGGGCGATGATCGAGAAATTGCGGATGCGGTCGATGGGGGCGGTCATCGTGGCGGCTTAGCAGAGGGGGCCGGCCAAAGGAACCGGCCCGAGCCGCGACGGGTCGGCAGACGGCGGTTGCACCGGTCGTAACCCGCGGCTATAGCCTCGCGCCTTGCGTCGGGGCGTAGCTCAGCCTGGTAGAGCACTGTCTTCGGGAGGCAGGGGCCGGAGGTTCGAATCCTCTCGCCCCGACCAAATACCGTCAGTCCCGGTGACGGCCCGATGGCCGGAAGCGACCCCGCTTCCGGCCATTTGTCTGCTGCGGAAGCCGGCACCGGCCCACGCACCCGCCCGGGTACCCGACGGCGTTACCCTGGGGTGGCCGGGGGGCGCGGGCCGGTGCCGCCCGGAGCAGTCGGCTACACCGTCGACGAACGCCCGCGGACGAAGTGGACGATCAGGCTGATGACAGCGATGACGAGCAGCAGGTGGATCAGCCCGCCGGAAATGTGCAGCGCTAGGAAGCTGACCAGCCAGATGACGACGAGAAGCGCAGCGATACCGATCCACATGATGGTTCTCCATTCGGCGAGCGGGGGCTCGCGTCACGGGGCAAACGACGGCGGGGCATCGCTGTTCCGCCGCCGAACCGACTTCACGGCAGGTCGAAGACCAGCAGCTCGGCGTCGCCGTCGAGGCGCAGCGCCGTCTCGCCGGTGACGCCGGCACCGTCGCCCGCCGCCAGCGCGATGCCGTTGGCGCTGACGTCGCCGCGGACGACCTGAAGCCAGACGCGGCGACCCGGCGCGATGGTCAGGTCGATCGGCGCGTCGGCCCCCGGGGTCGCGCGGTACAGCGTCGCGTCCTGGTGGATGACGACCGCGCCGTCGTGGCGCTCGCGCGCGGCGAGCAGGGTCAGGCCGCCGGGCACCGCGGTGGCCAGCGTCACCTGCTCGTAGCCCGGCGTCAGGCCGCGGCGTTCGGGGACGATCCAGATCTGGAAGCTGTGGATCGGCTCGGTTGGGCTCGGGTTCATCTCGGCGTGAACGATGCCGGTGCCGGCGGTCATCCGCTGGATCTCGCCGGGACGGATGACCGTCGCGTTGCCCATCGAATCGCGGTGGGCCATCGCGCCGCGCGTGATGTACGACACGATCTCCATGTCGGCATGGCCGTGCTCGCCGAAGCCGGCCCCGGCGGCGATGTCGTCCTCGTTGATGACGCGCAGCGGGCCGAAGCCCATGTGCGCCGGATCATGATAATCGGCGAAGCTGAAGCTGAAGCGGGCGTCGAGCCAGCCGATGTTCATGCGGCCGCGTTCGGCCGACGGGCGTCGGGTAATCATGGGGTGTCCTCCGGTTGCTTCAGCAATATGGGGATAGCCGTCACCAACTCAATCCGCGGTGTCGCCAAAGCGTCACAGACTAGATGTAGTAGTGCCTGTAGATTTTCTTCGCAGGGACTGTCCCATGGCGACCCACCCGCTGACGGCGCTTGCGCCACACATGCCGCCGACCGCGCTCAAACCCGGCTTCCCGCCGGTCGCCGCGGCGCGTGCGGGAACGGCGACGCCGTGGGGCCATGACGACGACGACGGCGCGCCCGCCTCACGCAAGCTGCGCTTCCGCACCGTATGGATTTCCGACACCCACCTCGGCACCGCCGGGTGCAACGCCGACCTGCTGCTCGACTTCCTCAAGAGCATCCAGCCCGAGACGCTGTACCTCGTCGGCGACATCATCGACGGCTGGCGGCTGAAGCGCGGCTGGTACTGGCCGCCGCGCCACAACGACATCGTCCGCCGCGTGCTGAAGCTCGCCAACAAGGGGACGCGTGTCGTCTATGTCCCGGGCAACCACGACGAGGTGCTGCGCGACTATGGCGGCCTCAGCTTCGGCGGCGTCGAGGTCGTCGGCGAGGCGATCCACACCACCGCCGACGGCCGCCGCCTGCTGGTGCTCCACGGCGACGAGTTCGACGGCGTCGTGCTCTATGCGCGCTGGCTCGCCTTCCTCGGCGACTACGCTTACGCGGCGCTGCTGCGGCTCAATATCGGCTTCAACCGCGTCCGGCGGCGCTTTGGCCTGCCCTACTGGTCGCTGTCGGCGCATGTGAAGAAGAAGGTCAAGAACGCCGTCGCCTTCATCTCGCGCTTCGAGGAAGCCGTCGCCCACGCCGCGCACGACCGCGGTGTCGACGGCGTCGTCTGCGGCCACATCCACTCGGCCGAGGTCCGCCAGTTCGGCGACGTGACCTATTACAACGACGGCGACTGGGTCGAAAGCTGCACCGCGCTGGTCGAGCACCCCGGCGGCCGGATGGAGATCGTCGACTGGGCGAAGCGCGTCGCGGCACGCGGGGTGGTCAGCGAGCCGGAGCTGGAGCTGGTCTAGCAGACCCGCCGTACGGGTCCGGACCGCCCCGATGGGGACGGTCCGGCCCGGTCGGGTCAGGCGGCGACGGTGATCCGGCGACGGCGGCTGGCCGCACCGACCATGGCGATGCCGGCGATCATCATCGCCCACGTGCCCGCTTCGGGAACGCCGGCGACCGTCGCGCTGAGGTTCACCGCGGTCGAATCGTCGCGGTAGTCGCCGCCGTTGCCGATGATCAGCGCTGCGGTATCCCCGCGGGCGAGCGTCAGAGTCGGCGAGGCCGAGAACGACGGCGTGGCGCTGCTCAGGCTGGCGATCTCGACGACCGGAGCGCCCGACGCCGGCGCGTAGCCGTACAGGTTGGTCCCGCTCGGCATCGTGTCGGACACCGCCGCCGTCCCGCTGAACGTGTAGACGCCGGCGCGTGGCGCAGTGAAGACGATGGCGACCGAGTTCGATTCGTCCGTGTTGGAACCGGGATGCAGGATCAGCGCGTCGGCTGGAACCGTCGCCGTGCTGTAGACGAAGGTGCCGGCCGTGGTCTTGAACACCGCCGGCAGCTGGTTCGCCGACTGGCAGATCGTGTCGGGCGTGTTGCACGTTCCGCCCGCGGCGAACGGCGTGAAGACCGCCGTCGCGACGTCGAACGAGCCGTAGGTGAACGCGCCGCTGTGGCCGGGTGTCGCCGAGAACGAGGTGAACGCATCATAGGTGGTCTGGGCGGCGAAGGCAGGTGCCGCTGCCGCGAGGACGGCAAGGGCAAGAAGGATACGCATACGGAAACTCCACATTGAACGACCGTCCTGTGCAATTTCCGGGCCAATGTGTAACTGTTGATAAGACATCTTGCGTGAAAGTTAAGTGTAAAGGATTCCGACACTTTTTCAGGCAGTTGGTTGCCAGTACGCGCCGCCACTTCTCAGGCCGCCGTCTACGTTGCGCGATTCAGGAGATGTGATCGCGACCCGGGGGAAGGCCCGTCAGCGCACCAGGTCGACGATCATCCCGACGACCGGCACCATGAAGGCCGCGATGCCGAGCAGCGCCGCGGTGGCGGCGACGTTGAACGTCCGGTATTTGCGCATGCTGATCTTGCTGACGATGGCGATCTGGCGCGACAGGTCGATGAACAGCGTATCGGTGACGATGCGCTCGTCGACCGGGTAATAGCGGCGGCGCGCCTCGGCGGTGAAGGCGGCGACCGGCTCGCGGGCGATGTCGCCGAAGAACAGCATGTTGGTCTCGCCGTCGAGCCCCTCGGCGGCCGAACTGACGAAGCGCGGCAGGAACGAGGTGATCGCCGTCACCGCGGCGATGACGAACAGGGCGAGCGCGACCGTCCCCGCCTCGCGGAAGGCAAGCGCCAGGTGCCGGTCGGACGACAGCAGGTTGACCAGCCCGGCGATCCACGCCGACAGGAAAGCGAGCAGCGACGCGTTCTTCGCTTCGGCGAACTTCTGCAGGTCGAGCACCCGGTCGAGACTGCGCGACAGGGTTTTGACGTAGGCATCGTCGCGGTTGAGCGTCACGGATCACTCCTGTTTGGCGCGACGGTAGCGCGCGATCGCGATCCGACCAACCGTCGCGTCGGGAGCCGCCCGACGCGCGCGCGGTTCCCCCGGTGCACCGGGCGCGCTACACGGCAGCGGTGACGGCCCCGCTTCTTTCCGCGACCCCCTTGCCGCGACCGGGTCGTCGATGCGCCTGACGCTCGTCTCCGATGCATGGACGCCGCAGGTCAACGGCGTCGTCCGGACGCTGACCACCACCGTCGCCCACCTGACGGCACGGGGCCATGTCGTCCAGACGATCACCCCCGACCGCTTCGTCTCGGTGCCGTGCCCGACCTACCCCGAGATCCGCCTCGCGCTGACCACGCCGTACCGGGTCGGGGCGCTGATCGCCGGCTTCCGGCCGGAGGCGGTGCACATCGCGACCGAGGGGCCGCTCGGCTGGCTGGCGCGCGGCTGGTGCGTCAAGCGCGGCGTGCCGTTCACCACCAGCTTCCACACGCGCTTTCCCGATTACGTCGCGGCGCGGACGAAGCTGTCGCCGGCGTTCCTGTGGCGGGTGCTGACCCGCTTCCATGCGGCGGCGCGCCGCACCCTCGTCGCGACGCCGCGCCTCGCCGCCGAGCTCGCGGAGCACGGCCTGACCCGCACGCGGCCATGGTCGCGCGGCGTCGACCTGGCGCAGTTTAATCCGCAAGTGCCGGCTCCCGCCGCCTACGCCGGCCTCGCGCGGCCGATCATGCTGTCGGTCGGGCGGGTCGCGGTCGAGAAGAACATCGCCGCCTTCCTCGCCGCCGACGTGCCGGGCACGAAGGTTGTCGTCGGCGACGGGCCGGCGCTGACGGCGATGCGGGCCCGCTTTCCCGATGCCGTGCTCCTCGGCAGCCTGGGCGGCGCGCCGCTGGCGGCGGCGTATGCCGGGGCCGACGTCTTCGTCTTCCCCAGCCTGACCGACACCTTCGGGCTGGTGATGATCGAGGCGCTGGCCAGCGGCGTGCCGGTCGCCGGGTTTCCGGTCGCCGGGCCGCTCGACGTCGTCGGGGCGAACGGCTGCGGCACCGTCGCCGGCTGGCGCGCACCGGTCGGCGCGGTCGACGCCGACCTCGCGACGGCGATCCGGGGGGCGCTGACGGCTGACCGGGCGGACTGCGCGGCCTATGCGGCGCACTTCCGCTGGGAGGCATGCGTCGACCAGTTCGTCGCCGGGCTGGCCGACATCGAGGAGCCGGTGGCGCTCGCGTGAACAGCGCGCCGTTACGCGGCCACCGCCCCACGTCGACGCTCGAAGCGCAGCGACCGGCTGCCCTTGTAGACCACCGCCCCGACCTCGGCGAAGCCGCAGCGCCGTGCGACGCGGATCGACGCGGTGTTGGCCGGGTCGATCAGGCACATCGTGCGGTCGGCGGCAGCGACGTTGGCGTCGGCCCATGCCAGCGCGGCGCGCACGCCCTCGCTGGCGAAGCCGCGGCCGTGCGCGGCGGCGACGAACGACCAGCCGACCTCTGGCACGGCACTCAGCGGCGGCGAGGTGTCGCGGGCGAATTCGGCGATGCCGAGTTGGCCAACGTAGGTGCCGCCGTCGATCGTCTCGACCGCCCAGAAGCCATAGCCGAACCACGCCCAGTTGCCGGTGTAGCGCAGCAGCCGGGCCCAAGACTCCTCGCGGGTGAAGGCCCGGTTGCCGGTGAAGCGCGTCACCGCGGGGTCGGCCCACATCGCCGTCGCCGCGTCGAGATCGGCCGGCGTGTGCGGCCGCAGCCGCAGCCGGGCGCTCTCGACGACGGGGATGGTCACGGGGTCAGTGCATCAGGCCGGCAGCCCGCAGCGCGTCGCCGATCAGGCCCGCAATGTCGGTCCGCGCCGGTGTCGGCGTCGGCGTCGGCGCGGCGCGCGATGGCGCACCATCGGATGCGGGCGTGGTCGCGCGACCGGTGCGGGATGGTCCCGCGGCGGCGACGCCCCAGAAGGCGGCGATCCGGGCCGACGAGGCGATGCCGACGTCGAGCATGAACGGCGCCGCGACCCCACCGTCGCCGCTATCGATCGGCGTGCCGTGACCCATGCCGTCGATCTCGTGATACTCGACGACAACCACCCCGGCGGCATTGCGCCATGTCGTGCCGTCGCTCGACGTCGCACCGTGGACGTCGGCCCACTGCGCCGCGACCGCCGCCCCGTTGCGCACGCTGACCGTCCGGTCGTCGCCGCCATGCCACACCGAAACGACCGGCCAAGGCCCTGTAAAGGTTGACGCATCGCGGACCTTGTCGCCGAGCGCGACGGCCGTCGCGGCGGTCGGCTGGCTCATCGCCGCCCACGCCTCGCCGACGCCGCTGGCCGCTCCGAACGGCAGGCCGGCGATGATCGCGCCGCCGGCGAAGACATCGGGATAGGTCGCCAGCATGACGTTCGCCATCGCCCCGCCCGCCGACAGCCCGGTGACGAAAACCCGTGCCGGATCAAGGCGGTAGTGCTTGACCATGGCCGCCACGGCATTGGCGATCGACGCCGGTTCGCCGCCGCCGCGACGCGTATCCGCCGCCTCGAACCAGTTGAAACAGCCGTTCGGGTTGTTGGCGCGCACCTGTTCGGGGAACAGCACGGCGAAGCCCTCTGTCGCCGCCAGCCGCGACCATCCCGCCGCCGCGTCGTACCCCGCCGCATTCTGCGTGCAGCCGTGCAGGACGACCACCAGCGGCGCACCGGCGGCCAGGCCATCGGGCACGCAGGTCAGCATCCGCAACGCTCCCGGATTGACGAACGGCACGGTGAGGTCGCTCAGCGGACCGGGCGCGGAGGGAGGGGTCACCCGTCGGCGCGGCGCGGCAGAGGGGCGGGGCATGAGCGGTTCCGATCGATGTTGCATCGCAGCATAATGTAGTACGACAAGGGCGCGACCGCCATACGGTAGAGTTTACGTACCGCGCCAGCCATGCCACATCGCCGTCGCGACCCGGACAGCCCCCGGCAGCTGGCCAGCGGCCTGCAGCGTGTCGGCGAGGGCCTGCTGATGCGCAACGATCGCCGGCGACAGCGGTTCGACGGCGAGGTTCTGCCGTGCCGCGATGCGGGCGGCGACCGCCGGATCGACTGCCGTTGTCGTAGCGATCAGCGTCGCCAGCGCGTCGCGGTTGCCGGCCGCCCACGCCGCCGTGGCGACCAGCGCGTCTAGCGTCGCCGTGATGAGTTCGGGGTGCGCCGCGGCGACCTGCGCGTTGGCCAGCAGGAACGATGTGCTCCGCGCCAGCCCTTGGCCGGCGACAAGAACCCGCGCGCGCATCTCGACCTCGGCATGGGCGAGGAACGGGTCCCAGATCGCCCAGGCGTCGATCGCCCGCGCGGCGAACGCCTCGGCTGCCTGCGTCGGCGTCAGGTTGACCGTGTCGACGTCGGCCAGCGTGAGGCCGTGCTGCGCCAGCGCCGCGGCGACGAAGTTCTGCGCCGACGAGCCGCGGGTGAAGGCGAGCTTGGCCCCGCGCAGCCCGGCCGCCGACGTCAGCGGCGAGGTCGCCGGGACGATGATCGCCGCCGCATCGCCGCTGACCGGCTGGGCGGCGACGTAGACGATGCGCGCCCCCGCCGCCTGCGCGAAGATCGGTGGCGTGTCGCCGGCACCGCCGAAGTCGATGCCGCCGAGGCTCATCGCCTCGAGCAGCGGCGGTCCCGACGGATAGTCGGTCCACGTCACGCGGCGATCGGTGAGCGCCGCCTCGACCGTCCCGCGCGCCCTCGCCGCCAGCAGCAGCCCGTTGCGCTGGTCGCCGATGCGGAACGCCGGCCGTCGCGCGCAGCCGGCGAACGGCGTCGCGGCAGCGGCGGCGAGGAACGAGCGACGGGTCAGCATCCTGGCCGCGATCCTATCGCACCCGCGGAACCGGGCGAACCCCTGATTGACCGTTTCGCGGTGCGTCGTCACTGTTGCCGCAAGTGGGGAGACGATGCGGTGAGTGAGGGTAGCGGGCGGCGGCTGCTGATCGGGCTGCTGTTCGCGGCGATCGCGCTGAACTACGTCGACCGGCAGGTGCTGGCGCTGCTCAAGCCGACCCTCGAGTCGCGGTTCGGCTGGGGCGATCAGGACTATGCCCTGCTCGGCACCGCGTTCCAGATCACCGCCGCGGTCGCATACGGCCTCGTCGGCGTGTTCGTCGACCGGGTCGGCGTCCGGCGGGCGCTCGGCTGGGGGGTCGGCGTGTGGAGCGCCGCCGGCATCGTCCACGCCTTCGCCGCGACGATCGGCCAGTTCGTCGCGGCGCGCGTCGTCCTTGCCGCCGCCGAGACGGTCGGCACGCCGGCGGCGGTCAAGTCGGCGGCGACCTATCTGCCGGTCCGCGAGCGGTCGTTCGCCCTCGGGGTCGGCAACACCGCGCCGAACATCGGGGCGATCGTCGCGCCGCTGCTGATCCCGCCGTTCGCGCTGGCCTTCGGCTGGCAGGCGGCGTTCGCCGTCACCGGGGGGCTGGGTTTCCTCTGGCTGCTGGCGTGGGTCGCGGGCACGCGCGGGCTGGTGCCGGTCGACGGCTCGACGCCAGTTAGGGCCGCAACGGACTGGCGCGCGCTGTTCGCCGACCGGCGGACCTGGGCGGTGGTCGGGGCGAAGCTGTTCAGCGACCTCGGCTGGTTCTTCCTGCTGTTTTTCCTGCCCGATTTCTTCGCCCGCGTGTTCGGCATGAGCCAGGCGACGCTCGGCGGCCCGACGGCGCTGGCCTATGCGTTCGCCGCCGCCGGCGCGCTGTCGTCCGGGCTGGTCTTCCCGGCCCTGCTGGCGCGCGGCTGGAGCATGGACCGGGCGCGGAAGGCCTCGATGCTCGGCTATGCGCTGCTCATCGTGCCCCTGCCGCTGGCGATCGTCGCACCGGGGCCATGGGCGGCGGCGGCGGTGATCGGC
>CAHJWP010000015.1 GCA_903642255.1 Sphingomonadaceae bacterium | reverse complement strand
GGCCATAGTCGACGATCAGCGCCGCGCCGCCGCGCGCGGCGATCCGCGCACCGATCTCGGCGGCGATGGCGGTCGATGCCGGCGACAGCTCGACGACGCTGCCGACCGGGGCGGCGGCGAGCGGCGGCGGCACCGCAGCGGCAGCGTCGATGCGGTCGAGCCCGGCGGCGAACGCGTCGCCCGCCCGGCCGACGACGCGCTCGCGCCAGCCGCCGGGGGTGCGGACCAGCTGGCGGACGGGGAGGGCGTCGAAGAATTCGTTGGCGACGAACCACTCGACCGCGTCGGCATCGAGTTGCGCCAGCGCCGGTACCGCGGTTGATGCGGGAACGGCGCGCCGCTGTAGCGCGGCCTGTAGCGGGCTGGTCTCAACGAAAACAACGTCATGCCGCCAGCCCGCCGCCGCCGTCACCCGGCCGATGTCGGCCATCAGCGTCCCTCGGCCGGGGCCGAGCTCGACCAGCCGGGAGGGGCTCGGCGATCCGGCGCGGCGCCACGCGTCGACCAGCCAGACGCCGACCAGCTCGCCGAACATCTGGCTGATCTCCGGTGCCGTAACGAAGTCGCCGGCGACGCCGAACGCATCGCGCGTCGCATAATATTGCGCGTTGCACCGCGCCATCCACGTCGCGATCGGGATCGGCCCGCCGATGGCAATATCGCGCGCGAGGCCTTCGGCGAACGCCGTCATGCCACTGCCGGAACCGCCGCGATCGTGCGCGTCCGGCTCGATACGATGAGCCATAATCCCAGCAAAATCATCGGGATGCACAGCCACTGCCCCATCGTCAGGCCGAACTTGAGATAGCCGACCTGGACGTCGGGCTCGCGGAAGAACTCGATGACGAAGCGCACCGCACCGAAACCGAAGGTGCCGACGCCGACCAGCAGGCCGGGGTACGCCCGCGCCCGCGTCCGCCAGAACATCACGCTGAGGATGAGCAGCAGGAGCAGCCCCTCGCCGGCGAACTCGAACAGCTGGCTCGGATAGCGCGGCGCATCCCCCGCGCCGGGGAAGACGATGCCCCAGTTGGTCCCCGTCACCCGGCCCCACAGCTCGCCGTTGACGAAATTGGCCAGCCGGCCGAGCCCCTGCCCGATCGGCGCGACGCATGCGACGTAGTCGCAGATGCGCAACCCGTTGAGATGATTGACGCGGGCGAACAGGAAGATCGCGATGGTGAAGCCGATCGCGCCGCCGTGGAACGACATGCCGCCCTCCCACAGCCTGAAGATGGCGAGCGGATCGGCGGCGAAGCGGCTGAAATCGTAGAACAGGACATAACCGATCCGGCCGCCGAGGATGATACCGACCGTTGCCCAGGTGATGAACGCGTCGGCGTGCGCCCGCGTCATTGGCGGCCCCCACGAATCGAGCATCCGGCCGAGCAGCCACCAGCCGCCGAGGATGCCGCCGATATAGGCGAGGCTGTACCAGCGGAGCGCGAAGCCGTGAAAGGGCGGAAACACCGTCGGCGACAGGTGGAGGCTGGTCCAGTCGAGCGCGATCATGGCGTGGCCAAGCATGTTTTCCCCTTTGCCTCGCGGTGCGCCGCGCACCTATAGTCGGGCAAAGCGATAAGACAATTGGGAGAGGGCCGTTGGCCGATCTGGACACCTTCCGCGCGGAGACACGCGACTGGCTCGCGGCGAACTGCCCGGCCGAGATGCGGCAGCCGATCGCCAGCGACGCCGACGTCTGCTGGGGCGGCCGCAACGCCGCGCTGACCGCCCCCCAGCGCGCGTGGCTCGACGCGATGGGCGCGCGCGGCTGGACGGTGCCCGAATGGCCGACGGAATATGGCGGCGGCGGCCTGAGCAAGGACGAGGCCAAGGTGCTGGCGCAGGAGATGCGGGCGATCGGTGCCCGCACGCCGCTCGCATCCTTCGGCATCTGGATGCTCGGGCCGGCGCTGCTCAAGTACGGCAGCGAGGCGCAGAAGCACGAGCACCTGCCCAAGATCGCCCGCGGCGAGATCCGCTGGTGCCAGGGCTATTCGGAACCCGGCGCAGGGTCGGACCTCGCGAGCCTGCGGACCAGCGCGGTGATCGACGGTGACGACTATATCGTCAACGGCCAGAAGGTGTGGACCAGCTATGCCGACAAGGCCGACTGGATCTTCTGCCTCGTCCGCACCGATCCCGCCGCGCCGAAGCACCTCGGGATCAGCTTCCTGCTGTTCGACATGGCGTCGCCCGGCGTGTCGACCTCGCCGATCAAGCTGATCAGCGGCTATTCGCCGTTCTGCCAGACCTTCTTCGACGACGTCCGCGTACCGCGCGCTAACCTGATGGGCACCGCCGGCAAGGGCTGGGATATCGCCAAGTACCTGCTGACCCACGAGCGCGAGATGATCGGCGACCTTGACGACGGCAGGCGGTCGCTCAGCCAGATCGCGGTCAAGGCTTTGGGCGAGGCCGGCGTCGCACCGCTGCGCACCGACATCGTCCGGCACGAGATCAACGCGCTGGCCTTCGGGTTGACGATGGAGCGGGTCAAGGACGAGGCGAGGGCGGGGCAGGGCACCGGCGCGCTGTCGTCGATGCTCAAATATTACGGCACCGAGCTCAACAAGCAGCGGCAGGAGCTGCTGATGAGTGTCGCCGGCTCCGACGGGCTGGCATGGGAGGGCGACGGCGAACTCGACCTGTCGCGCCACTGGCTGCGCAGCCGGGCCAACTCGATCGAGGGCGGGACGAGCGAGGTCCAGCTCAACATCATCGCCAAGCGGGTGCTCCAGCTGCCGGGGGCGTAGAGCCAATCGCGCCGTCATGCTGGCGCATGCCGGCAGCCATGGTGGGGCAGAACAGCAGGCCGGGCGACCGGCACGAACGTGGATGCTGGCGTGCGCCAGCATGACGACGAGAAGGAACCGACGACTTGGCCCTAGTGCTCACCGACGACCAGACGATGGTCCGCGACTCCGCGGACGCCTTCTTTGCCGGCGAGGCCCCGGTTGGCGAACTTCGCCGGCTGCGCGACGCGGGCGACGCGACCGGGTTCGATCGCGGCCTGTGGGCGAAGATGGCCGAGATGGGCTTTGCCGGGATGCTGGTCCCCGAGGCGCACGGCGGGTCGGGCTTCGGCTATGTCGCAGCGGGGCTGGTGCAGGAGGCGGCGGGTCGCAACCTCAGCCCGTCGCCGCTGCTGTCGACGGCGATCCTCGCCGCGACCGCGCTGATCCGCGGCGGGACGCCTGAGCAGCAGGCGCAGTATCTGCCGCAGATCGCGCAGGGCGAACGCCTGTTCGCGCTCGCCGCCGACGAGGCCGCGCGCCATGCCCCGCACCACGTCGCCACCCGCGCCGAAGCGTCGGGCAACGGGTTCAAACTGAACGGGACCAAGGGCTTCGTCCTCGACGGCCATGTCGCCGACACGCTGATCGTCGCCGCGCGCACAGGCGGCAGCGACGACGACCGCGACGGCATCACCTTGTTCCTCGTCGACGCGCACGCCGCCGGAGTGACCACCGCGCGCCGGTCGATGGTCGACAGCCGCAACGCGGCCGCCGTCACCATGACCGACGTCCAGGTCGACGGGGCCGACGTGCTGGGCGAGGTCGGCGGCGGCTGGGCGGTGCTCGACCGCGTCCTCGACGCCGGCCGCTCGGCGCTCGCGGCGGAAATGCTGGGCGTGGCGGGCGAGAGCTTCACCCGCACCGTCGACTATCTCCGGCAGCGCGAGCAGTTCGGCGTCAAGATCGGCAGCTTCCAGGCGCTGCAGCACCGCGCCGCACACCTGTTCTGCGAGGTCGAGCTCGCCCGCTCGGCGACACTGCGGGCCCTCGTCGCCCTCGACGCCGACGAGGAGCGCGTGCCGCTGTTCGCCAGCCTCGCCAAGGCCAAGGCGGGCGAGGTCGCCAAGCTCGCCACCGACGAGGGCGTCCAGATGCACGGCGGCATCGGCATGACCGACGACTTCGACATCGGCTTCTTCATGAAACGGGCGCGGGCGGCGCGCGAGACGTTCGGCGACCTCGCCTTCCACGGCGACCGCCTCGCGTCGCTGATGGGGTATTGAAATGGCCAGTCCTCTCGACGCCAAGATCGACGCCATCGTGGCGGCGATCGTCGCCCCCGGCGGCCCGCTCGCCGTGAGCCACGCGACGATCCGCGGAGTCGACTACCCGGTGTTCGCCGCCGCGCCGGCCAACGTGCGTGATTTCCTCGCCTTCTTCTTCGCCGCCAACGCCGGCCGCGAGTTCCTCGTGTACCGCGACGAGCGCTACACCTTCGCCGCAGTCCACGCCGCGGCGATCAGGGTCGCCGCCGTGCTCCAGGGCCGCGGCATCGCCAAGGGCGACCGGGTCGCGGTGGCGATGCGCAACTATCCCGAATGGGTGACGACCTATTTCGGCGTCCTGATCCTCGGCGCGGTCGCCGTGCCGATGAACGCATGGTGGAAGGGCGAGGAGCTGGCCTACGGCATCGCGCACAGCGGCACCCGGCTGGTCATCGCCGACGAGGAACGCGCCCGGCGTCTGGCGGCGCTGCCGCAGTTTGCCGTGCCGGTGCTGACCGTCCGCACTTCGGTCGAGGTCGCCGCGGGCCTCGGCTTCGAACGCCTCGACGACGCGCTCGCGACCGCGCCCGACGCCCCGTGGTACCTGCCGCCGATCGATGCCGAGGACGACGCGACGATCATGTACACGTCCGGCTCGACCGGCGAGCCCAAGGGCGCGGTGTCGACCCAGCGCGGCATCGTGTCGGGAGCGATGAACTATCTCGTCACCGGCCTCGCCCTGCTCCAGCTGTCGGCGGGCGAGGGGGCGGCGGTGCCGGAACAGCAGATCGCCCTGCTCGACGTGCCGCTGTTCCACATCACGGGGTCGATCGCCGTGCTGCTCGTCTCGGTGGCGATCGGCCGCAAGCTGATCATCATGCACAAATGGGACGCCGGCGACGCGCTGCGCCTGATCGCTGCGGAGCGCGCGACCTACTTCGTCGGGGTGCCGACGATGAGCCTCGAGCTGATGAACCACCCCGACCGGCACAAGTACGACCTGTCGAGCCTCGTCGACATCGCCAGCGGCGGCGCGCCGCGTCCGCCCGAGCACGTCGCCCGGCTCGCGGCGACCTTTCCGGGGATGCGCCCGGCGCAGGGCTACGGCCTGACCGAGACCAACGCCGTCGGCGCCGGCATCTACCGCGACAACTACCTCGCCAAGCCGGCGTCGACCGGGCGGGCGAGCGCGCCGCTGGTCGAGATCGGCATCTTCGACGCGGACGGGCAGGCGGGGGCCATGACCGAACAGCCGCGCGGCAGTGTCGGCGAGGTGTGCATCAAGTCGATCGCCAACGTCCGCGGCTACTGGCGCAACCCGGCGGCGACCGCGGCGGCGTTCATGCCCGGCGGCTGGTTCCGAACTGGCGACCTCGGCTACCTCGACGCCGACGGCTATCTGTTCATCGTCGACCGCAAGAAGGACATCATCATCCGCGGCGGCGAGAACATCAGCTGCCAGGAGGTCGAGGCGGCGCTCTACGCCCACCCCGCCGTTGCCGAGGCGAGCGTCTTCGGCCTGCCCGACGAGCGGCTCGGCGAGGTCGTCGGCGCGGTGATCCACCCCAAGCCCGGCGCGGCGCTCGAGGCCGAGGCGCTGACCCAGTTCGTCGCGCGCGAACTGGCCTCGTACAAGGTCCCGGCGCAGCTTTGGTTCAGCCCCGATCCGCTGCCCAAGCTCGGCAGCGCCAAGATCGACAAGGTGGCGCTCAGGGGTGTATACCGGGCGCTCTACGCCGCCACGGAGCATGTCTGATGTTCACCACGATGGTCGACGGCACCGCCGAGGACTGGGGCCATATCGGCCGGGCCCATGGTGTCCACCAGAAGAGCGCCGCGCCCGAGCAGATCATGGAATCGCTGGCCCGGCTCGACGCGATCGAGGTCGGGTTCGCCGCCACCCAGCTTGGCCACAGCCTGATGGCGGCGACGCTCGCCCGGCGCAGCGGGGCCCCCGACGAGGAGGTCGTCGCCGCGCTGTGCCACGACCTCGGCAAGCTGATGAGCATTCCCAACCACGGGGCGATCGCCGCGGAAATCCTCAAGCCCTATGTCCGCGACGACATCTACCACGCGGTCAAGCACCACCAGGCCTTCCAGGGCAGATACTACTACGCCTACATGGGCCAGTCGCCGAACCTGCGCGACGACTTCGCGGCCGAGCCGTGGTATGACTTCGCCGTGAAGCTGGTCGACGAGTGGGACGCCCCGGCGTTCGACCCCGGCTTTCCCGCCGACAGCCTCGACAGCTTCCGCCCCGAGGTGACGCGGGTGTTCAGCGCGCCGAAGCGGATGTTCTGACGGGCGCGAAGATGAACAAGTATACGAAGTAAGCGCCCACGATGACATTTGTCCGCTGAATACGGAGTGCTTCTACGCGAATCGGCGCGGCGGCACGGGCGGCCTACCGGCGACGATCGGGCAACGATGCGAAAGAGCGCCGCGGCCCGCGGGCACCGGTCGCCTGGGCGATAAGCGAACGGCGGGAGCGTAGGCAAGTCCGCCCCCGCGGCCTGCGGGTCAGGCTGTCCGCCGCGCCGGCAGCCGCACCAGGACCAGCGCCGCCGCGACCAGCGCCATGCCGGCGAGGTCGACCGGGGTCAGCGCCTCGCCGAACCGCAAGCTCCCGATCGTCGCCGAGATCGCCGGCTGGATCAGCAGCGTCAGGCCGACGACCAGCGGCGGCAGGTACCCGACGGCGAAGACGATCAGCCCCTGGCCGATCACTTGGCTGCCGAGCGCGAGGAGGACCAGCGGCGTCCAGTCGTGCGGCCAGAACGCGCCCGGCCCGAGCGCGGCCAGTGGCAGCGTCGCGACCGCTCCGGCGAGCGTCGCCAGCATCAGCAGCGTCAGCGGCGCGACGCTGCCCCGCACGCGGTCGACGGCGATGAAATAGCCGGCGTAGAACGCCCCTGCGCCGAGGCACAGCAGGTCGCCGGCCAGATGCGTCGCCGACACGTCGGCGCTGCGCCCGAGCAGCAGCCCGATGCCGGCTGCGGCGCACAGCAGGGCGAGCGCGGCCGTCCGCCCCGGCCACGCGCGGGCGACGACGAAGCCGTAGGCCGGCAGGATGAAGCTCGCCGAATTGCCCATCAGCGTCGCATTGGCCAGCGTCGTCCGGGCGATGCCGAGGTGCCACAGCGCGAGGTCGGCGGCGAAGAACACGCCGGCGAAGGCGATCGCGACGAGTACCGCCGCCGCCGGCAGCGGCCGGCGCGGTCCCGCGAGACGCGCGAGCAGCGCCAGCGGCAGGATCGCCAGCCCGAGCCGCCAGAACGCCGACGCCACCGGCGCGACGTCGGCCAGCCGCACCAGCCACGGCCCGAAGGCAAGCGCCGCGCTGCCGGTCAGCATGGCGGGAAAGGCGAGACGGGCGGCGGTCATGGTGGGTCGACGTATCGGCTGCGAGTCGCCGCCGCAACCTGTCACGCGCGGCACAGCCCCGCCGCTCCGCTCGCGGGTGAGGTCCCCCGCAACTGCGGCGGCGCGGTCCAGCCGCTCCAATCCGGCCGTTCGGCTATTCTGCCCGTTCGCCGGGATCTGCCGCTTGCGCTCGGGCGGTCGGCTCGCGCAAGGACGGCTCAGGATTTCCACGATTCGAACGATGGTGTTACAGCTTGGTCCAACCGTCGACTCCGGCGCTCGAACGCGACGACCTGCGCTACCTCGGGCGCCTGCTCGGCGACGTCATCCGCGCGGCGGAAGGGGCGGCGGTGTTCGACCGCATCGAAGGCATCCGGCAGGCCGCGGTCGACGCCCACCGCACACCGGGGGCCGGGGCTGACGCGGCGCTGTCGGCCCGGCTCGACGGACTCGACCTCGACGACACGCTGCGCTTCGTCCGCGGCTTCCTCGCCTTTTCGCTGCTCGCCAACCTCGCCGAGGATCGCGGGGCGGCACCGGCCGAGGCGACGCTGGCGGACACGCTGGCGACGCTGGCCGACGCCGGCATCGACGCTGCCGCGGTCACCCGGCTGCTCGACGGCGCGCTGATCGTTCCCGTCCTCACCGCTCACCCGACCGAAGTCAGGCGCAAGTCGGTGATCGACCGCGAGACGGCGATCGATGCGCTGATGGCCGAGCGTCAGGCCGCGGCCGCCGGCGGCGACGCCCCGACCGAGGCGGCGCTGCTGCGCGAGATCGCCATCCTGTGGCGGACGCGGCCGCTGCGCTCGGTCAAGCCGGTCGTTGCCGACGAGATCGACAGTGCCCTGTCATATCTGCAGCGTAGCTTCGTGCCCGCCCTGCCGCGGCTGTATGCGCGGTGGGAGGCGCTGCTCGACCGCCCACTGCCGTCGTTCCTGCGGCCTGGGACGTGGATCGGCGGCGACCGCGACGGCAATCCCAACGTCGATGCCGCGACGCTCGACCTCGCGCTGGCACATCAGGCGCGGATCGCGCTCGGCCATTATCTCGGGGAACTGAACGCGCTCGGCTCCGAACTGTCGCTGTCGTCGACGCTGACGGAGGTGTCGCCGGCGCTCGCCGCGCTCGCCGAGGCCAGCGGCGACCATGCCGCGTCGCGTGCCGACGAGCCGTACCGCCGCGCGCTGACGGGCATCTACGCGCGGACGGCAGCAAGCCACGCGGCGCTCGCCGGCGCGCCGCCGCCGGTCGCGTCGCTGGTTCGCGGCGCGCCGTATCCGGACGCCGCGGCGCTGCTCGCCGACCTCGAGACCGTGGCGGCGTCGCTCGTCGACCATGGCGGCGCCGCGCTGCGTGGGGCGCGGCTCGGCGACCTGATCCGCGCGGTCCGCACCTTCGGCTTCCACCTCGCGACGCTCGACCTGCGGCAGAACGCGCGCGTCCACCGCCGGGTCGTCGCCGAACTGCTCAAGGTCGCCGGCGTCGCCGCCGACTATGCCGGGCTCGACGATGCGGCGCGGACCGACGTGCTTGGACTCGAGCTCGCCCACGCCCGGCTGCTGTTCAACCCGTTCGCCAGCTATTCGGCCGAGACGCTGAACGAGATGGCGATCCTGCGCGCCGCGGCCGGTGCCCATGCCCGCTTCGGCCCGGAAGTGATCCGCGCCTATATCGTGTCGATGACGGCGTGCGTCGCCGACCTGCTCGAAGTCTATCTGTTGCTCAAGGAGGTCGGCCTCTACGTCCCCGGCGAGCGGCCGACCTGCCCGGTGATGGCGGTGCCGTTGTTCGAGACGATTGGCGACCTCGAACGGGCGCCGCAGGTGATGGCCGACTTCCTCGACCGCCCCAAGGCGACGTCGCTGGCGCAGGCGCGCGGGTATCAGGAAGTGATGATCGGCTATTCCGATTCGAACAAGGACGGCGGGTATCTGACGTCGAACTGGTCGCTCCACGAAGGGGCGCTGGCGCTTGTCGAGGTGTTCGCCGCGCGCGGGATCCGGCTGCAGCTGTTCCACGGCCGCGGCGGCGCGGTGGGGCGGGGGGGCGGATCGGCCTTCGACGCGATCCGCGCCCAGCCGGCGGGGTCGGTCGGCGGGCGGATCCGCATCACCGAGCAGGGCGAGGTGATCGCCTCGAAATACGGCACCGCGGCCGGTGCGGCGGCGAGCCTCGAGACGATCACCGCGGCAACGGTCCTCGCCAGCCTCGCGCCGACGCCGGTACCACCGGCGGACCTCGCGCAGTTCCGGGCGGCGATGGGCGCGATCAGCGTCGCCGCCGGCGCGGCCTATCGCGGGCTGGTCTACGAGACGGGCGGGTTCAACACCTTCTTCCGCGCCGCGACCCCCATCACCGAGATCGCCGAGCTGAACATCGGCAGCCGGCCGGCGTCGCGGACCCGGTCGGACCGCATCGAGGACCTGCGCGCGATCCCGTGGGTGTTCAGCTGGAGCCAGGCGCGGATCATGCTGCCCGGCTGGTTCGGTGCCGGCGACGCGCTGGCGGCGTTCACCGACCGCGGGCTGCTGTGTGCGATGGTCGCCAGCTGGCCGTTCCTCCAGACGACGCTGTCGAACCTCGAGCAGGTGCTCGCCAAATCCGACATGAGCCTTGCCGAACGCTACGCCGGGCTGGTCCCGGATGCGGCGCTGCGGCGGGCGATCTTCGGGCGCATCGCCGACGGCTGGCAGCGGACGCGCGACCAGCTGCTCGCGCTGACCGGACAAAGCGCGCTGCTCGACCGGTCGCCGGCGTTGCAGCGCGCGGTCCGGATGCGGCTGCCGTACATCGACCCGCTCAACGAGTTGCAGATCGAGCTGATCCGCCGGCGTCGCCGCGGCGACGACGATCCGCGCATCGCCGAGGGCATCCACCTGACGATCAACGGCATCGCCGCGGGGCTGCGGAATACCGGGTAAGCGCCGGACGGACGGTGTGACAAATTCCGCACAGCGTCGCCGCCTAAATTTTCTGCGCTGATCGGCAAAAAGCCGCTAGGCAACGATGCGGTGGGCAACCTAAAGAATGAAATAGTATATCGTCACGTGGAGCAGCCCATGCGCAGGATACGATCGGCACTGAAGACCGGGCTGCTGGCGGCTACCGTCGCGACGCCGGTCCTCGCCGACGCGGTCGATGCGCCCGTCCCCGCCGCGCCGGCGGACGAGATCGTCGTCACCGCGCGACGGCTCGACGAGGCGCGCGACGCGATCCTGCCGAGCCTCGGCGCGAGCAAGTACACCTTCGACCGCGCCGCGATCACGAGCCAGCCCGAGGGCCAGGACCGCAGCCTGACCAGCCTGCTGCTGCAGGCACCCGGCGTGGCGCAGGACAGCTATGGCCAGATCCACGTCCGCAACGAGCACGCCAACGTCCAGTACCGGATCAACGGCGTCATCGTCCCCGAGAGCATCACCGGCTTCGGCCAGACGATCGACATCAGGCTGGCCGATTCGATCTCGCTGCTGACCGGCACGCTGCCGGCGCAATACGGCTATCGTACGTCGGGCGTGATCAACATCACGACGCAGAACGGCGCGTTCGCCGACGGCGGCGACGTCGGCGTCTACGGCGGCAGCCTCGGGACGGTCGAGCCGAGCGCGTCGATCAAGGGATCGAGCGGCGGCTTCAACTATTTCGTCAGCGGCAGCTACCTGAAGAACGACCTCGGCATCGAGAATCCGACATCGTCGCACGATGCGATCCACGACCGCACCGACCAGTTCCACGGCTTCGCCTATGCCTCGCAGATCCTGTCGGAAACGAGCCGGCTCAGCGCCTTCGGCGGCGCGTCGGTCAGCCGGTTCCAGATCCCGAACAACCCCGGCCAGACGCCGAACTTCACCGTCGACGGCCGGTCGGATTTCGATTCGGCGCTGCTCGACCAGAACCAGCACGAATATACCTATTACGGCGTGCTGGCGTACCAGTATTCGGCCGACGCGCTCAGCGTTCAGGTCGCGCCGTTCGTGCGTTATTCGCGGACGATGTTCACCCCCGACCCGACCAACGGCGACATCATCTTCAACGGCTTCTCCGACCGCTCGCGGCTGTCGAGCCTCGCTTATGGCGTCCAGACCGACGCGTCGGACAAGCTGTCCGATCACCATACGCTGCGCGCCGGCTTCTTCTTCCAGAACGAGCGGACGCGGTCGAGCGACACGTCGCGCGTCCTCCCGACTGGGGTTCCGAACGCCGCCGGCGGTTTCAACCCGTGCACGCCCGACGTCATTGATCAGTGCGTCCAGACAAGCGACGCGCCTTCGCCGGTTGTGGTCAACGGCGCGAAGACCGGGCAGCTCTACGGCATCTACCTGCAGGACGAGTGGACGATCACCGACGCCCTGACGGTCAACGTCGGCGCGCGGTTCGACGCGGTCCATGCCTATACGACCGAGAACCAGCTCAGCCCGCGGCTCAACGTCGTCTACAAGGCGGGCGACGCGACGACCTTCCACGTCGGCTACGCCCGCGATTTCACGCCGCCGCCGCAGGAGCTGGTCGGCACGACGACGCTCGCCCAGTTCGCCGGCACGACCAAGGCCCCGACCGTCCAGCAGTCCGATCCCGTCAAGGCCGAGCGCGAGCATTATTTCGACGCCGGTTTCCTCCACACCGTGCTGCCGGGGTTCACCGTCGGGCTCGACGGCTATTATAAGATCAAGCGCAACCTGATCGACGAGGGCCAGTTCGGCGAGGCGGTCATCCTGTCGCCGTTCAACTACGCGCGCGGCTGGGCGTGGGGCATCGAGGTGACCACCGCCTACCACGCCGGGCCGCTGACGCTGTACGGCAACGCGACCCGCGGTCAGGAGAAGGGCCGCGACATCGTCTCGAGCCAGTTCTTCTTCGCCCCCGACGAGCTCGCCTACATCGCCGCCCACCCGATCTACACCGACCACAGCCAGTTCTGGTCGGCGTCGGCCGGCGCGAGCTACGTGTTCGACGATCGCCTCGGCAAGCTGACGCCGGCGGTCGACGCGATCTACGGCGACGGCCTGCGCGCCGAGGACCCCGCCGGCATCGTCCCCAACGGGGGCAAGCTGCCGGCGTACGTCACCGTCAACCTCGGCATCGAGCAGCGGCTCGACGGGCCGGGCTTCCTCAAGGGCCTGTCGGTCCGCGTCGACGTCATCAACGTCGGCGATCATAGCTATGAAATCCGCGACGGCACCGGCGTCGGCGTCGGTGCGCCGCAATATGGCCAGCGCCGCGCCTTTCTCGGCGGCATTCGCAAGACGTTCTAGCGCGCCGCACCAGGGCCATAGAACTGCGCCGATTGGCTGACCCGGCGCGGCGGCGACCTGCGCCGGCCAGCGCGACCTTGCCACCGCCCGCCTTCAGGCCCCATATTCAGCCGATGGGGAGCGCGAGTCCGGTGGTCGTGGAGAAAGCGTCGGCGTCGCTGGCCGCGGCGGCGCGCCGGGTGCTCGAGGCGTCCGGCGAGCAGTGGACGCCGCTCCGCGAAGCCGTGTTCGCCACGCTTGCCCGCTTCGCCGCACCGGTCAGCGCCTACGACATCATCGAGGCGGTGTCGGTCGCGCAGGGCCGACGCCTCGCCGCGACGTCGGTCTACCGCATCCTCGATCTGTTCACCGCGAACAATCTGGCGATCAAGGTCGAAAGCCAGAACGCCTTCATCGTCAACGCCCATCCGCTCAGCCGCCACGACTGCATCTTCCTCGTCTGCGACGGCTGCGGGCAGACCGCCCACCTCGACGACGACGATGCGGTCGAACAGCTGCGCGCCGCGGCGACCGCCACCGGCTTTCGCGTCGACCGCCCGGTCATGGAGTTCCGCGGCCGCTGCGCCGCCTGCGTCTAGGCGCACCGGACCTCGGCTAGCGGCCGCCGTCCTGGCGCATTGACACGCCCGTCGACGATACAGTATATCATACGTGTATGGGTGAACCGCCGCCGCACGTCGTCGTGGTGCGCCCGGTTCCTGGGAAGGCCGCTGTGGCCGGAGTTCGATTATGGCCTCGCCGCGCGGACCGTCGGAGCTGACGCACCGCCACGGCCCGGCGCACGACGGCGGCGGGACGCGGCTGCTCGACCGCAGCGCGATCGGCCTGTCGGGGCTGTGCCTCGTCCATTGCCTCGCCTTTCCCGTCGTCATCGCGCTGTCGCCGGCGATGGGATCGGTTCTGCCGCGACTGTGGTGGGTCCACCCCGTGATCCTCGCCGCCGCCCTGCCGCTGGCGGGGATCGCGCTGTGGCGTGGCTGGCGCGGGCACCGCGACCGGCGGCCGGGTCTGCTCGGCGCGCTCGGTCTGACGCTGATGGTGGCCGGGCTGGCGAGCGGCGAGGAGGCCGTCCTCGAAACGGTGCTGACCGTCGTCGGCGGCCTGACGCTGGCGTCGGCGCACGCCCTAAACTGGCGGCTCGACCACGATGCCCGGTTTCACGCCGACGCGTCAGTCGATCTTTAACCGCACGAAGCCCATCCCGCCCCAGCGGTCGCCGCCATAGGGTGCGGCGAGATCGCGGCCGACGAAGTTGCGCGCCGCCTGTGCGCCGACGCCGAACTTCAGGTGCGGCGCGACCGCGAAGTCGCGGATGACACCGAGCTCGGCCTTGCCGACGGTGAGCGCGGGCGCGACGGTTCCGGCGGGAACGGCGAGCAGTTCGTCGTTGTCGATCCGCTCGGCCCGGCCATAGACCGTCCAGCGCGGGTCGGGATGGACCGCGCTCTCGAGCACCCACGCATCGAGCGCCGGGCCATGCCCATCGACCCCGCCGAACGCCCGGCGCTGCGCCCAGATCACGGTGGTCGACCAGAAGCCCGCTGTACCGACCGGGACGGTGTAGATCGCGCTCGCCGACCATCGGCGCTCGTTGACTTGCGGGTCGAGCTGTTCGGGCGACACCTGCCGGGCCCAGCTGACCTGCAGCGCCAGCCGCCGTGTCGGGTTGAAGCTGGCGCGGATCGCCACCGAGTCGAGCTTCGGCGACTCGATGTCGTAGCGGTGCTGGTCGGGTTCGCGGCCCCGGTAGCCCGAGGCCTCGAACTTGACCCCGCCGACGATGATGCCGCCGGTGACGACGCCCTCGGTGATGTGCATCGAATCCACCCAGTGGTGGCTGATCGGCGCTTCGGGCGAGTCCATGATCGACAGGCGGTGCATGAACGCCGGTGGCCCGAACGCCGGCTCGCCCGGCAGGCCGGCGTAGACGAACGCGCTCGCCGTCTCGGTCAGCTGGTAATTGTAGCTGACGCTCAGCTCGGAGAACAGGTCGTGCGGGTGCTGCCGGTCGACCAGCGGCGTGCGGCCGTTCGCGGTTTCACCGGTCGCCAGCAGCAGCGGATAGCCGTCGGGCCCCATGAACGGGTCGGGCGACAGCATGACGCGAACCTGCACCCGGCCGCGGTCGCCGACATCGCGCGATGCCATGGCCATGACCATGCCCGCGGCGAACGCCTTGTCGCCGCCGCGCGGGCCGTTCTGGCTGTCGAAGACGCCGTTGAGCATGCCGTGGATCATCACGGTCCAGTCGCCGGCCATCAGGTGGATCGCCTGATGCGGCGAGGCATCGGGCTGCCAGCTGGTGCCCGACGCCTCGCGGTTCATCGGATAGGGGCCGAGCGCCGCCGGCATGGGTGCCATGTCGGTCATCCCCGCCATGCTCCCGCCGGCCATGGCCATGCCGGGCATCGCGGGTGTCGCCCCGCCATCGGCCGCGGCCGGCGGCGGGACCGTGCCCGGCATCGACTGCGCCGGCGACGCCTCACCGGCGAATAGAGCCGCGCCGGCCGCGATCGTCAGGACGTGGCGCACGCTCCTCCTGTCCGGTCGCGGCGAGAGGTTCAGGGGGCGAAATCGCGGAGATGGGCGACGGTCGGCGCGTCGAGCTTCGCGATCACGGCGACGACCAGATCGACCATGCGGTCGAAGTCGGCGCGGTCGATCACGCCGTTATGGGCGTGGGTATAGCGCGCCGGCACGACGAGGTTGACGGTGGGGACACCGCCCGCAGTGGCCTGCATCGCCGCGGAATCGTCGCCATAGCCCTGCACCAGATCGAGTTGCAGCGGGATGCCGGCAGTGGCGGCGACGTTCCGGACCAGCGCGACGAACCGGCGGTTGGGCAGCGTGCTCGAATCGTACAGGAAGATGCCCGGCCCGCCGCCGAGGACGGCCTGCGTCTCCTCGGGACTGCGTCCCGGGCTGTCGCCGGTGATGCCGCCCTCGATGGCGATGCCGATGTCGGGCTTGATCAGGTCGGCGGCGGTGCGCGCGCCGCGCAGGCCGACTTCCTCCTGCACAGTGGCGGCGACGAACAGCTGGTTTGGGTGGCCGCTGGCGCGGAGCCGCCGCAGGGCCTCGATGACGACCGCACAACCGACGCGGTCGTCCCAAGCTTTCCCGAGGTAGCGCGTGCCGCCCGCCAGAACCTCGAAGGGCGAATACGGGACTACCGGATCACCCGGCCCGATCCCGAGCGCGGCGACATCCGCGGCGGTCCGCGCGCCGACGTCGAGGTACAGGCTGTCCCGGGCGAAGACCTTGGTCCGCTCGTCGGCCGGCACGACGTGGACGTCGCGGATGCCGGTCACCGCCGTCACCGGGCCCTTGCTGCCGATGATGACCCAGCGCTGATCGGGCAGCGCCTGATCGAGCCAGCCGCCGAGCATCTGCATCGACAGGAAGCCGGTCGGGGTTACCCGCCGGACGACACCGCCGAGCTCGTCCATGTGCGCGTCGAGCATGATCCTGGGGCCTGCAGCGCCGTCGCGGACGATGACCGACCCGACGCCGTCGTAGCGCAGCTCGCTGCCGAGGGGCTTTAGTTCACGGACCATGATCGCCCGCACCGCCTCCTCGAACCCCGACGGCCCGGGCGCGTCGGCGAGGTCGCGCAGCAATCGGCCCGTGCGGTCCAGTTCGGCCCCCGCGGCAGCGGACGCGCCGGATAGAAGCAGGAGAATGCTGCCGATGCCGACGAGGATCTTGCCCATTCCTGTTACCCACCATGAAGCCGCTGCGGCATCGTTAAGCCGATCGGTTCACGGAGCAAGCACCCCCTCCGCGGCCTGCGCCCGCCGCTCTTGCCGTCACCGCTGTCCGTCTCGGCCGGCGACCAGCTTGCGGCAGGCGGCCCGGCGGTATCGCCCGCCCCCTCTGCCATGCGGCGATCGGCCGTGCCCGACGCCAGCGCCAGACGGCACAGTTCGGCGATCCCCGAGCATAACATCGTCTCTGCCCTCGATTAACACCGCAAGAGCCTGTTTTTTGTGTGAATGCGACGATGAGATGCTTGATCGATGGCGATATCACCAACGGGGCAATGGGCAGCCGTCCACGTTGCGGGCGATGGACGGTATACTTGCATACCAAAATGATCTGAATCGATTTGCGTTGAAATCGGGCGAGGTATGAGCGCAGCTGCATACGGCTCGTCGGCGCGTCCGCGAGCCGCCAAGACCCGGATTTGGCTGTAGACGTGCGAAACGGAACCGCAGTGCCCCAGACGCTCACCCATCTCCAGCGGCTTGAAGCCGAGAGCATCCACATCCTGCGCGAGGTGGTGGCGGAGGCGGCGCGGCCCGTGATGCTCTATTCGGTGGGCAAGGACAGTGCGGTGATGCTGCATCTGGCGAAAAAGGCGTTTTATCCGTCGCCGCCGCCGTTCCCGCTGTTGCACGTCGATACGACGTGGAAGTTCAAGGCGATGTACGATCTGCGTGAAAGGGCCGCGCGCGACGCGGGGATGGAGCTGCTGGTTCACCACAACCCCGATGCCCAGGCGCGCGGCATCAACCCGTTCGATCATGGCTCGCTGCACACCGATATGTGGAAAACCGAAGGGCTGAAGCAGGCGCTCGACAAATACGGCTTCGACGCGGCGTTCGGCGGCGCCCGGCGCGACGAGGAGAAGAGCCGCGCCAAGGAACGCATCTTCTCGTTCCGCACCGCCAGCCACGGCTGGGACCCCAAGAACCAGCGGCCCGAGCTGTGGCAGCTCTACAATGCCCGCAAGGCCAAGGGCGAGAGCATTCGCGTCTTCCCGATCTCGAACTGGACCGAGCTCGATATCTGGCAATATATCCAGCTCGAGGGGATCAAGATCGTGCCGCTGTATTTCAGCGCGTCGCGCCCGACCTATGTCCACGACGGACAGCTGTTCATGGCCGATGACATCGAACGGCTGGAGCGGGTGATAGGGCGCAAGGTCGAGACGGTCGAACGCTCGATCCGCTTCCGGACGCTGGGCTGCTTTCCGCTGACGGGAGCGGTCGAAAGCACCGCGACGACGCTGCCCCAGGTCATCCAGGAAATGCTGCTGACGACGACGTCGGAGCGCCAGGGTCGGATCATCGATCACGACCAGGCGGCCTCGATGGAGAAGAAGAAGCAGGAGGGGTATTTCTGATGTCCGAAACCCTCCAGCGCGACAGCGCCTATCGGACCGATACGCTGATCGCCGCTGACATCGACGCCTATCTCGTCCAGCACCAGAACAAGTCGCTGCTGCGCTTCATTACCTGCGGCTCGGTCGACGATGGCAAATCGACGCTGATCGGCCGGCTGCTTTACGATTCGAAGATGATCTTCGAGGATCAGCTGGCGGCGCTGGAAGCGGACAGCAAGCGGGTCGGCACGCAAGGGCAGGAGATCGACTTCGCGCTGCTCGTCGATGGCCTCGCGGCGGAACGCGAGCAGGGCATCACCATCGACGTCGCCTATCGCTTTTTCTCGACCGAGAAGCGCAAGTTCATCGTCGCCGACACGCCGGGGCACGAACAATATACCCGCAACATGGTCACCGGTGCCTCGACGGCGGACCTCGCGGTAATCCTGATCGACGCGCGCAAGGGCGTGCTGACCCAGACCCGGCGGCACAGCTATCTCGCCCACCTGATCGGCATCCGCCACCTCGTGCTGGCGGTCAACAAGATGGACCTGATCGGCTACGATCAGGCAAAATACGACGGGATCGTCGCCGATTACGGGTTGTTCGCCCGGACGATCGGCATCACCGACTTCACCCCGATGCCGATTTCAGGCTTCAAGGGCGACAATATCACGACGCCCTCCGGGAATACCCCATGGTACAGCGGGCCGACGCTGATCGCGCATCTCGAGACCGTCGAGCTCGACGTCACCTCGGCACAGGGCAAGCCGTTCCGGATGCCGGTGCAATGGGTCAACCGGCCCAACCTCGATTTCCGGGGTTTTTCGGGCCTGATCGCCACCGGGACGGTCAAGCCGGGCGATATGGTGCGGGTGCTGCCGTCGGGCAAAACCTCGGCGGTGACGCGGGTCGTCACCATGGATGGCGACCTGCCCGCCGGCGTCGCCGCCCAGTCGGTGACGCTGACCTTTGCCGACGAGATCGACTGCTCGCGCGGCGACGTGATCGCGGTCGCCGACAATCCGCCGCAGGTCGCCGACCAGTTCGAGGCGACGATCGTCTGGATGGCCGATGATGCGCTGATTCCCGGCCGCCCCTATTGGCTCAAGCTCGGCACCCAGATGGTCAGCGCGACCGTGCAGCCGCCGAAGTACCAGACCAACGTCAACACGATGGAGCAGCTCGCCGCCAAGACGCTGGAGCTAAACGCCATCGGCGTTGCCAATCTCACCACCGACAAGCCCATCGTGTTTGAGCCCTACGCCGATAACCGGTCGCTCGGCGGCTTTATCCTGATCGACAAGATCACCAACGCGACCGTTGCGGCAGGCATGATCAACTTTGCCCTGCGCCGCAGTCAGAACGTCCACTGGCAGGCGACCGACATCGGACGCGAGGTGCATGCCGCGCTGAAAAACCAGACGCCGCGCGTCCTGTGGTTCACCGGCCTGTCGGGCGCCGGCAAGTCGACCATCGCCAACGAAGTCGAAAAGCGGCTCAACCTGATGAACCGCCATACCTTCTTGCTCGACGGCGACAATATCCGCCACGGCCTCAACAAGGATCTGGGTTTCACCGACGCCGACCGGATCGAGAACATCCGCCGCGTCGGCGAAGTCGCCAGGCTGATGGCCGATGCCGGCCTCATCGTCCTGACCGCCTTCATCTCGCCGTTCCGCGCCGAGCGCGACATGGTCCGCAGCATGGTGCCGGAAGGTGAGTTCATCGAGATCTTCGTCGAAACGCCTCTGGCGGTCGCCGAAGCGCGCGACGTCAAGGGCCTCTACAAGAAGGCGCGGGCCGGCACGTTGAAGAACTTCACCGGCATCGACAGTCCGTACGAGCCGCCGGAGCAGCCCGAAATCCGCGTCAACACCGCCGAGATGACTCCGGGCGAAGCTGCCGAGTACATCATCCGGCAGATCATGCCCTTGAAGTGATCGGCACAATGACCGACGCGGAGCTCGCTGCCCACCTCGCCGAAGTGGCGGGACAGATTCTACTGAGCGTGCGCGACAGCGGTGTGTTCGGCGAACAGGCGCTGGGCAAGGCGGGTGACCAGACCGCCAACCAGTTCCTCGTCCATGCCCTGCGCGAACAGCGGCCCGACGACGGCCTGCTGTCCGAAGAGATGAAGTGTGACGGCAGCCGCCTCGCCATGCGCCGGGTGTGGATCGTCGACCCGGTCGACGGCACGCGCGAATACGGCGAGGGCCGCAGCGACTGGGCGGTGCATGTCGGCCTGGCCATCGACGGCGTAGCGCGGGTGGGTGCCGTCGCGCTGCCGGACCTCGACGGCGGGATCGTGCTGCGAAGCGACCGCCCCAGCGCCCTGCTGCCGCCAAACAGGCCGCTCCGCATGGTCGTCAGCCGCACGCGGCCAGCTGCCGAAGCCGTTAAGGTCGCGAAGCTCCTCGGTGCCGCACTGGTCCCGATGGGCTCGTCCGGGGCCAAGGCCATGGCCGTCGTCCGGGGCGAGGCCGACATCTATCTCCATTCCGGCGGCCAGTACGAATGGGACAGTGCGGCACCCGTCGCCGTTGCCCTGGGACACGGCCTCCACTGCTCGCGCATCGACGGATCGCCGCTGATCTACAACCGCGAAGACGTCTATCTGCCCGACCTGCTGATCGCGCGGAGCGATCACGCCGCGCTGGTACTCGATCTGCTCCGAACCATGGCGATCTGACGGCGACGCCGGATATCGTCCATGCGGCCGGATCATGTGAGATAGAGCTGCCCCTATGGTCGAGAGCCGTCGCCGACTGCCCGCCATCCAGGCCGATGCCGCGCCGGCAAGCTATGCAGCGATCAGCCAATCGAGGTCGAGCCAGCCGTCGCCGGTCAGCGCGGCGATCTGGGCGAGGCTGAACCCGGCGCGCTTGAGGACGGTGCCCTGGTGGAGCCGCGCGACCTCGGCCGCACCATAGCGCCGCTGCCCCGCCGCCGACCGCTGCGCCGTCACCAGCCCGCGCGCCTCGTAGAAGCGCAGTGCGCGCGCCGACAGCCCGGTGCGGCGACAGACTTCGGTGATGCTGAGCGTCGCCATGGCCGAGTCGTAGCTGATGACGCTACGTCAGGGGCAAGGGGGCCGTGGTTAGAAAGTGAAGCTGAAGCTTCCGTCGCGCCGCAGGACGAGCTCGCCGGTCCGCAGCACATCCATGCCGACGATCACGTCGAAACTGGCGTGATCGACGAATTCGCTGCCGATCAGCTCGTCGCCGAGGATATAGGGGCGATCGACGCTCCAGATGTCCGGCAGTGGGAAGCCGAATCGAAAGGCGTAACGATTGACCATGTCGGTCCCGCGCGCCGTGACCAAGGGATGCTTGCCGTGAAGGGGAAGCGACAGGGCGTCGGCGAAGCGGCGCGTGATGAGCGAGGTCGATGCTCCGGTATCGATCAGGCCGCGTCCCGACATCGTTCGCAGCGACCGGAAGAACGCCGGCTCGGCAACCAGAACATCGACGATGACCTGTCGACCGTCGTGCCGCCCATCAAGAACCGGCATGCGAGAAGACGCCGAGGTCGATCGGCCGGGTCGTCACTTCCTGAACCGAAAAATATTCGTCGTTGAAGCGCTCGTATCCGTCGCGCAGCGCCGCCGTTGCGGTGGGCAACAGGGCGACAACTTCTCCATCGCGCATCAGCGCGAACTCGTCTTCGTGATCCGGCAGGAGGCGCGCCAACTGTCGCTGGAAGGCCTCGTAATTGTCGTCGACCTGACGCCGTTGCCGCTCGCGATCCATGGTCGTCTCCCTCGCCGCCGAGAGAATCACAGCCAAGTCGACGCTGCAAGCCCCCTCACACCCGCATCCCGTCCGTATCGATCAGCACTTCGCGCCGCCCGACGTGGTCCGCCACCCCGACATAGCCGTCCTTTTCCATCCGCTCGATCAGGCGGGCGGCGTTGTTGTAGCCGACGCGCAACTGTCGTTGAAGGTAGCTGGTCGACGCCTTGCGGCTTTCGGCGACGATCAGGATTGCCTTGCGGTAGGTCTCGGCCTCCTCGCCGCCGCCTTCCCCCATGTCGAGGCCGAAGACGCCGTCGCCGTCGAGCGGCTCCTCGGTGACCGCGTCGACGTAGTCGGGTCGCCCCTGCGTCCGGCAATAGTCGGCGACCGCCTCGACCTCCTCGTCGCTGACGAAGGGGCCGTGGACGCGGATCACCTGCTTGCCGCCGGGCATGTAGAGCATGTCGCCCTTGCCGAGCAGCTGCTCGGCCCCCTGCTCGCCGAGGATCGTGCGGCTGTCGATCTTGCTCGTCACGGAGAAGCTGATCCGCGTCGGCAGGTTCGCCTTGATGACGCCGGTGATGACGTCGACCGACGGGCGCTGCGTCGCCATGATCAGGTGGATGCCCGCCGCGCGCGCCTTTTGCGCCAGCCGCTGGATGAGGAACTCGACCTCCTTGCCCGCGGTCATCATCAGGTCGGCGAGCTCGTCGACGACGACGACGATCAGCGGCAGCGTTTCGAAGTCGAGCGTCTCCTCCTCGTGGATCGCGACGCCGTCGTCGTCGTAGCCGGTGTGGACCTTGCGGACGAAGGGCTTGCCGCTCGCCTTGGCCTCGCGGACCCGCTGGTTGAAGCCCGACAGCGACCGGACGTTGATCGTCGACATCATCCGGTAGCGGTCCTCCATCTGCTCGACCGCCCATTTGAGCGCACGGATCGCCTTCGCCGGCTCGGTGACGACGGGGCTGAGCAGGTGGGGGATGCGGTCGTAGACCGACAGTTCGAGCATCTTCGGGTCGATCATGATCATCCGGCACTGCGCCGGGCTGAGCCGGTAGAGCAGCGACAGGATCATGCAGTTGAGGCCGACCGACTTGCCCGAGCCGGTGGTGCCGGCAATCAGCAGGTGGGGCATCGGCGACAGGTCGGCAATGACCGGATCGCCGGCGATGTTCTTGCCGAGCACAAGCGGCAGCGCCGCCGACTGGTCGTCGAACGAGGCGCTGGCGAGCAGTTCGGCCAGCGTCACCATCTGGCGGTTGGGGTTGGGTAGCTCGATGCCGATGACGTTGCGGCCGGGCACGACGGCGACGCGCGCGCTGACCGCGCTCATCGACCGGGCGATGTCGTCCGACAGGCCGATGACGCGGCTCGCCTTGAGGCCCGGCGCGGGTTCGAGCTCGTACATCGTCACGACGGGGCCGGGGCGGACATCGCCAATGCGGCCCTTGACCCCGAAGTCCTCGAGGACGCTTTCGAGCAGGCGGGCGTTCTGTTCGAGGGCGGCGCGGTCGATCTTCGCCACCGGGCCCTTCGGCGCTGGCTTGAGCAGGTCGAGCCCGGGCAGCTCGTAGATGTCCCCGAGGCCGAGCGTCGGCTGGCGTTCGCGCTTGCCGCGCCGGGCCGAGGGGGCGGCGGCCGCGGCGGGGACGACGATCGTCGCGCGCGGCG
>CAHJWP010000014.1 GCA_903642255.1 Sphingomonadaceae bacterium | reverse complement strand
GCGGTGATCGTGCAGGCCGGGGCGACCGTCGGCCGGGCGCAGGCCGACCTGCGCCTCGCCGCGGGCGGACCCCTGCGCGACCGGCTGCTCGCCGCGCCGCTGTTCGCGCAGATCCGGTTCGACGGCCCGGCGCAGGCGCTGTGGGCGCTCGGCGGGGTCGAGGCGCTCGACGTCCGCGGTCCGGTGGCGCTGGCGGTCGACGCCGGCGGTCACCTCGGCGATCCGCGGCTCAGCGGCACGATCACCGCCCACGGCGCACGCGTCGAGAACGTCACCCTCGGCACCGTCGTCGACAATGTCGCGCTCGATGGGCGCTTCGCCGGGTCGCGGCTCGACCTCGCCGGCTTCTCGGGCACCGTCGGCAAGGACGGCAGGATCGCGGGCAGCGGCACCGTCGACCTGTCGTCCGAACGCGGCTTCCCGCTCGACGTCACGGCCAAGCTCGACAACGCGCAGGTCATCAACCGCGACGACCTGCGGGCGACGGCGACCGGCACGCTGACGCTGCACAGCGACGGCGGCGGCGGCAGGGTCGGCGGCGCGCTCGACATCGTCCGCGCGCGCTACCGGATCGGCCGGCCGACGACGACCGCCGACGTGCCGGTGCTGCTGGTCGACGAACGCAATGCCGAGCTGCTCGGCCGCGCCCCGCCGAAGGTGGTCAAGCCGACGCTGTGGACGCTCGACGTCGCGCTGACCGCGCGCGACAACGTCGCGGTCGAGGGGCTCGGCCTCAACTCGTTCTGGCGCGGCGCGCTGCGCGTCACCGGCCGGGCGACCGCGCCGGAGATCAGCGGCCGGGTCCAGCTGGTCCGCGGCGACTACGACTTCTCGGGCAAGCGGTTCAGCCTGACCCGCGGCGATGTCCGCTTCGCCGGCGGCAACCCGCCCGACCCGGTCATCGACATCGTCGCCGAGAACACGTCGTCGGGCTTCACCGCCGACCTGACGCTGACCGGCACCGCGCTCCACCCCGACATCCGCTTCAGCTCGGTGCCGGCGCTGCCCGAGGACGAGGTGCTGAGCCGTGTCCTGTTCGGCGCATCGATCACCACGCTGTCGGCTCCCGAGGCGATCCAGCTGGCCGGCGCGCTCGCCAGTCTGCGCAGCAATGGGCGCGGCGTCGGTGCGGCGCTCGACCCGTTCGGCGCGGTGCGCAAGGGCCTCCACATCGACCGGCTCCGCGCGATGCCGGCCGACGTGACGACGGGCCGCAAGACGTCGATCGCCGCGGGCAAGTACATCGGCCGGCGGCTGTACGTCGAGCTGGCGACCGACGCGCAGGGCTATTCGGCGACGTCGGTCGAGTTCGCGCTGTCGCGGACCTTCTCGATCCTGTCGACGGTCGCGACGCTCGGCGGGACGAGCGCCAACCTGCGGGTCAAGCGCGACTATTGAACCATCCCGCGCGCATAGGCATTTGACCGGCGCAGCAGGAGACAGCGCATGTTGGGCCGGATCGTATCGATGGTGGCGGGACGGAGCATTGCGCGGACGGTGGGCGGCGTCGCCGCGGGTCCGGCGGGCACGGTCGTCGGGCTGCTGCTGCCGACTGTCCTCCGCCGCCTCGGCCCCGGCGGGATGCTGGCGGCGGCGATCGGCGGCGCCGTAGTCCGGCGGGCGGTGAAGAAGGCTGCCGCGCGCTGAACCTAGCGCGTCGTCAACGCGTTCACGCTCCGCTCATAAGCTTTTGACTATGGCTCAGTTCCTCGCCATAGGCGAGGGCTTGACCCGAGGAGAAGGATGACCGTGGCGACCCGTGCCGTCGATGCCCGCAGCCGGCGCTACGACCCTGCCGAGACGCGTCAGCGCGTGCTCGAGGCGGCCAACCTGCTGTTCTCGACCAAGGGCTTCGCCGCGACCGGAACGGCCGACATCGCCCGCGCCGCCGATGTGTCGGAGGGCTCGATCTTCTATCACTTCGGGTCGAAGAAGAACCTGCTGGTCGACATCGGCCGGATGTACGGCGAGCGGATGATCGCGGTGATGCAGGGCGACGACGCGCTCGCGGACCTCGACCCCGGCGTCGCGATCACCCGCTGCATCGACTTCGCCGTCGAGCACAAGGACTGGGAGACGCTCACCGGCGAGTCGTGCAGCGAGGGCAAGCCCAAGACGATGATGGCGGCCGAGGCCGAGCCGTTCTACCACGCGTCGCGCGCCGTGACGTGCGACTGGGCGCAGCGGCACATCAGCGCCGTTCTTGCCAAGCAGGGCATCACCGGCGTCAACGTCGCCGTCGCCGCGATGCTGATCTATGCACTCGTCGGCGAGACGATCGAGGCGGTGCTCGGCACCAGCGACACGGCGCAGCGTGCGGCGATCGTCGCCGAGGCGGTGCGCTTCCTGCGCTCGGCGTGCGGCCTGCCGGCGGCGTGATCTTTCGCGGCGCGACGACGATCCTCGACCTCGGGCCGGCGTTCTTCGACCCGGTTGCCGCTGCCGATTTTCCGGCGACCGCACTCCGCTTCCGCAACGATCGCGCGGCGGGAGAGATCGGCCTCGACGCTCTGAGCGACGACGACTGGGTGCGCCACTTCGGCCGGTTCGTGCCGCTGCCGGGCAGCCTCGCGACGCCGCTGGCGCTGCGCTACCACGGCCACCAGTTCCGCACCTACAATCCCGATCTCGGCGACGGTCGTGGCTTCCTGTTCGCGCAGTGCCGGGACAGCCGCGACCGGCTGATGGACCTCGGCACCAAGGGATCGGGGACGACGCCGTGGAGCCGCGCCGGCGACGGGCGGCTGACGCTGAAGGGCGCGGTCCGCGAGGTACTGGCGACCGAGATGCTGGCGGCGCTCGGCGTCGACACGTCGCGGACGCTGTCGGTGATCGAGACCGGCGAAGACCTGTGGCGCAGCGACGAGCCGTCGCCGACGCGTAGCGCGGTGCTCGTCCGGCTGAGCCACTCCCATATCCGCTACGGCACCTTCCAGCGGCTGGCGGCGCTGGGGCTCGCCGACGACATGGCGCGGCTGACGACATACGTCCTGACCAACTATTTCGGCGGGCGCGGTCTCGACGACCCCTATGCGACGCTGATCGACCATGCGGTGACCAACGCCGCGGCGCAGGCGGCGGCGATGATGGCGGCGGGGTTCGTCCACGGCGTGCTCAACACCGACAACATCAACATCACCGGCGAGAGCTTCGACTACGGCCCGTACCGCTTCGCGACTGCGTGGGACCCCGACTTCACCGCCGCCTATTTCGACCATCACGGCCTGTACAGCTTCGGCCGCCAGCCCGAGGCGCTGCAGTGGAACGTGTTCCAGCTGGCCAGCGCGCTGCGCCTCGTCGCGCCGGTCGAGGCGCTGCGGCCGGCGCTGGAGGACTATGGCAACCGCTACACTGCGGCGTTGACCGCGGCGCTGCTGCGGCGGCTCGGCGTTGTACCATTCGGCGACGGCCGCGACCGGGTGCTGGCCGAGGCGCTCGTCGCAGCGCTCGAGGCGAGCCGCGCCAACCTCGACGCCTTCTGGTTCGACTGGCGCGGCGGGCGGCGGCGGACGCGGGGCGATCTCTACGACACGCCCGAGTTCGCGCCGTTCGTCGCCGCGGTGCAGGCCTTCGCCCCGGCAGCCGCGACCGACCACGACTATTGGGCCGACCCCGCGCCGTGCGGCCTGCCGATCGCCGAGATCGAGGCGATCTGGGGCCGCATCGCCGCCGCCGACGACTGGACCGTGTTCGACGCCAAGGTCACCGCGATCCGGCGCATGGGGGAGGCGCTGGCGTGACCCGCTGGACGGCGGACGCGGCCAACGCGTGGTACGCCGCGCCCCCCGTGCCGCTCGGCTGCAACTTCGTGCCCTCGACCGCGGTCAATGCACTGGAGATGTGGCAGGCCGACACCTTCGATGCCGTCACGATCGATCGCGAGCTGGGCCTCGCCGCCGGGCTCGGCATGAACGCCGTCCGCGTCTTTCTCCACGACCTGCTGTGGAGCGATCCCGCCGGGACGGTCGCGCGGTTCGACACGTTCCTCGGCCTTGCGGCGCGTCATGGGATCGCCGTCATGCCGGTCCTGTTCGAATCGTGCTGGGGCCCCGCCCCGATGGCCGGGCCGCAGCTGCCGCCGCGCGCCGGCGTCCACAATTCGCGCTGGGTCCAGTCGCCGGGCATGGCGGCGCTCGCCGATCCCGCTGCCCGGCCGCGGCTCGAAGCCTATGTCCGCGGCATCGTCGGGGCGTTCGCCGCCGACCCGCGGGTGCTGGCGTGGGACGTGTGGAACGAGCCCGACAACGGTCCCGAGGTCACCGGCCGCGATCCGGCGCTGGTGGCGAAGAAGGCCGACACCGTCCTGCCGCTGCTCGACGCAGCGTTCGACTGGGTCCGCGCCGCGCGGCCGACGGCCCCGCTGACCAGCGCGGTGTGGGCCGGCGACTGGTCGGGCCGCGCGACGCTCAGCCCGATCCAGCAGTGCCAGCTCGATCGTTCCGACATCATGTCGTTCCACAACTACGACGTCGCCGACGACTTCGCGCGGCGGGTCGGCTGGCTCGCGGCGCTCGGCCGGCCGGTCCTGTGCACCGAGTTCATGGCGCGGCCGCGCGGCAGTACCTTTGCGGCGATAGCGCCGGTGGCGCGGGCGGCGAACGTCGGCCTGTTCAACTGGGGGCTGGTGCGGGGCCGGACGCAGACGCATCTGCCGTGGGATTCGTGGGACACGCCGTATCTCGGGGACGCTCCCGAGCCGTGGTTCCACGACATCCTCGATGCCGACGGGGCACCGCACGATCCGGCCGAAGCGGCGCTGCTGCGGTCGATCGCCGGGCGGTAGATCAGCCCGGTCGTCGCGGCCCGCGCGGTTTCGATCGGTTGGCGGTCATCGGGTCGGGGCGCTTCGGCGGCGTCCAGCCGGGCGGCGGCTCGACCGCCTGGCGGCTGGTGCCGAGACCCATCGCGCCGGGCTGCTGGCGGTGGAGTCCGCCGGCGGCGCGCGCGGCGTCGACCTCGGCCAGCGCGCGCAGGTCGTCGCGCAGCTTCGCCGCGAGTTCGAACTTGCCCGCCGCGGCGGCCTCGCGCATCTGCCGTTCGAGCGTGTCGCGGTTGGTCGCCATCGCGCCCTCAACGCCGGTTGTCGGGTTCGGCTCCGGCCCGCGCCCCGGCTTGACCTCGCTCTTGCCGTACAGGTGGAGGTGGGCGCTCGGATCGGCGAGCAGCGCCGCCCAGTCGTGGACCGCCTCGCCGAGCAGGTTGGTCATCGTCACGGCGGCCGCGGTCAGCGTCGTCGGGCCGAGCGGCAGGCCGCAGACGGCGCGGATATGGTTCTCGAACTGGCTGACGCGCGCGCCCTCGATCGTCCAGTGGCCGGAGTTGTGGACGCGCGGGGCCATCTCGTTGAACACCGGCCCGGCGTCGGTGGCGAAGAACTCGAGCGTCAGCACGCCGACATAGTCGAGCGCCTGCGCCGCGCGGCGGGCGAGGACGACCGCCGCGGTGCCATGGGCAGCAATCGCGGGCGGGGCTGGCACCTCGCTGCGGTCGAGGATGCCGCCGACGTGGATGTTGTGCGGCACGTCGTAGACCATGGTCGCGCCGTCGTGCCCGCGGGCGAGGATGACCGAGAACTCGCCGGCGAAGGTGACGTGAGCCTCGACGATCGCCGGGGCGCCACCGATCGCCGCCCACGCTGCGGCGGCGTCGCCGGGGGTGGCGATCCGCGCCTGGCCCTTGCCGTCATAGCCCATCCGCCGCGTCTTGAGGACGGCCGGCGTGCCGATCGCGGCCAGCGCGGCGATCAGCTCGGCCTCGCCGGCGACGGCGCGGAAGGGGGCGGGCGTGCCGCCGAGGCCGGTGATGAAGGTCTTCTCGGCGAGCCGGTCCTGCGCGACGTCGAGCGCCCGCGCGCCGGGGCGGACGGGGACGCGGCGCTCAAGCCGCTCGACCGCGGCGACGGGGACGTTCTCGAACTCGTAGGTGACGACGTCGACGGCGCTCGCGAAGGCGTCGAGGGCGGCGTTGTCGTCGTAGGCGGCGCGCGTGACGTGCGCCGCGACATCGCCGGCCGGCAGTTCCTCCTCGGGGGCGAAGATATGGACGCGGTAGCCCATGTTGGCCGCCGCCAGCGCGAGCATCCGCCCGAGCTGGCCGCCGCCGAGGATGCCGATCGTCGCCCCGGGCGCGATCATCGCGCGGTTCGGCCCGGTGGGATCACTCGGGCGTCTCGGCGACCTTCGCCGTTGCCGCCGCGCGCCACGCGTCGAGCCGGGCGGCGAGCGCGTCGTCGGTCGTCGCGAGGCTGGCGGCGACGATCAGCGCCGCGTTGACCGCGCCGGCATGGCCGATGGCGAGCGTCCCGACCGGCACGCCGGCGGGCATCTGGACGATGGAGAGCAGGCTATCCAGCCCCGACAGCGCCTTGCTCTCGATCGGCACGCCGAACACCGGCAGGCGGGTCAGCGCCGCGACCATGCCGGGCAGATGCGCCGCGCCGCCCGCTCCGGCGATGATCGCCTTCAGGCCCCGCTCGACGGCGGTCGTCGCATAGTCGACCATGCGGTGCGGCGTGCGGTGGGCCGAGACGATCCGCACCTCGTGCGCCACGCCGAGCGCGTCCAACGTCTCGGCCGCGGCGCGCATCGTCGCCCAGTCCGACTGGCTGCCCATGATGATGCCGACGAGGGTCATTCGCCCGCCTAAGGCAGCGCCAGCCCATGCGTCAATGTCGGGCGCGAAGATGAACAAGTATACGAAGTAAGCGCCCGCGCAGCCTGTTTATGGGCCATATTAGCCAAATGGGTTAGTCCCGCGTCCACGGGTCGAGGATCGTGTCGCGCGGTACCGCGTCAGTCTGCGGGTAGTCGAGGCTGTAGTGCAGCCCCCGGCTCTCGTGCCGCCGCCGCGCCGAGCGGACGATCAGGTCGGCGACCTGAACGAGGTTCCTGAGCTCGATCAGGTCGGGCGTGACGCGGAAGTCGCTGTAATATTCGTGGACCTCCTTGCGCAGGTTCTTGATCCGGTGGGCGGCACGCTCGAGGCGCTTGTTGGTCCGGACGATGCCGACATAGTCCCACATGAAGCGGCGCAGCTCGGCCCAGTTGTGGCTGACGACGACCTCCTCGTCGGAGTCGGTAACGCGGCTTTCGTCCCACGGCCGGGTCGGCGGCGGTTCGGGCAGCGCGTCCCACCTCGCGGCGATGTCGTCGGCGACCGCCACCCCGAAGACGAGGCATTCGAGGATCGAGTTCGACGCCAGCCGGTTCGCCCCGTGCAGCCCCGACTGCGACACTTCGCCGACCGCGTAGAGCCCCGGCAGGTCGGTCCGCCCGGCGATGTCGACCAGCACGCCGCCGCAGGTGTAGTGCGCCGCCGGCACGACGGGGATCGGCTGCGTCGTGCAGTCGATGCCGAGCTCGAGCAGCCGGGCGTGGATCATCGGGAAGTGGTGGACGATGAAGGCCGCCCCGAGATGCGTCATGTCGAGCCGGACGTGGCTGAGGCCGAGCCGCTTGATCTCGGCGTCGATCGCCCGGGCGACGACATCGCGCGGAGCGAGCTCCATGCGGTCGTCGTAGCGCGTCATGAAGCGCTCGCCCGAGGGAAGCAGCAGATGGCCGCCCTCGCCGCGCATCGCCTCGGTGATGAGAAAGTTCTTGACCTTGGGGTGGTAGAGGCAGGTCGGGTGGAACTGGTTGAACTCCATGTTCGACACCCGGCAGCCGGCGCGCCACGCCATGGCGATGCCGTCGCCGGTCGACCCGTCGGGGTTGGTCGAGAACAGATAGACCCGGCTCGCTCCGCCGGTCGCCAGCACCACGGCGCGGCCGGTGAAGCGCTCGACACGGTCGCTCGCGGTGTCGAAGGCATAGACGCCGTGGCAGGCGCGGTTGACGAAGCGCGCCGTCTCGACATGGCGCTCGGTGATCAGGTCGACGACGGCGTGGCCGGTCGCGAGCGTGATGTTCGGGTGCGCTGCCGCGGCCTTGGCCAGCGCGTCCTGCACCGCCCAGCCGGTCGCGTCGTCGACATGGGCGATCCGGCGGTGGCTGTGGCCGCCCTCGCGGGTCAGGTGGAAGCGGCCCGCGGCGCTTGCGCCACTGCCATCGACGCCGGCGTCCGACCCGCCGCCGTCGCCGACGCCCTCGCCGACGTTGAACGGCACGCCGATGTCGGCCAGTCGGTCGATCGCGCTCGCGGCGTGCTCGGCGACATAGGTGACGGTGGCGATGTCGTTCAGCCCGCCGCCGGCGATCATCGTGTCCTCGACGTGGCTCAGAATCGTGTCGCCGGGTTCGAGCACCGCGGCGATCCCGCCCTGCGCCCACGCCGTCGACCCGTCGCTGACCCCGCCCTTGGACAGGACGACGACGCGAAACCGGTCGGCGAGACCGAGCGCGGTGGTGAGGCCCGCCGCGCCGGAGCCGATGACGACGACGTCGTAGGTGTGGGGGTCGCTCACGCCGCGCGCCGCGTCAGCTTGAGGAAGACGTCCTCCAGATCGGCCTCGCGCGTCGAGACGTCGACGATGCCGAGGCCGCTTGCGGTCAGGCGGTGGAGGATGTCGCCGGCCTGCGCCTCGCGCTTGTCGTAGGTGACGCTGAGCAGGCGCGGGCCCTTGACCTCGGCGCGCGACCCGAGTCCGGCGGGCAGGTCGCCGAGATCGCGGTCGACGGTGACGAGCAGGATCTTGTCCTGCGCCGTCGCCAGCAGGGTCGACGTCAGGTCGTTGGCGACGATCCGCCCGCCGTCGACGATGGCGATGCGGTCGCACAGCGCCTCGGCCTCCTCGAGATAGTGCGTCGTCAGCACCACCGTCGTGCCGCCGGCGTGGAGCTCGCGGACGTACTCCCACAGCTGCGCGCGCAGCTCGATGTCGACGCCGGCGGTCGGCTCGTCGAGGACCAGCACCGGCGGCGTGTGGACCAGCGCCTTGGCGACCAGCAGCCGGCGCTTCATGCCGCCCGACAGGGTGCGGCTATAGGCGTGCGCCTTGTCGTCGAGGCGGACGGCGCGGAGCAGCTCCATGGTGCGCCGCTTGTTCTTGGGCACGCCGTAGAGGCCGGCCTGCAGCTCGAGCGTCTCGAACGGGGTGAAGAAGGCGTCGAACAGGATCTCCTGCGGGACGATGCCGATCGACGCCTTGGCATTGCGCGGATGGGCGTCGATGTCGAAGCCCCAGATCGTCGCGCTGCCGGCCGTCTTGCGGACCAGCCCGGCGAGGATGTTGATCAGCGTCGACTTGCCCGCGCCGTTCGGCCCCAGCAGGCCGAAGATGCTGCCGCGCGGCACGTCGAGGCTGACCGCATCGAGCGCGCGCTTGCCGCCGGCATAGGTCTTCTCGAGGTCGCGGATCGCGATGGCGGAGGTGGTCATCGGCAGGGGATAGACCCGGGGGCAGGGGGCGGCAAGGTCGTCGCCCCCTGATCCTCTCCGCGAGCGGGGACGATCATCGCACCTTCCGTCGCCGGCCGCGCCTTGCTACACTGCAGCATGGACACGATCCCGCCGCCGGAGGTCTTCTACGTCGACGCGACCCGCGTGGCGTGCGACGGCGACGAGCCCGGCGCGCCGAACGGGCATCCGCGTGTCTACCTGCAGATGGGGGCGAGCGGCTATGCCGACTGCGGCTATTGCGACCGGCGTTTCGTCCTCGCCGGCGGCCCGGCCGATCAACGGTAACGCCTCCCGTCGGCCGTCATCCCCGCCACCGCGGGGACCCATCTCCTCGCGCCTCGGGAGATGGGTCTCCGCTGGCGTGGGGATAACGGCGCTGGTGCTGGGCACGTCCTCCGCCCTCGCCGCCCCCGCCGTCGACCGCTTCGAGGTCGCCGCCGCTCCCCAGCCGATGGCGCGGCTGCGGATCAAGGGCACCGACGTCACCGTCCGCATCGCGCTCGGCTTCGACAAGGCGCTGCTGCTCAACCTGCCGGCGGCGACGCGCGCCCATCTCAAGGCGTTTCCGCTGATCGGCAAGCAGACGTTCAAGTCGAACCTGATGCCCGGCGGCAGCGCGCTGATCCGCGGCAACCTGTACGACGTCGGCGTCGCCGGCCTGCCGGCGACGAACGTGCCGACGATCTGGTTCGACAAGGAACTCGCCGACGACAGCGACGGCGTCATCTCGCTGCTCGCCGTGCCGGCCGAGCACGTCGTCGTGACGCAGGCGGCCGCGCTCAGGGGTGGGCTGGTCTATGGCATCGGCCGCGCCGGCAAGGGCGACGCGCTGATGAAGGCGAACATCGGCGGCGAGACGGTCCACGTCATCCTCGACGTCCGCTCGCCCGAGACGCTGTTCAACGGCCGTGCGGCGCAGCTGATGGAGAAGGCGGGGATGTTCCGCCGCACCGGCAAGGTCGGGCTGTGGCGGCCGTTTCCCGGGTCGGCGCTGCCGTTCGAGCGCGTGGCGCCGACGCCGGGCGCGGCGATCCTCGGCCTGCCGCTGATCGCGCCGGCCGCGCGCGTCACCGAGGCGCGGGCAAGGGAACTCGACGCCAAGGCGCACGCCGGCACCAGCTCGGCCGACCAGGACGACGACGCGATCACCGTGACGGCGCAGCGCAAGAAGCAGCAACCGCCATGGATCCTGATCGGGCGCGACGTACTCGATTATTGCAGCCGCATCGAGCTCGACCGGCCGGGCGTGCGGTGGGTGCTGACGTGCGCCTTTCCGACCGCCGCCAAGCCGCCTATATCGGGCAAATGACCCACGATCCCGCGACGATCTTCTACCGTGACACGGACCTCGATCCCGTGCGCACCGAGCGCCTCGTCGCCGAGGCCCTGAACGGCTGCGACGACGGCGAGCTGTACCTGCAATATGCGACGAGCGAGTCGTTCAGCTTCGACGACGGGCGGCTGAAGGCGGCGACGTTCGACACGACGCAGGGCTTCGGCCTGCGCGGCGTCAGCGGCGAGACGACCGGCTTCGCCCATGCCAACGAACTGTCCGACGCCGCCATCCGGCGCGCGGCCGACACGGTGAAGGTCGTGCGCGGCGGCCACGCGGGCACCGCCAACCTCGACCGCCCGCCGCGGACCAATCGCCAACTGTACACCGACGCCGATCCGCTGTCGGCGATCCCGTTCGCCGCCAAGGTCGCGCTGCTCCAGCAGATCGACGCCGCCGCGCGCGCCCGCGATCCGCGGGTGGTGCAGGTCTCGGCGAGCCTGCTCGGCAGCTGGTCGGTGGTCGAGATCGTCCGTGCCGACGGCCTGCGCGCGCGCGACATCCGCCCGCTGGTCCGGTTGAACGTCTCGGTCGTCGTGGCCAACGGCGACAGGCGCGAGACGGGCTTCCACGGGCTCGGCGGGCGCTATCTCTACGACGACCTGATGAAGTCCGAGACGTGGAACGGCGCGATCGACGCGGCGCTGCGCCAAGCGCTGGTCAACCTCGACGCGGTCGACGCGCCGGCAGGCGAGATGACCGTCGTCCTCGGCCCCGGCTGGCCGGGCATCCTGCTCCACGAGGCGATCGGCCACGGGCTCGAGGGCGACTTCAACCGCAAGGGCACCAGCGCCTTCGCCGGGCTGATCGGCCAGCGCGTCGCCGCACCCGGCGTCACGGTGGTCGACGACGGCGCGATGGACCAGCGCCGCGGCAGCCTGACGATCGACGACGAGGGCACGCCGACCGAGCGCACCGTCCTGATCGAGGACGGCATCCTCAAGGGCTATATGCAGGACCGCCTCAACGCCCGGCTGATGGGGGTCGCGCCGACCGGCAACGGTAGGCGGGAAAGCTATGCCCATGCGCCGATGCCGCGGATGACGAACACCTTCATGCTCGGCGGCCACAATGACCCGGGTGAGATCCTCGGCCGTGCCAGGTCGGGCATCTACGCCAAGTCGTTCGGCGGCGGGCAGGTCGACATCACCAGCGGCAAGTTCGTCTTCACCTGCACGGAAGCGTACCGCATCGAGAACGGCCGCCTCGGCGCGCCGATCAAGGGCGCGACGCTGATCGGCAACGGCCCCGACGTACTGACTCGGGTCAAGGCGATCGGCAACGACCTGATGCTCGACGAAGGCGTCGGCACCTGCGGCAAGGCCGGACAGAGCGTTCCCGCCGGCGTCGGCCAGCCGACCCTGCTGATCGAGGGGTTGACGGTCGGCGGCACGGCGGCGTGATTTCTGCTCCCTCCCCCCACGTGAGCGCAGCGAACGTAGAGCGGGGAGGGCCGGGGTGGGGGCGTCGCCCCTTCGGCGACGACCGGCATTCCCCCATCCCAGCCCTTCCCGCTCTCGGCTGCGCCGGGGGGGAGGGAGTTTAATGTCCCTCGTCGTCGTCGAGACCCTGTTCGACCGCATCGCCGGGGAGATCGCCCGCGGCCGGCTGGAGTCGGCCGGGATTGACGCCGTGCTGTTCGACGGCGGCATTGCCTCGATCATCGGCAGCGGCCTGTCGGGAGTACGGCTGATGGTCGACGCCGGCAACGAGGCCGCGGCGCGGGCGCTGCTTGCCGATCTCGAAGGCGACGAGGCTGCCTAGATAACAGGCAGCAGCGCGGAAATCGCCGGTTTATTGACCATCTGACGCCGGACGTTGTTGCACTGCAGCAGGGCGCCGCGCTTGGCACGATATTTGCAAGGTATTCAGCGGGGCCGGGGAGGCACGCGTTGAAACTCGTCATTGCCATCATCAAGCCGTTCAAGCTCGACGAAGTGCGCGAGGCGCTGATGACGACCGGCGTCCAGGGCATGACGGTGTCCGAGGTCAAGGGCTTCGGTCGCCAGAAGGGCCAGACCGAAATCTACCGCGGGGCCGAATACACCACCAACATGGTGCCCAAGATCAAGATCGAGATCGTCGTCGCCGACGAGATGCTGGGCCCGGTGGTCGAGGCGATCCAGCAGACGGCGCACACCGGCAGCATCGGCGACGGCAAGATCTTCGTTACCGACGTCGCCGGCGCGGTCCGTATCCGCACCGGCGAAACCAACGATACCGCGCTGTAGGGGGCGATACCGGTATGAACCTCTCGCGCAACGTAATGACCGCCGTGGTCGCCGGGATGGCGGCATGGGCCGCTGCGCCCGCCTGGGCCGCGGCGGCGCTGATCAAGGCCCCGACCGCGCTGCAGCAGGCCGACATGTCGAACAAGGGCGACACGTCGTGGATGCTCGTCTCGACGCTGCTCGTCCTGATGATGTCGGTGCCCGGCCTCGCGCTGTTCTACGGCGGGCTGGTGCGGACCAAGAACATGCTCAGCGTGCTGATGCAGGTCTTTATGATCGTGTCGATCGTCGCGGTGATCTGGTGCTGCTGGGGCTATTCGGAGGCGTTCACGTCCGGCCCGACGCAATTCTTCGGCGGCTGGTCGAAGGTCATGCTGATGGGCGTGTCGGCGTCGACCTATGCCGCGACCTTCTCGAACAATGTCTACATCCCCGAATACGCCTACGTCGTTTTCCAGATGACCTTCGCCTGCATCACGCCGGCGCTCATCGTCGGCGCGTTCGCCGAGCGGGTGAAGTTCAGTTCGCTGATGGTCTTCGTCGTGCTGTGGATGACGATCGTCTATTTCCCGATCGCGCACATGGTGTGGTATTTCGCCGGGCCGGACTTCCTGCCCGACGCCAAGACCGACGCCGGCTTCCTGTTCAACATGGGCGCACTCGACTTCGCCGGCGGGACGGTCGTCCACATCAACGCCGGGATCGCCGGGCTGGTCGGCTGCCTGATGATCGGCAAGCGCGTCGGCTATGGCCGCGAAGCGACGCCGCCGCATTCGCTGACCATGACGATGATCGGCGCGTCGCTGCTGTGGGTCGGCTGGTTCGGCTTCAACGCGGGGTCGAATCTCGAGGCGAACGGCGTCACCGCGACGGCGTTCATCAACACCTTCGTCGCGACCGCCGCCGCCGCCGTCAGCTGGGCGCTGGTCGACCAGATCGTCCACGGCCGGCCGACGATGCTCGGGGCGGCGTCGGGGGCCGTCGCCGGGCTCGTCGCGATCACCCCGGCGTCCGGCTACGCCGCGCCGATGACGTCGATCGTGCTGGGCTTCGTCGTCTCGCCGATCTGCTTCTTCTTCGTCACCAAGGTGAAGTCGACCTTCAAGTACGACGACACGCTCGACGTGTTCGGCGTCCACTGCATCGGCGGGATCGTCGGCGCGCTGTCGACCGCGATCGTCGCCGCGCCGCTGCTCGGCGGGCAGGGAACGATCGACTACACCGTCTTCCCCTACGCCGCGGTCAAGCCCGAGGCCTATGACATCGCCGCGCAGCTGTGGATCCAGCTCAAGGCGGTGTGCCTGACGCTCGCCTGGTCGGGCATCGGCTCGGCGATCCTGTTCTTCATCGTCGACAAGACGATGGGCCTGCGCCCCAGCGAGGAAGCCGAGCGCGAAGGGCTCGACATCACCTCGCACGACGAGCGCGCCTACAATTATTGACCAGTTCCTCCCCAAGGAAACCCGACTGGGCCGGATGGGCAACCATCCGGCCCTTTTTTTCCGTGGGTCGACGGGGCTGACGCGCCGCTCGCCACCGCCTACAACCCCCCCATGAAGGAGACCGAACAGGCCCGCACCCGTCGCCGCTGGATCACGCTTGGCGAGATCGTCGGCATCCTCGCGCTGGTCATCTCGGGCCTGAGCTACTGGGATGCGCATCAGGAGCGGGTCGCCGCGCCCAAAGCCGCCGCCGCCGCACCGCCACGGGCGGTGCCGCTGGTCCTGACCGGCACGCTCGACGCCGCGCACGACCGCATCGACCTCAGGCCGGCGTCGGCCGAGCAGGTGATCCAGACGCAGACGATCCGCTTCCCGACCGCCGTGCGCGCCGACACGGTCGACACCACCGGCAACGCGCGGATTGAGGCGGCGTGGTTTGAGGCCGGGCTGCGGGCGGCGCTCAAGGGGGCAAAACTCCACAGCGGACGCCACCGGCTCGCGGTCGGCATCGAGACGGTGTTCGTCGAGCGCGACGCGACGCGGACCGACCGCGCGGTCTACGACCTCGGCTACACCCTCCACACGCGGCTGCTGCGCCCCGATGTGGTGGCGATCGAGGGGATCGGCCTCGTCCGCCGCGTCGCCGATCTGCCGGCCGCGGTCGACGCGCGCTTCGCCGGGCAGGTGCCGGCCGCCGGCACCGACGCGGCCTCCGCCGTCAGCAAGACCGCGGCACCCGAATAGGTCTTCGCGCCGCCGGAACGATCGGCTATTCGGTGGAAGATGATCTTGGGGAGAACTGCGATGCGTCGTGCCGCCACCTGCCTGTTTGCCGTCCTGCTGGCCGGGAGCGCCGCGGCGACCGCCCATCCCGCGATGGCGGTCGCCGACAAGAACCGCCCTGCCGCCGACGTCGCCCGCGACGCCGACCGCAAGCCGGCCGAGATGCTCGCATTCGCCCATATCGACCACGGCAAGAAGGTCGTCGATTTCATCCCCGGCAAGGGCTATTTCACCCGGCTCTTCGCCGTCGCGGTCAAGCCCGGCGGCAGCGTCGTCGCCGACGTGCCCAAGACCGCCGCCGATCACGATCCCGCCGGGCTGGCGACGCTCAACGGCATCGCCGCCGATCCGGCCTATGGCGACGTCACCGTCGTCTCCACCCTGACCGATCCCGCGGTCGCCAATGCCGATGTCGTCTGGACCGCCCAGAACTACCACGACATGCACAATGCCTCGCCCGAGATGGTGCCGGCGATCAACCGGGCGATCTTCGCCGCGCTCAAGCCGGGCGGTTACTACGTCGTCATCGACCATGCCGCCGCCGCCGGATCGGGCGTGAGCGCGACCAGCACGCTCCACCGCATCGACCCCGCCGTGGTCAAGGCCGAGGTGACCGCCGCCGGCTTCGTGTTCGACGGCGAGACGACGGTGCTGGCGAACTCGGCCGACGACCACAGCAAGATCGTGTTCGACCCGGCGATCCGCGGGCACACCGACCAGTTCGCGTACCGGTTCAGGAAGCCGGGCTGAGGCGCAGCGAGCGCCGAGCGAAGCGGACGCCGTTCGCGTCCGTAAGCACTGCGCCGACTCGCCTGCCGGCGGGGTGGGTGGCTCGTGTCCGCGCCGGTCCGACACCGCCGTTTCGCCTGCCGCTCCCCCTCCCCTGAAGGGGAGGGGAGCCCTACTCGGCCGCCACTCCCCGCGCCGCCCACGCCGCACGGATCGCTTCGGCCGTGCTGTGGTCGCCGCCCTCGACCCACCCTGGCGGACCGGCGAGCGCCATCCACCGCCCGCGCCAGCTGCGCGAGGCGCGCAGGTCACGGACGATCGCCACCCACTCGTGCGTCGCGGTCAGCAGCGGGTTGAACGTCGCGATATTGTGGACCAGCCCATAGCGCACCGGCTCGACCTCGGGCTCGAACGTGCCGAACAGCCGGTCCCAGACGATGAACACACCGCCGTAGTTGCGGTCGAGATATTGCGGGTTGCTGCCGTGGTGGACGCGGTGGTGCGACGGCGTGTTGAACAGCCACTCGATGCCGCCGGGCAGGCGGCGGACCGCCTCGGTATGGACCCAGAACTGGTAGATCAGGTTGATGCCCGCGACGAAGAGCACCAGCCGGACATCGAAGCCGAGCAGAAGGAGCGGCAGGCGGAAGGCGAAGCTCAGCGACCAGAAGCCGGTCCACGTCTGCCGCAGCGCCGTCGTCAGGTTATAATGCTGGCTCGAATGGTGGATGACGTGGCTCGCCCAGAACCAGCGGACGCGGTGCGCCGAGCGGTGGAAGGCGTAATAGGCGAGATCGTCGAGGACGAAGCACAATGCGCCCGACCACCACGTCACGGGGATGGCGAACAGGTGGAAGCGCGCGGCGGCGGCGTAGGTCGCGACGATCGTCCCACCGAGCACCACCGCCGCCATCGTCGAGCCGAAGCCCAGCGTCAGCGACGTGAAGCTGTCGCGCCAGTCGTAGTCGCCGCGCGCGCCGAGCCGGACGGCGACCATCTCGATCAGCACCAGCGCGATGAACGCCGGCGTGGCCATGGCGACGGGGTCCGCCAAATGCGCCACGGCCGTCATGCCGCGGCGTCGAGGCGGACGACCCAGCGGTCGCCGTGCGGCCGGACGCGCGCGACGCGGCCGTCCCGGGCGGTGACGACTGCCGTGCGCGATGCCGGGTCGACAGCGACGGCAGCGGGGGTGAAGCCCGGAAGCGCCGCCGCCACCGCGTCGCGCGCCGTCGCTTCGTCGAGGTCGGGGTTGCGCGCGAAGCCGAGGGCGCGGGCGAGCAGGACCAGCGTCAGGATACCGAAGATCGACGTGAAGATCATGCGCGCGCGGAACCCTGGGCGAGGTCGACCAGCGTCGCGCGCAGCCCCGACACGTCGTAGCGGCCGCGCGCCGCCGCGGCGATGATGGCGTCCGCGTCGCCGCCGCGCTGCGCCGCGGCCAGCGCCCACAGGTTGGCCGACCGCGTCCCCGAGCGGCAGAAGGCGAGCACCGGCCCGTCGGCGGCGTCGAGCACCGCCGCCATCGCCGTCACCTGGCCGAGGTCGAAGCCGCGGTGGTCGACCGGAATGGCGGTGTAGGTCAGGCCCGCGGCTGCCGCTGCCGCCGCCATCGCCGCGCCGCCCGGCTGGCCGGGCTCCTCGCCGTCGGGGCGGTTGTTGACGATGGCGGCGAAGCCGGCGGCGGCGGCGGCGGCGACGTCCTCGGGCGCGAGCTGGCCGGCGACGGACAGGGTTGCGGTGAGCGGGATGAACATGGGAGCCGGTTTAATCCGCGACGGCAGGCGAGGGAAGGGCACGACGATCCACCCCGAAGACGGAGAGGATCTTACGCCCGCCCCCGCGAATGATCCGGCTGCGTCCGGCGGTCGACGACGATGTGGTGGGTGGTCCGCGCGTCGGAGCGCGCCAGCAGGACGCGCGCGTCAGGCGGGACCTGCGCGAGCGTCGCGTCGTCGCCGGCGAAGCGCTCGATGGCCTCGATCGTGTCGAACAGCATGACCGTGGTGAACTCGCTCTCGCCGTCACCGTCGCGTCGGAGGAGGTCGATCTGCATCAGCCCGGCGACGGCGCGCGCCTCGAACGCCGGGATGACGACGTCGCACATCAGCTGCTGATAGGCGTCGGCGTTCGCCGGAGTGGTCCAGCCGTGCCAGATGCGCGCGATCATCGGAAGTCTCCTCAGCTCGTCGGGCTGCCTTCCGATACCGCGGCGGGGCTGCCGGGGAGGGGGATGAACTCGACTTCTCCGGGAACGCGCGGGAAGCGGTCGGCGACCCAATCGGCCTTGGCCGCCTCGATCCGGTCGCGCGAGCCGCTGACGAAATTCCACTCGATGTGGCGCGGCCCGACCGACGCGCCGCCGAGCAGCATGGCACGGGTCGGTTCGGCCGTGGTGAAGGCGACCTCGCCGCCGGGCGCGAGGACGACCATGTTACCGGCCGGGTAGCGGGTGCCGTCGAGATCGATCGCGCCCGACACGACGTAGATCGCGCGCTCTTCGTGCTCGCCCGGTAGGGCGACCGACGCGCCCGCCTCGGCGTCGACGTCCATGTAGAACATCGGGCTGAGCGCCGCGACGGGCGACACGGCGTGGAACGCGGTCCCGGCGATCAGCGTCCGTTTCGCTCCGCCGAACGCGATGCTCGGCAGGCTCGCCGCGGGATGGTGGGCGAAGGCCGGCATGTCCTCGGCATGGTCGTCGGGCAGGGCGACCCACGACTGGATGCCGTGCATCCGCTGGCCGGCGGCCCGGGCGGCGGGCGGCGTCCGTTCGCTGTGCGTGATGCCGCGCCCCGTCGTCATCCAGTTGACCGCACCGGGCTCGATGTCGACGACCGTGCCGAGGCTATCGCGGTGGCCGAGGCTCCCCTCGAACAGATACGTCACCGTCGCCAGCCCGATATGCGGGTGCGGCCGGACGTCGATGCCGGTGCCGGGCGCGAAATCGGCCGGGCCGAGGTGGTCGAAGAACACGAACGGCCCGACATGGCGCAGGGTCGCCTGCGGCAGGACGCGGGCGACCGAGAAGCCGCCGAGGTCGCGGGTGTTGCCGGTGACGGCGTGGAGGACGGTCATGGGGCCTCCCGGCTATTCGCCTCGAGAAATGCGATCAGCGCCGCCTCGCTGAGAGAGCCGTCGGCGACACCACGGACGATCGCCGTCGCGTCCGACTCGCGGGCATCGAGATGATAGCCGTTCAACCGCAGCGTGACGAACATCGCGAACCAGCCGGCGCGCTTGTTGCCGTCGACGAATGGATGGCGGTTCTTTGTCAGGCTGAAGCCGATCGCCGCGGCGACTTGGGCCACACCAACATCGTCGCCGCCATAGGCGACGATCTGCTCGGCCCGCGCCAGCGCCGCCTCGACCCCGCCCATGTCGCGGACACCTTGGCTCCCGCCGAAGCGGTCGATCGAGGCGCGGTGGAGGTCGAGGATCGCGGCGAGCGGCGGGAGGACGATCTCCCGGATCGTCATTTTGCCAGTTCCGCCAGCGTCGTCGCATAGCGATCGAAGCATTCGCGACCGGCGTCCATCGTCCGGTTATACGCGTCGTCGAGCCGCACGACACGCAGGCTCCCGCCTTCGACCTCGATGCCAACGGTGTCACCGCGAGCGAGGCCGAGTTCGACCAGCAACTCCTTGGGCACGATCACGCCAGCCGAGTTGCCGATGGCGCTGATCTTGGTGTGAATCATGGCTCGCTCCTTGTTAAAACGAATGTTAGAACAAAAAGGTCGCCGGTGTCAACCCTACTCCGCCGCCTTGTCCAGCCCCTCCGGCGGCAGGTTGTGGCCGAGCAGGCGGAGCAGTTCGGCGGCCGACGCGACGATGTTGGTGCCCGGCCCGAAGATCGCCGCAGTGCCGGCGGCGCGGAGGAAGTCGTAGTCCTGCGCGGGAATGACGCCGCCGGCGATGACGCGGATGTCGGCCCGGCCCGCCGCCTTGAGCGCGGCGATCAGTTCGGGGATCAGGCTCTTGTGGCCGGCGGCGAGCGACGACGCGCCGACGATGTCGACGTCCTCGGCGACCGCCAGTGCGGCGGCTTCCATTGGTGTCTGGAACAGCGGGCCCATGGTCACCTCGAAGCCGAGGTCGGCGAAGGCGGAGGCGACGACCTTCGCCCCGCGGTCGTGGCCGTCCTGGCCCATCTTGGCGATCATCACGCGCGGGCGGCGGCCCTTGCGCTGCTCGAAGGCGGCAATGCCGGCCTGAACGCGGCCATAGCCCGGATCGCCGCCATAGGCCGCGCCGTAGACGCCCGACACCATGCGGACGACGGCGGCGTGGCGGCCGAAGACGTCCTCCATCGCGCTCGAAATCTCGCCGAGGGTGCAGCGCGCGCGGGCGGCGTCGACAGCGAGGGCGAGCAGGTTGCCGTCGCCCTCGGCCCCCGCGCGTAAGCGCTCGAGCGCCGCTTCGGCCGCTGCGCCGTCGCGTTCGCGGCGCACCTTCGCCAGCAGCGCGATCTGCCCCTCGCGGACGCTGTCGGAATCGACGTCGAGGATGTCGATCGCGTCGTCGGTCGCGGGGGCGTATTTGTTGACCCCGACGACGACCGTTTCGCCGCGGTCGACCGCCGACTGTTTGGCGGCGGCGGCTTCCTCGATCTGCAGCTTGGGGTAGCCGCTGGCGACGGCGACCGTCATCCCGCCGCGCGCCTCGATGTCCTCGATCATCGCCCACGCCTTGTCGGCCAGTTCGGCGGTCAGCGCTTCGACGTAGTACGAGCCCCCCAGCGGATCGACGACGCGGGTGATGCCGGTCTCCTCGGCGAGCACCAGCTGGGTGTTGCGGGCGATGCGGGCCGAGAAGTCGGTCGGCAGGGCGATCGCCTCGTCGAGCGCGTTGGTGTGGAGCGACTGCGTCCCGCCGAGCACCGCGGCGAGCGCCTCGACGGTCGTGCGGATGACGTTGTTGTACGGGTCGCGCTCGGTCAGGCTGACGCCGCTCGTCTGGCAGTGGGTGCGCAGCATCAGCGACTTGGGGTCGTTCGCCCCGAAGTTCGCCATGATCCGCGCCCACAGCGTCCGGGCGGCGCGCAACTTGGCGACCTCCATGAAGAAGTTCATGCCGATCGCGAAAAAGAACGACAGGCGCGGCGCGAACGCGTCGACGTCGAGCCCGCGGGCCTGCGCCGCGCGGACATATTCCATGCCGTCGGCGAGCGTGAAGGCGAGCTCCTGCAGCTGCGTCGCACCGGCTTCCTGCATGTGATAGCCGCTGATCGAGATCGAGTTGAACCGCGGCATGTGTGTCGCGGTGTAGGCGATGATGTCGGCGACGATCCGCATGCTGGGCGCCGGCGGGTAGACATAGGTGTTGCGGACCATGAACTCCTTGAGGATGTCGTTCTGGATCGTCCCCTCGAGCAGCGCCGGCGCGACGCCCTGTTCCTCGGCGGCGACGATGAAGAAGGCGAGGCACGGGATCACCGCGCCGTTCATCGTCATGGAGACCGACATCCTGTCGAGCGGGATGCCGTCGAACAGGATCTTCATGTCCTCGACCGAATCGATCGCGACGCCCGCCTTGCCGACGTCGCCCGACACGCGCGGATGGTCGCTGTCGTAGCCGCGGTGGGTGGCAAGATCGAAGGCGACGCTCAGCCCCTTCTGCCCGGCGGCGAGGTTGCGGCGGTAGAATTCGTTCGACGCCTTGGCGGTCGAGAAGCCGGCGTACTGGCGAATGGTCCACGGCCGCCCGGCGTACATCGTCGCCTTGACCCCGCGGGTGAACGGCGCGAACCCCGGCAGGCCGGGGTCGACGTTCGCCACGTCGTCGGCCGTATAGAGCGGCTTGACGGTGATCCCTTCGGGCGTTTCCCAGTCGAGGGAGCGGCCCTTGACCTCCTTGGCCGCCAGCTTCGCCCAGTCGTCGATCGTCGTCATGCGCGTCTCCCGCGCTTTCTATACGCGCGTTGCCGCAGCGGCAAAATCATCTGAACCAACGCCGGGGGCGGCGGGTTGTCGGGCGGAAATCAGCGGAGAACAGCCATGCGTCTCAAGGACAAGGTCGCGATCGTCACTGGGGCCGGCACCGGCATCGGCGAGGCGACCGCACTCAAATTCTCGGCCGAGGGGGCGAGCGTCCTGCTCGCCGGCCTGCCCGACGATCCGGTGCAGGACGTCGCCGACACGATCCAGAAGCACGGCGGCAAGGCGGCGGCGTACCTCGGCGACCTGTCCGACGAGCTGCAGGCGCAGGCGTGCGTCGAGGCGTGCATCAGCGAGTTCGGCCGGATCGACATCCTCGCCAACATCGCCGGGGTGCTCGTCGAGCTGGCCCCGGTCGACGAGTTCGACATCTACCAGTTCGACTATACCGTGCGGATGAACACGCGCTCGGCGTTCCTGATGACCAAGTTCGCCGTGCCGTACCTCAAGAAGACGCGCGGCAACATCGTCTTCGCGGGGTCGGAGGCGGGGTTCAACGGCACGCCGATGTTCTCGCCGTACGGCGGGACCAAGGGCTTCATCCATGCCTTCATGAAGGGCGTCGCCGGCGAGCAGGCGCAGTACGGCATCCGCGCCAACTGCGTCTGCCCCGGCGCGATCTCGAGCGCGTGGACCCACAAGGGCGAGGGCGTGATGGATGCGAAGACCGAGAAGACGGTGGTCGACGCCGCGCCGCTGGGCCGCCGCGGAACGACCGAAGAAATGGCCAACGTCTTCGCCTTCCTCGCGTCGGACGAGGCGAGCTTCGTCACCGGGGCGCTGTGGCTCGCCGACGGCGGCGTGACGCCGGCGCACGGCATGCCGGGAGCCGACGTGCCGCATTCGCTCAAGAAGGAGCCGCCGTTCACCCTGCCGATCAAACACGCGCGCGATGGCGAGATCGGCAAGCCGCTGGTGACGAAGGGGTAAGATCCTCTCCGCGTTGGGTTGGATCAAGGTGACGCGGGCAGAAGGTTTCGCTCGACCCGAAGGAACGCGGATGCGTCCCCTCTCCTTCAGGGGAGGGGCGAGAGACGCTGCGGAGCAGCGGCCCGGGGGTGGGGTCGTGCGAGTGGCAGGAGAGTACTCGGCTGCGCCATCGTTCCCCACCCCCGGCCCCTCCCCTGAAGGGGAGGGGAGGCTGCCTACTCCGCCGCCAGCATCGCCGGGGCGTGCGTCGTCGCCAGTTCGAGCAGGCGCGCCTCGACCGCCTTCAGCCGCGGTCCGTCGTCGACCTTGGCCCCCGTCAGGTCGGTCAGGTAGAACACGTCGACGGCGCGTTCGCCGTAGGTCGCGATGTGCGCCGAGCGGATCGCGAGCCTGGCGGCGAACAGCGCGTGGGTCAGCGACCACAAGAGCGCCGGGCGGTCGAGGGCGTTGACCTCGACGACGGTGTAGCGGTTCGACGCCTTGTTATCGATCAGCACGTTGGGCTCGACGCGGAACGCCTCGGCGCGGCGGCGGGCGAGCGGTCGGGCGGCGAGGCGCTCGGCGAGGCGGACGCGACCGGTCAGCACGTCCTCGATCATCCGCTTGAGGCGGGCCAACTGCTGCGGCTCGGCGAACGGCCGGCCGAGCGGGTCGGCCACCACGAAATTGTCGAGCGCGCGGCCGTCACGGGTGGTGTGGATGCGCGCGTCGAGGATGTTCGCCCCGCCGAGTGAGATAGCCCCGGCGATGCGGTAGAACAGGCCCGGATGGTCGCCGGCATAGACCGTGACCAGCGTCGTCCCCATGTCGCGGTCGACCTCCATGCCGATCGCCAGCGGGTTGTTCGCCGCGTCGGCCCGCTCGACCATGACCGCGTTGCGGAACAGCACCTCGGGGTCCTCGGCGACCCAGTAGGGATCGGCGTGACGCTTGGCATAGGCCGCGAACTCCTCCGCCGGCCATTCGAGTTCCTTCGCGAGCGCCGCCTGCTTCGCGGCGATCCGCTCCTGCCGCCCGGTCTGCTTGTGCCCGAGGCGCAGCACCTCCTCGGCGGCGTCGTACAGGTCGCGGAGGAGCTGCCCCTTCCAGTTGTTCCAGACGTTGGGGCCGACCGCGCGGATGTCGACGACGGTCAGGATCAGCAGCAGGCGCAGGCGCTCTGGGGAAGCGACGACCTCGGCGAAGTCGAGGATCGTCTTGAAGTCGGCGAGGTCGCGCTTGAACGCGGTGTCGCTCATCAACAGGTGGTAGCGGACCAGCCACGCCACCGTCTCGGTCTCGGCCGGGGTCAGGCCGAGGCGCGGGCAGAGCTGTTCGGCGATTGCCGCGCCGAGGTCGCTGTGATCGCCGCCGCGGCCCTTGGCGATGTCGTGGAGCATCACCGCGACGTACAGCACGCGGCGCGACACGACCTGCTGGATCACCGCGCTCGACAGCGGGTGATCGGGCTTGAGGCCGCCCGCCTCGATCCGCGCGAGCAGGCCGATCGCGCGGATGGTGTGCTCGTCGACGGTGTAGTGGTGGTACATGTCGTACTGCATCTGCGCCACGACGCGGCCGAAATCAGGGATGAAGCGGCCGAAGACGCCCGCCTCGCTCATCCAGCGCAGCACCGTCTCGTCGTTCGGCGAGGTCAGCACGGCCATGAACAGCGCGTTGGCGCGCGGGTCGCGGCGGACCTTCTCGGTAATGAGACCGGCGTCGCGTCCGGCCTGGCGCATGGCGAGCGGGTGGATCTCGCAGCCCGCACCGGCGGCGAGCGCGAACAGCTCGATCAGCCGGATGGGGTCGTCGCGGAAGAAATCGTCGTTCGGTACGCCGATCCGCCCCGAGCGCGTCGTGAAGCCGTTGAGCCGGCGCGGCCGGCGGACGAGCTTCGGGAACCACGACGACTTGCCGAAGCGGTCGTCGAGGTGGGCGAGGAACAGGCCGGTCAGGTCGCCGACGTGGCGCGCCATCAGGAAATAATGGCGCATGAAACGCTCGATCGCGCTCATGCCGGCGCGCTCGGTATAGCGCAGGCGCTGCGACAGTTCGCGCTGGACGTCGAAAGTCAGCCGCTCCTCGGCACGCCCCGCCATGTCGTGGAGGTTGCAGCGCACCGCCCACAGGAAGTTCTCGGCGCGGACGAACTGGCGCAGCTCGGCCGCGGTCAGCAGACCCTTGTCGACCAGCTCGGGGACGGATTGCACCTGGTAGACGTACTTGCCGATCCAGAACAGCGTGTGGAGATCGCGCAGGCCGCCCTTGCCCTCCTTGAGGTTAGGCTCGACGACATAGCGGCTGTCGCCCATCCTCTTGTGACGCGCGTCGCGTTCGGCGAGCTTGTCGGCGATGTACGCGCGCGCGGTGCCGGCGACGATTTCCTTGCGAAACCGCACGCTCGCCTCGTCGTACAGCGGCTGGTCGCCCCAGACGAAGCGCGCCTCAAGCAGCGCGGTGCGGATCGTCAGGTCGGCCTTGGCACGGGCGATCATCTCGTCGAGCGACCGGGTCGAATGGCCGACCTTGAGGCCGAGGTCCCACAGGAAGTGGAGGATCGTCGCGACGACCGCCTCGCCCCACGGCGTCGGCGCGTCGGGCGTCAGGAACATGATGTCGACGTCGGAATAGGGCGCCATCTCGCCGCGGCCATAGCCGCCGACGGCGAGCAGGGTCAGCCGCCCGGCCGCGGCGGGGCGCGGGCAGAGCGCGGTCGTCGTGAAATCGAAGATCAGCCGCAGCAGCTGGTCGGTGACGAACGCGCCGCTCGCGGCGATCTCCAGCCCGCGCGACGGGTGCTCGTGGAGGCGGCGGCGGATTTCGGCGCGGGCGTCGGTCAGCGCGGCGCGCAGGATCGCGGTCGCCGCGGCGC
>CAHJWP010000013.1 GCA_903642255.1 Sphingomonadaceae bacterium | reverse complement strand
ACACGGAATGAACGAAACGTCTGCTCTGCCGCGTCGGCGAGGACCCAAATGACGACATTCACCGCATTCTTAGATCCCCCAGAGTTTCGGGCGCCGCTTGGCGTACGAAAGTCCGGGATGCCCGAACCCGCGGTCCACGGGGACTGCCTTATGGGGTTTTGGTGGTTTGGCCGATTGAACGGCCGGGCCGACGGGTCTGAGTTGGCGCTGATAGCGATGCGGACGGATGCTTTCGCCGCCATTTTCCGGCGCTGGGATCGTCCTTCGCGGCGGTTGATCGGCCGGTTGGACTGCTCTCGCCAGCCATTGAGCCGAGCGCGATCGTTGCCCGAACCGCAAGGAGGACGGGATGCGATGCTTCTGGGCCGTGCCGGGTCACAGCGTCGTGGTCCCGGATGGCGACGGCGGTGACGGCGGTCCGCGGGGCTGGTGCCCTCGCTCGAACGTCTCGATGACGACCATGTGGCCGCCGCAGCATGGGCATGGCGGGCGGGTGTCGGCCGGTTCCTCTGCCGTGTCGTCCTCGACCGGTGGCGCGACGGCGAGCAGCTTGCGGGCGAGGTTGAGACTGGTCTTGCGCGAGGACGCGGCGAGCAGGCCGTAGTGGCGGATGCGGTGGAACCCGCGCGGCAGGACATGGAGCAGGAAGCGACGGATGAACTCGTCGGCGGCGAGGGTCATGACCTGCTGCCGGTCAGGACCGCTGCGGCGATAATCCTTGTAGCCGAAGGTGACGTTGCCGGTGTTGAACGCGATCAGCCGGCTGTTGGAGATCGCGACTCGGTGAGTATAGCGCGCCAGGTAAGCGAGCACCGCCGCCGGTCCGGCGAACGGGGCCTTGGCGTAGACGACCCAGCGCTTCTTGCGAACCGGCGACAGGTGACGGAGGAAAGCGCGCCGCTCGGTGAGATGCGCCAGGTTGCCGAAGAAGGCGAGCTTGCCGGCATCATGGAGCGCGATCAGCCGGGCGAGGAACAGGCGGCGGAACAGTGCGCCGAGGACGCGCACCGGCAACAGGAACGCCGGGCGCGACGACACCCAGCGCTCGCCCCCGGGAGCGATGCCGCCGCCGGGCACGATCATGTGGACGTGCGGATGATGGGTCATCGCCGAGCCCCAGGTGTGGAGGACGGCGGTGATGCCGATCCTGGCGCCGAGATGCCGGGGGTCGGCGGCGATCGTCAGCATCGTCTCCGACCCGGCGCGGAACAGCAGATCGTAGACCAGCGCCTTGTTGTGGAACGCGATATCGGCGACCTCGGCGGGCAAGGTGAACACGACGTGGAAGTAGCCGACCGGCAGCAGGTCGGCCTCGCGCTCGACGAGCCAGGCGCGCGCAGCCGATCCCTGGCACCGGGGACAGTGCCGGTTGCGGCAGCTGTTGTAGGCGATCCGCCAATGCCCGCAGTCGGTGCAGGCCTCGACGTGACCGCCCATGACAGCGGTACGGCAATGCGCGATCGCCGACATCACCTTGAGCTGGTGCAGGCTCAGATGCCCGGCATGGTCGGCCCGGTAGGCAGGGCCGGCAGCGCGGAAGATATCGGCGACCTCGAGCGAGGTGCGCATCGGCTTCAGCCGCCGGGCGCTCTCCCCTCGGTAGCTATAGCCAGCCTGTCGAGCGGGCTGGTCACGGCGCGCATCGTGCGGGTCGCGACCTTGGTGTAGAAGGCGGTGGTGTCGAGCCGGGCATGGCCGAGCAGCGCCTGGATGACACGGACGTCGACGCCGTCCTCGAGCAGGTGCGTGGCGAAGCAGTGCCGCAGCGTGTGCGGCCCGATCCGCTTGCCGATGCCCGCGGCGTGTCCCGCCTCGACGACGACGCGATGCAGCTGCCGGGTGCTGAGTGGCTTGAGGTAATGCTGGCCGGGGAACAGCCAGCCGTCGGGGTGCATCACGCCCTGCTGCCGCCCGGCCTTTCACCACTCGCGCAGCAGTGGCAGCAAGCCAGCCGGGAGCATGGCGTTGCGATACTGTCCGCCCTTGCCGCGCTCGACCCGGAGCAACATGCGCTCGCTGTCGACGTCGCGCACCTTCAGCGCCGCGACCTCGGACGCGCGCAGGCCGGCACCATAGGCGACCGACAGCGCCGCCTGATGCTTGAGGCTGGTGGTCGCGCCGAGCAGCCGCGCTACCTCGTCCTGGCTCAGCACCACGGGCAGCTTGCGGATGTGACCCGTGCGGACCAGCTTGCGCGCCAGATCCGGCCGGTCGAGCGTCTGCGTGAAGAAGAACCGCAGCGCCGACACGATGGCGTTCATGGTCGGCACCGACACGCCTTGGTCGAGCTGATCGACCTGGAAGCGCCGCACCTCCTCCGCCGTCGCCGTGTCTGGCGAGCGCCCGAGGAATGTCGCGAACCGGCCGACGTCGCGGATGTAGTTGCGCTGAGTCTCGCGGCCGAACCGGCGCATCTCCATCTCGTCGATAAGACGCTGGCGTAGCGGGCTGACGGCAACAACAGGTGCAAGGATGTTCATCACAGGGCTCCTTCTGGTGGGGCCGTGATGGTCTCCCTGCCTCCCGCAGCGCTCAATCCGCGCGCGACGTCCGTCCGTTCACCTCAACCGTACCGCGCACCCCCCTCCCGCGCAGCGGGTTCGTGCAACCCCCCGATTAGGACGCTTTCGTCCCCTTCGCGCGATTGGCTTTTCTCGTCGCAGCGGCTTTGATCCCTCGCGCCTTTGCGGCAGCTGGCGAGATAGCCACCGACTTCGGCTTTGGGATGTGCACCTCGGCGTCGCCGTCTCCCTTGTGGGCCAGCTCAGCGTCGAACTCGCCGGCGTCGACGGCAGCGCGCATCGCAGTCAGGAACTCCTCGAACCGATCGGCAGGCATGTGGTTGGTCGCGCCGCCGTTGATGTCGAACGTGTTGCCACCGACCTTGACCGTCAGCGCGACAACGCCGTTCTTCAGCCGGTACCAGCCGGTCGGCGTACCGGTTGATCCGGTTTTGAACTGCGCCAGCGTTCTGTCGATGCCGCGCAGCAGCGGGCGGCGGCTCTTGGCGGGATCGGCGGCCTTGCGGTCGAACAGGTGCTTCAGCCCGTTGTCGATGATGCCGAGATAATGCTTCAGCGCCATTGAGTTTCTCCGCTTGCTGTAACGGTGGTGTCATAGTCGGTGGGGGAATGGCAGACTAGCTCCAGAATTGCCGTTAGTGCAGCCGGTCCACTCCCTCACCGTAAATGGATAGTTGCCTTTTAGAAGCAGAGCATCGCCGCTCGACTGCATAGCCGTCTGAAGGCAGGATACTGCTAGAGTGAACTGAACGGCGGCACCCGCTCAGCATAATCGACGTAGGGGAACCGCGCCTTAGTCCACCGTGGTCGCGTCGCCCGTTTGCAATACCCGTCGCAGTTTGCCAGCTGCATGATCTCGCTGGCGAGCGCGGTATCTTCGACCGCGCGCCTGGTTTGCGTCGACGTAGAACGCGAGGTGTAGCGCCCGCGCGTCTGCGAGCGACTGATGTCGTCTCGCTCGACCTCGCGATCTCCGATCAAGTCCGAGGCGAGCTTTGCGGTGCCGCCCCCGTCGCTCGCGCCGGCGCGGAGCAAGAGCAAGTTGCCGCAGTTCTCGATGATCGTGTGAGCTCCCTCGCCGTAGACGCTCTTGACCTGGGCGAACGACTGGAACCCGATCGCGACACAGCCGCCAAACTTCCGCAGACGTGCCTGCGCGTCCTTAAGGCCCTCAATCCGGCCGAGCGCGTCGAGCTCATCGACGTGGAACCAGATGCGCCGTTCGCGCGACGGCGATAGCGACAAAGTCTCGAGAATGGCGATGTTCATCCAGCATGATACCAGCCCACGCAACGCCGCCGTCTGGTTGGCGGCGTAGGGCATCCAAAGCGAGCCGCTCGAGTTGCGAATCCACTGCCTGATCGAAAACGGTTCGCCCTCCACTCGGGCGATCAACCGTAGATGCCCAATCGCCGGCGCTAGCGTGCCGAGGATGCTGGCGAGCATTCGCTCGCCGCCCTTCTCGAAGTAGCGCGCCGCCGGTGTGTCGGCACAGAGCGCCTTCAGCTCGTCGATGGTGGCAGTGGCGAGCGTCGAGATGAACTCGCTCGACGACCCGAGGCGCGCGGTGACCCAGTTCTCGAGCGCGGCGGCGAGCAGTTGCTGGGCATAGGTGATCCATTGGTCGTGCTCGCCCACACCGAGATGCGGGAGGAGCGATTGGGCTAGGAAGGCAAAATCGCTCGTCCGTTCGATCTCCGCCAGCAGATCCCATCGCGCGCAGCGACGATCGAACGGATTGAGGATGATGTCGCCGGTTGCAAAGAACGCGCTCATCGCCGCGCCTTCGGGATCGGCGACCACCTGGCGGTCACCGCGGCGGAGTGCATCGGCCATCAGGGCGCGCAACGCGGTCGACTTGCCCGATCCCGTCGCGCCGATAACCGCAACGTGCATCGTCTCGTCTTCACGCGACAGCGGCAGGCCGGCCAGCGTGACGCCGCCGGTCAGGCGAGCCTGCAAACGGCCGCCGCGGCCGCCGGTGAAGGCGCGGAGCCGCGTCCCGCGCAGCAGCGTGACCTTGCGCGACGGTGCCGCCAGTCGCGCCGCGATGCCGCCGCCAAGGAACGCGAATGTCGCCGGCATCATCACGGCGAGCGGCCAGCTGTCGGCGCAGAAGCTCCGATAGAGCAAATAGCCGAGCCCTGCCCCGGCGAGCCAACCGGCAGGTGCCGCCAGGACCGGCGACGCGGTCCGCCGATCGAAGGCCTGCACCAATCCGACCGCGGTAACGCCAGGGAGTGCGGCGAGCGTGAACCACAGGTGATAGGACTTGGAAGCGAGCCACGCCCAGCGCTGGTCGAGCCACGGCTCGAGCAAACGACGATGATCCCAATGCTCCCGGACGAGATCGATCATCGCGAATCGGTCACCCGCTGGTATCTCCAGTCGCACAAGCGGCCAGCACGCCCAGATTGCGGCGACTGCAAGCATGAAAGCGATCAGCTGGACGATCGGTTCATCGCTCTGGCCGCCGCGCGGTGGCACGAGGCCGGCTTCATCCGCCATCGCTACCGGCCCGCGCCATAGTCGTTGTCACGCTCGGCCGCTGGTGCAGACTTAGCGGCCGCCATCGCCTGACGCATCGTCTCGGGTGTGTGCCGCGGCGCACTAAGCCGCGCCGCGACCATCGCCCGGAGCGTGCCGACGCGGTCGGTGTCTGCTGCCGGTCCGGCGGTGCCGGTGCTCGATGCGGTGTCGGCTGCCCGGCTCGGCACGGGCGCGGCGACCGGTGACGCGCCCCGCGCGGATGCCGGCGCGGCGGCTTCATAGTCCATGGCCATATCCTTCGGGCGCTCGCGCGACAGTGTGCGGCGAAGCTGGCTCGCGTCGGCGAAGTCGTCGCGCCCGTAATGGAGCGCGGTGCCGTCGCGGTGCCGAGACAGCGCGACGTAGGTCGCGTGCGCATCGAGTCCCGGCGTGGCCAGCACGTGGGTCCGCTCGACGGTCATGCCCTGCGTCTTGTGGACGGTGGCGGCATAGCCGTGATCGACATGGGCATAGGTCTTGAGGTCGACATTGATCCGCCGCTCATCGTCGAGCCGCACGGCGAGGCTGTCGCGGCTCGCCTTCTCGACCGTGCCGAGGCTGCCGTTCTTGACGCCGAGGCCGCGCTCGTTCTGCAGGAACAGGATGCGGTCGTTCTCGGCGAACTGGCGCGCGCCGCGCTCGGTTTGCACGGCGACCTCAGTCCCCAATTCGCCGCGCTCGGCGAGCCTCTGGCGTGCAGCCTGATTGAGCATGGCGACCTCCGCATTGGTGTGACTGAGAATGATGCGCGACCGCGCCGGATCGGCCTGCCTTTCGGCGTCCCAGCGGTCGATCAGCGCCGCGCGTGCCGCGTCGCGGGTATCGGCGGCGTGGACCATGCCGGCTTGTGTATAGGCGGCGAGTGCCCCCCCGGTGCGCCCGGTGGCGAACGCCCGCGTCGCGTCGCGCATCCACTGTGCCGACTGCCGCCGCACCTCGGATATCTCGGCGGCGCCGTGGCGTTCGGCGAGCAGGCGGAACGCCGCGCCTGCCTCGATCGCCTGCAGCTGCTGGACGTCGCCAGCCAGCACGACTTTCGCTCCACCGTGCGCCGCTTCGGCGAGCACCCGACCGAGCTGGCGCGTGCCGATCATCCCGGCCTCATCGACGACGAGGACGTCGCGCGAAGTCAGCCGGTCGCGGTCGCGGGCCCAGCTGTGTTCGAGGCTGGCGATGGTCCGCGCGGCGATGCCCGAACCGGCTTCGAGGTTCTCGGCGGCGATGCCCGACAGCGCCGCGCCGCGCACGGTATACCCCGCTGCCTCCCACGCTTCGCGGGCAACGCCGAGCATCGCCGACTTACCCGCGCCGGCGTAGCCGACGACGAGGCTTAAGCCCGGTGCCTTGGTGACATGTTCGAGCGCGCGGCGCTGCTCGGTACCGAGCACCATTCCACGTCCGGTGGACGTGCGAACGACGCGCTCGACGGCAAAGCGCGACACCCGATGCGCACTAGCGGTGAGCGCATCGGCATTCCGCGCCAGCCCCTCCTCGGCAGCACGCATACTGACCGTGGTGAACCGCTCGTTCCCCTGTCCATCACGGCCGAGCGCGAGCAGTGCGTCCGACCCGCGCATGGCGGCCAATACCCGGTCGAACTGCTCCTTGCCGTCCGAATGCCGATGCGCGAACAGCGCGAGGTCCCGGCGCGTGAACGTCGCCTGGGTGCGGGTCAGCGCGTCGAGCCCGACTTCGGGGTTGGCGAGAATCTTCGCCCCGTTGCTCTTCGCGATGGCGCGGTGCTCGTCGGCGCGCTCGGCATCCTCGCCGCGGTCGAGCCGGCGCGCGCCCGCCGCGCCGATCTTGTGCTGCGGTTCGAGCCCGACGCCCTGCGCTTCGTAGCTGCGGTGGTCGACGCGCGCTTCGATTCCGAGCGCCTGGAGCCGGTCGTTGACGTGGGATGCCCAGTTTGCGCGCCACGTCTGCAACAGGGCTGTCGCGTTCCAATCGCGCTGCTTCGCGCCGAACCCGTCGGGGCCGACCTCGCGCATGGTCAGCATGACGTGGGCGTGGGGCTTGGCCTGTCCGTCGCTGCCGATGTCCCAGTGCACGTTGAGATCGGCAACCATGCCGCGAGCGACAAAATCCCGCTGTACGAAGTCACGCGCGAGGGCGACGCCCTGCTCGCGAGTCAGCTCGCGCGGGATGGCGAACTCGACCTCGCGAGCGAGCTGCGCGTCACGCCGCTTCTCGCCGGCCTCGACCGCATTCCACAGCGTCTGCCGGTCGCGCAACTTCTCGGGTGCGCCGTCGGGCAGTAACACCTCGGAGTGGACCACGCCGGTCTTGTTCGAGAAGTCGTGATGTCGGTCGAGCCGCTCGTCATGGAGCCGCGACGCCGAGCGGTAGGCTGCCGACGCCACCGCGCTCGAACCGGCGCCGCGGCCAATGACCTTTGCCGAGAAGTGGTAGATGGCCATGATAGGGCTGAGATTACGCCCACGCCCCGCGACGTCGGTACGACGTATAAGCGCGCTCTCATGCGCTGAAGTACGCATTCGAGATTGCCGGGGTGAAAACGGCCTTCGACGGCCTTGGCTGACCGGTCCGAACGACCCAGCTTGGTCGCATCAACCCGCAGCAGAGGAGTTGTGACGATGCGCAAGGTACGCGATTTCGACACGGAATTGAAGGCGCTAAACGACCGGGCCAAGCTGCTCCGGTCGCGCAAGATCCAGCAGTTCGGCGAGCTGATCGAGGCGACGGGGGCCGATGCACTCGAGCCCGATCTGCTGGCGGGTGCACTGCTCGCGGTGGTGGCGGAAAAGGACAGGGCGATCACCGGTGCATGGAGCACGGCCGGCGCGCACTTCTTTCGCGCGACAGCCCGGAGATCGTCGCGCCGCCTTCACGGAAGTAGCGAGAATAGCAAAGAAGCTGAAGGTCGAACGCAACCGGCTTGATGCGGCTCGGGCACGCGCGGATACGAGGGCATGGGTCGTGGCAAGACGCGAACGCACCCGGCATCTGATCGAGCTCGGGGGTCTCGTGCAAAAGGCGGGACTGGTCCTGGTCACCGATGATGACCGCGCGATGCTGTACGGGGCGTTCCTCGATGCTGCATTCCGGATGCAGGGCGACGACGGCACGTATGCCAGGATATTATTCAAGCGACGCGGCGCACGCGCATTTGCCGCCGAGGCCGGGCACGCCGCCGAAGCGGCGCGCGAGGCGAGGCGGCAGATCACGCGGGACGACGAGGATGTATAGCACGACGGCGAGCCGCCCCGCTCTACAACGCGCTTGCGGGCCACCGCGAAATTTCATTGCGGCTGCGTGAGCGGTGCACTTCGCGACAGCGGGAACAGCGTCTCGGATGTTTTCACGCGCGAAGCGGAAGCCTGCGATGCCGGATCAACGGTCCCGACGCGTGGCACAGCCGCCGGTTGTGACACGGTCCGGCTGTTCTCAAACTCAGCGCTATCGACGTAGGCGAGGAACAGGGACGCGGCCTGCCACCGCACCCCCACCGGTGCTGGCGAGCCCAGCGCGGCGTCACCCCGAAGTCGCCTCACATAGGCGACCGTCTCCGCGGGGAGCGGAACGCCGCCCGTCGTATAGCGAATGTATCGCGCCGGTCCGGCATTATAGGCGGCATAGGCCGCCTCCGGTCCGAACCGCCGCGTCAGCTCGGCAAGGTATAACGCGCCGCCGAGCATGTTCAGGCGCGCGTCGAATGCATCGGAACCGAGGGCGTAGCGCGCGGTGAGATCAGCCCATGTCCCTGGCATGATCTGCATGCAGCCGATCGCGCCTTTTGGCGAGACAGCGCGGGCATTTCCATCGCTTTCGTCGCGCGTTACGCGTAGGATGACATCGACACCGAGACCGGCACGCGCGGCGGCTTCTCCCGCATAATTGCTGCAGACGTTCGTCGGATGTGCCGCTGGGGCGGTGCTCGCCGCAGCCGGCGCGCCAACGGCGACGCCGATTGCGGCGAGCCTTACACGCCATTGCGCCTTCACGGCCGCGTCCACAGCGGGAGGGCGCGGCCGACGATCGATGCTGCGCTGATTGGACCAAAATAGCGACTGTCGAATGACGCGGGGACGCTAGGTACGAGCAGGAAGACTTCGCCGCGCCGCAGGCGGCGGCATCCCGTCCAGACCGGCATCGGGCGTCGCATGCGATCGGCGACGAGCGCCTTCGCGACCGCCATGCCGTCGAGCGTGACGATTGCGCCCGAGCGGCAGACGCGCTGACCCGCGGTGGCGGCGACCGGCTTGACCAGCAGCGCGCCCGCTTCGACATAGCGCCGGGACGCCATGAATGATGCAAGGCTCGGCGACGGTCGCACCGCGACCAGATCGCCGACGCGCAGGATCGCCACTGGCACCAGCCGGTAGAGCCCAACAGGGACGCTCGCACTGACGTTCCAGACGAGGCGCAGCCGGGAAGGGACGACCGCCGGCGCGAGCAGCAAGCCAAGCGCTGCACCTGTGCCCAGCACCGTGCCCCACCGGCGGCGCGGTTGCCCACCCGCCGGTCGAGCATCCGTCCGAACTCGGGAAGCGCCGACGGCGGAAACGGGCGCGGACATCAGCGATGACCAGCAGGGGCGGTGTCGAGCGAACCGCTCCGTCGTATCGGCGGCGAGATGTTGCCGTTGTTGGGATCGGAGGTCGACGCGCAGCTGCCGCGATCGGCCCAAGTCCGCAGCTCCTCGAGCGTGTAGATCACGCGGCCGCCGATCTTCTTGTAGCGCGGACCGGTACCGAAGGTGCGGTGTTTCTCGAGCGTCCGCGCCGACAGGCCGACATAATGCGCCGCCTCCTTGGTGCGCAGGTACCGCGTGTCCTTGATGATATCGGGCATGATCCTCTCCTCACGATCATCCGCGGCTCCGGCATGGGGCTGCGCGATGGAGGCGATTATCGGCGCTTAACGGTACCTGCGGGTGGCCGGATCGACGTAGTCCTGAGATCGGCCACAGCTTGGACGGTCCAGCACGACAGACCAGAATGCTTGCTGTGGCAATAAAATGGTATATATTGTGCCAATAGAGGTGATTTATATGGCAACTGCCCACGCTCACACGGTGCCGGCCACTGCAGCCAGCGTGCTGTCGAAGGCAGCGGTCCGCGCCGCGGGGCTGCTTCGTATCCGCCAGTCGGAATTGGCGGCGATCATCGGCGTCTCGCCGGCCGTTGTCAGTCGCGTCGCCGCCGGGGGGCAACTGCCGGCGACCGGTAAGACGCTCGAACTGGCGACGCTGTTCGTCCGGGTGTTCCGCTCACTCGATGCGATCGTCGGCGGCGAGGAGGCGGTCGCCGCGACATGGCTGCGGCAGGCGAACACCGCGCTTGGCGGCAAGCCGATCGACAGCCTCAAGACGGTCACCGGTCTGACTGCGACGCTCGCCTACTTGGACGGTCGGCGCGCGCTTGTCTGACGTGCCGAACCCCGGCCCCCGGGCCGGCACGATCTGGCGTCTGGTTGAGACGCAGCACCGCGTCTCGACGATGAAGCTGATCGACGACGCCGACGAGCAGCGCACGCTCGAGGAGCTGCTCGACGCCTCCAAACCGCCAGTGCCGGCGGAATGCGCGGGCCTCCACTATCTGCTGTTCACGCCATTTCGTTACGAGGCGCGCGCCGACTCCCGCTTCCGCCGCGCAGGCGCGACGCCGCCGGTGTTCTACGCCGCCGAGCAGGTCGACACCGCGGTCGCCGAAATCGCGTTCTGGCGGCTGCTGTTTTTTCTCGAAAGCCCGGGGACCCCGTGGCCGTCGAACCCGCTCGAACTGACCGCTATTGCGGTCGCGTACAAGGTCGACCGCTGCCTCGACCTGACGCGTGCGCCGTACGCCGCACACGAGGCCGAGTGGCGCGACCCGACCAACTACGCGCCTTGCCACGCCGTTGCCGACGAGGCGCGCGCGACGAGTGCGTTGGCGATTCGGTCGAAGTCTGCGCGCGATCCCAGCGGCGGTATCAACCTGACCCTGCTCGGCTGCGCGGCGTTCAAAACGCGCGAGCCGAGCGAACGGCGGAGCTGGCGGATGAAGCTGTCGGCGGCCGGGGTCTATGCACGCTGCGAACAGCCCGCCCGCGACCTGCTATTCGGTCGCGATGCGTTCGCGGGCGATCCGCGGGTCGCCGCGGCGGCTTGGGACCGCTGAGCGCACCCGCCGTGAGCAAAAAAAGGGGCGCAGGGGCCCCTCAGTCGAGGTCGTCGTAGCCGGTCAGATCTTCGATCTGCAGCTGCCGCCGCAGCAAGTCGGTCTTTTCGGCGGCTAGCGCGCGGGCGGCGCGAGACCAGCGGCGCCCCTTGGTCTCGAGCCATGCCAGCGTCCGGTCGATCGTGTCGAGGCGCCGGTTGAGGCCGTCGTACTCAGCTTCGTAGATGACCGCGTTCATCGTCTGTCTCCCAATCGGCGGAGCGCCGATGAGGAGGGGTGGGGCGGCGGGACGGCGGACGGTCAGGGACCGCGCTAGCGGCCGCGGCAGCGGCGGTAGGGGCAACGATTTTCTTCGGCGACACGGACAGGTTGAGGGTTCTAACCGAATGCTATCGTCGCAGAGGAAAATGGTGGGACCCTGCCGTCCTTGACGGTTCGCCGGCCCGCCGCCCAGACTCAGCAATCCTGAGCGAGCATTCTCTCTCTCCTGTCTGCCATGTAAGGTCGATAGATTCGGGCTGCGGAACTGCTTCCAGCATTTAAAACGAGGATAGGGCCAGAAGGGGGCAGAAAGCCGATAGGCAGGATTCGATGAAGGATTCGTTGGATGGCGTCGGCACGCCTACCGGGTTTCGTTCGCGCGTCACGCCCAACCAGCCATTCCCGGCACACACGGAAAAACCATTTTCCTACACAGAACAAAGAGGGAACAATGCGAGTTGAAGGAGTCGCATATGATCGTCATCGATGGAACGTTCCTCGCCGGCCTCGCGGCGGTGATCACCAGTCTTTCCGGTCTGGTCTGGGCGATGCGCCGGCGGCGCTGACGATGATGCACGGCGCTGGCATCACCGAGTTGGACAGCAGGCTACACGCGACATTGCAGAAGTCGCGCCAGCGTCTGTGCGTCCGACGTTTCGTCGGGCGCGCGCGAGGCGCGGATGATCGACCAGCACACGGCCGGCAGGGCGACGCTGCGCTGGACGATCCCGCCGTCGCGAGCGCGCTGTGCGGCGCGGACGTTTGCGGCGCGACGAGCGTCGCGGGGCTCGTCATAGATCCGAGGACGGCCCGGCATCAGTGGACCACCCGTTTGCGGGATGGCAAACGCCGAACCACGCGCGCATTCATCGTTCGATTGCCTGGCAGCATCAGTCACCCCCCAGCCCGACAACAATTTACGCGTACCTCGATGTGTAGGAAAGAAGGTCTGTGGACATGATGCTTGCTCAGGATCGATGCTCGACCGGCCGGCTTTCGCCTATCGGAGCGAACGAGGCTGCCGTGTGTGGCCGGCTAGAGTGAGTGTTCTCACCGACTGGGAACTCTAGGCGTGCGCGCGCCAGCAGATCGTGCAGCACGGCGACAACGCCGCGACGCAGGCTGCAATGCGCTGCGACGCGCTGCTTGCCGAGGGGGATCAGGCCGGTCACCGGGCGTGGTTGACGATCCTCGACCGGATCGGACAGCTGAGCAGTGTCCGCGAAGGTGAGGTCCGGCACTGATGCCGCGAGGCACGGCCCACTGCGTGACAGGTCTGCTCGTCGCCGACGGCCACGCGTTCGCGCTCGACGTCGACGGTGGCGGCCGCTGGCGGCTCGATGTCCGCGACCATCGCGCCGCGACGAGGCTTGCCGATCGTCGTGTCACCGTTAGCGGACGACGCGGCGGGTTCGACCTCCTCGACGTCGATACGATCACGCCGCTATGAGCGCGCCCGACGTCAATACCGCCGCTCACGTCGTGCAGCTCGCGCTGACGCCGATCTTCTTGCTTTCGGGCATCGCGGCCCTGCTCAACGTGTTCACGACGCGCCTCGGCCGCATCGCCGACCAAGTCGACAAACTGGCCAGTGAGCCGGCGAAACACCCGCCTCAGCTGGCGCGGCTGCGCCTGCGGTCGCGGTCGCTCGACCTTGCGGCGTTGCTTGCAGCGACGGCGGGCGGCCTGACGTGCGGTGCGGCGCTTATTTTGTTTCTGAGTGCGCTGCGAAGCGGCGCGGCCGGCGCGCTGCTCTTCGGCCTGTTCGGAGGGGCGCTGGTCTGCGCCGTGGCGGCCCTCGCTGCATTCTCATTCGAGATGGTGCTCGCTGGGCGCACCATACGCGACAAGGTCGACGCAAATTCCAGCAGCAGACGACGTCAGGACAGGGAGCCGACCGCACAGCGAGCGGATCGAAACGAAGATGAGGCTGAAGCGGGCGAGCGCGACCTACCGGGAACCGGAACGGGCCACGACGAGATGACGAATTAACGCCGTCGTTGCGCGTGCTGGTGCGGCCGAAGCCGAAATATCGATGACGCGCTGCAAGCATCCCGATCCGATCGTTAGATCGTCCTGACGTTGACCGCGGTTGCCTCGGCCGCCTACTCTGACGGCGCTGATGCAGCGAGGAACTTGGGGGAAGTGGCATGACGCGATATCTTAAGTATCTGGCCTCCACGCTGATTGCCCTCGCGGCATTCCAGGCGACGTCGGCGACGGCGCGCAACTATGACTGCACCAAGGCGGGCAACGCCAACAAGGCGGTCTGCAAAGACGCAGCAGCCGCCAACTCACCCGCGACACCGGGGACGGCGACACCCGTGCCCGCGACCACCACGACGACGTCCGCGACCGTTCGACACTATGACTGCACCAAGGCCGGCAACGCGAACAAGGCGGCGTGCAAGACCGCGGCTGCTCCCGTCGCCGCGACGGCCGCGCCAGCGGCCCCGGTTGCAAGGTCCGCCCCGGCGTCGACGCCGATGTCGAGAGCCACAACAACAACTACGACCACGGCCGCATCTGGAGGCGGCAGTGGGCAGGTGTGGGTCAATTCCCGGTCGAAGGTCTATCACTGCTCGGGCGATCGCTACTACGGCAAGACGAAGGAAGGCTCATACATGAGCGAAGCCGCAGCTAAGGCTGCTGGTAACCGCGCCGATCACGGTAAAGCCTGCTCATAGTTCGGCAGCGGCATCTGCGGAGCATCCCGCGCTTTGTCGTTCAACAAGGTGCTGATGTTCTGATCATCGCCGTGACAGAAACCGTTGCGCTCCCGGATCGAGAAGATCGGTCAAGCCGTGGGGTGATCACCCACAGCCCATCGGGCTTGTTCTGGTCGGACGCGAGCTTGGCGATGAATTTGTTATAACTGACCCCGGCTGACGCGGTGTACGAATACTGGACTCGGATCTTGGCGGCGATGGCAGTCGCCGAGCCGATGCCAACGGATCGACGGCGAACAACCGTAACGGTGCCGGGCGGCAGCGGCAGCGGCCGCGGGTCGCGACCGCCACCGGCTGACATGTCCGGCATCGTCGTCATAAACGAGTCGTGCGTGTCCCTCCAGGCACCTGTGGCGGTCGGCACCTGAACGCGCGAACGAGGAGCGCCGCGTCGGACGCCGGCGCTCCCGATTCGCGGCTCAGGCGGCCACGGCAACCTGACGGCGGCGGCGCGCGACGGTGCCGATTAGGCCGAACCCGCCGAGCATCATTGCCCAGGCCGCCGGCTCGGGCACCGCACCGGCGGACGGCGCGGCTTCGCTCAGGCTGATGTGGTCGATGACCTCGCCATGGACCGAGTCCGCCGGCACGATGGTCGTGAACGACAGCGCGGCGTTGGTCTCGGTGACGGTCGGCTTGAACGTCAGGGTGAAGGTCGACGGGGCATAAGGTGTGTTGACCGTCTCGAGCTGCGACAGCGAGCCGAGCCCGACACTGAACGTCGTGCTCGCCGGGTTGGTCGCGCCGCTCTGCAGCGTCCCGCCGAACGTCACGGTGTAAGTGTCGCCCGCCGTCAGGGTGAAGGTCGGCACCGAGGCGATCCCGCCGCCGCCGGCATTGCCAACGAGGTCGACACAGTTGCCGGCGGGGTTGCCCGAGCAGGCGAAGAAGCCGCCGCCGTTGAGCGCTCCGCCGACGTCGACATTGGCGGTCGTCACGGCGAACTGCGTTCCGGCAATGGTGCCGACGCCGTAGGTGCCCGATGTTGCGCCGGAGAAGTCCTCGGTCAGCAGCGTTCCCGCGTTGGCCGCGGTTGCGGCGCACGCGAGCGCGGCCAAAGCAATAATACGAAGCGACATGGCAACCCCTCAAAGTTAACGAGGCATTGCCGTACCGTTCCCGCGGCTGGGCGGCCAACAGGCGTGATCCCGCATTAAGGTGCATCTTCTGTCATTGCAGCCATCTCTCCCGCGAGATCGCGCCCGTCCCGAGCAAAACGGCCCCCCGAGCGCCGGAATCTCGATGCAGCCGTCCAACGCCAACCTCGGCCTGCCGCCGCACCCGGTGTCAGCCGCCAGGCGACGCCGGCCGCAGCGGTTCTGCGCGCGGCCGGTGCCGCTACGCGGCGTCCCCGAGACGCCGCGTCAGAACCACCGCGGCAGCTCGAGTGCGCTGAGATCGGCTCCTAGGGCGGCGAGGTTGGCTGCGAGACGCCGACCGGCGGAGGTGTCCGTCGACGTCGTCGCCAACCCGTCGACGGCGTCTTCGAGCAACATTACCGCGGCGACGCCGAGCGCCGCCAGCCTGTCGTTCGCCACCTCGTCGCTGATCATCGCCGCGCCTCCGCCGGCGACACAGCGCGAAGCGGCGGTCTAAGTCGAGACGCAGCCTACAGCGGTGGTACTATAGCGTGAGAGTCGACTGTGTCTGCGCTGCCGGCTTGAGGTCGAACCCTGACAATGTCAGCCCGAGCAGGCGCACGCCAATCGACACCGGAAGAACCCGAAGGAGGATGGATCGTCCGACCTTAGCGACGATGTCGCGACCGGCAATCGGCACCGCGCATGTCTGCGCCCGGCTCATGATGCTGAAATCGGCGAATTTGACCTTAAGCGTCAGGGTGCGGCCGGCGACGCCGGCGCGCTCGATGCGCCGCCACGCCGCTTCGACAACAGGTTCGAGCGCCGCCATCAGGTCGGCTTCGTCGGTCAGATCGCGATCGAACGTCCGTTCCGCGCCGACCGACTTCGGCTGCCGGTCCGGTCGTACGGGTCGATCGTCGTCACCGTGCGCGGCGCGGTGGAAGTAGCTCGCACTGCTGCCGAACTGTCGCGCCAGCGCGTCGAGACCGAAGTCGCGCAGGTCCGCTCCTGTGACAATGCCAAGCGCCGCCATCTTCGCCGCCGTCACCGGCCCGACGCCGTGAAAGCGCTTGACCGGCAGCGCCGCGACAAACGCGGGACCCTGGGCTGGGCGGATGACGCATATCCCGTCAGGCTTGTTCTGGTCGGACGCGAGCTTGGCGATGAACTTGTTGTAGCTGACGCCGGCCGACGCGGTCAGGCCGGTGGCCTCGCGGATGCGGGCACGAATCTCGGCGGCGACGGCGGTCGCCGAGCCGATGCCGCGGGCATCGTCGGTGACGTCCAAGTACGCCTCGTCGAGCGACAGCGGCTCGATGAGGTCGGTATAGTCGGCGAAGATCGCCCGGATCTGGTCCGAGACGGCACGATAGACGTCGAACCGCGGCGGCACGACACCAGCGCCGGACACCGCCGCAGCGCGGTGACCGACGCCATCGCCGAGCGGACGCCGAACACGCGCGCCTCGTAACTCGCCGCGGCGACGACGCCGCGCGCCTGCGCGCTGCCGACGGCGACCGGAAGGCCGCGGAGTTCGTGCGCGTCGCGCTGTTCGACGCTGGCGTAGAACGCATCCATGTCGATGTGGATGATCTTGCAGGTCGTCATCGTCGTTAGTCGGGAATGATCCGCATCTCGTCGTCGGGATAAGCATCGGACATCGCGCAAACGGCGGCGAAGTCGCCGGTCAGCCACGCGGTGTACTCATGCGGGGCAAGGATCATCGGCATCGCCTTGGGATGGGTAGCTCCGACCAGTCCATTCGGGACTGTCGTCAGGAACGCGAAGCGGTCGACCTCGCTGGTCGGCCGCCACACGCCAGCGAACGCGAACACCTCCTGGGCCGGCAGGTCGAACCACAGCTTGCGCTTGCGGTTCGTCACCGGGTCGGGCTCGGCGGTCCACTCGGAGAACGCCGTCACCGGCACGAGGCAGCGCCGGTCGGGACGGCTGAGCGAGGTTCGCCAGAACGGCGAGGCGAGGTTGCGGACGTTGGTCACCGGGCGGGTGCCCGCGACCGGCGGCGGAAAGCCCCAGCGCATCATCGCGATGCGGCGCTCGCCAGCTGCCGCCGTGATGATTACCGGCGCGTCGCGGTCGGGACAAATCTCCTCGAATAGCGGAAAGTTCGGCGCGCTCGACGGATCGACAGCGAACAACCGGCGCATTGCCTCGACGTTCGAGGTCAGCCGGTAAAGATTACACATCGGCGATCTGCTCCATCGTCGCGCCTGGCCGCATCCAGCGGACGGCGTCGGTATACCCGCGCATGCCACTTGTGCACGTGATCCACAAGTTTGTTCACTACCTGTTCTTGTGCTTCGATGCGCTCCGATCTACGCGCGCAGCATGGCAGGGGTGGTCAGATGGCTGGAGGATTTGAGCCGTAAAGGTGCGGACCTCGTCATTCAGTGCTGTGCCTGCGGTCACGACCGGACGGTCGCGATCGGGCACGCGCTCGACATCTTCAGCCGCCGCCGCTGGTCGACCGACTGGTGGGATGCGCATCGGCGGTTCCGCTGCCGCAAATGCGGGTCGAAGGACGTCAAGCTCGATGCCGACTTCTACGGCCACGCCGTTCGTCGCCAGCGTAAGCCGGCAACGCTGGCAGTAGTCGAGGAGCGGCTGCGGCCCGGCCTGTGGCCACCGCCGCCGGGCGTGGCCTTGTCCGAATGGAACCGCGCGACCGAGGCCGAGCGTAAGCGCCTGGTCGACCGGGCGCGCTCGTAGCGCATCATGTATCGTCGGCGCGTCGCCGCGCTGGGTTGAGAAGTGACCGATAGCCTCCCGCGACAAGTTTTTCGCCCCCTTCGGCGAGGCGGCGCAGGTCCGACCGCTCCGAGCTGCTCCGCCACTGCTCCGGCATCCGGTCGAGCAAGACGTCGCCGATGGCGTGCAAGCCGGTGCCGGCTTGGATGGCGTCGTAAACGTAGAGCATCGCCACGTGACGGGATGCGTCACGAAGCGCAATCGGTCGACGCGCGAGATCGCGCCCAACGCCGCGCGCGATCCGCGCCGACGCACGGAGGCGGCCGGCGCGGTCGACATCGGCGTGCAGATAGAAGCCGAACGGCTCACCAGTGCGGGGGCCGAGTCTGGCCGGTAGCCAAAACGCCTGTTCGAGCTCGCCGCGGCGGCGAACGAGTAGGTGACTGCCGCCGGGCGCGGACAACCTGAACACCCCGGGGCCCCAGCGTTGCGGCTCGAAGCCAAGGCCCGAGGCCGCTCGCGCCTGCGGCAGCGGGCGAACGAGGCAGGCGGTGTCGGCGCGGACCTCGGGCAGCCAGCCGAGCAGCGGATGGTCGGTCGCGGGCGTGTCAGGATGAGCGGCGAAAGGACAGGCCCCAGGAGGCCGTCCTTTCCGCCAGCGGATGCTGGCCAAGTTCGGTGACGTTGTTCGTAATCCGGCGCGCGGCGACGGCGGCCTGGGACGAGGCGCGGTGCGCGGCGGCACCGGCATCCGCCCAGAGCGCGCGGAAGGCGGGATTGCGCCGCAGCCACTCCCAGGCGAAGCCCGACGCGTCGAGGCCGAGCAAAGCGCGATACGGCGGCGGCAAGCGAAGTGTGTGATAACCCGGCATCGTCAACTCCTCCACGCAACTGGTCCTCACCAATATGGACGATGCCGCTATACGACCCGTGAGCCAAGCCAGACGGCACTTATGTACCTATAATGCTGAGCTTAAATCGAACGATCAGGACGGCGGTTCTGACTGTAAAAGCCAACATGCGAAAAGCCCCGCCCGGGTTCCCGGGCGGGGCACGTCGTTTGCCGTCAGTCGTTGCGGCGGGTCGGCCGCGACCAGATCAGGCTGAACGTCTCGCCTTCCTCGTCGTCGAACAGGTTGGCGTAGATCGGGCCGGTGAAGCTCGGGTCGTCGAGCTTGAGCCCGAGGTAGTCGCGGCCCTCGTTCGACTTCTTGGTCCAGGCGGCGCCGATCTCTGCGCGCCCGACCATAACCCGGTGCGACGGCGTGTTGTCGTTGGCGCGGTTGGCTTCGGGGACGATTCGGACGTTCCGGGCCTGGACGCTGAGGGTGACGATTTCGCCCGAATACTCGTTCGTGGCGGTCTTCTTGAAGGTGCCGATCGTCGCCATGTCGTATCTCCTTTGATCATCTGATCGAGCCCGCGACCACCGCGGCCTCGATGGCTGCCCGAAGACCGGGGCGATCCGCCGCCGCAGCCAACGGCCCGGAGCAAAGCGGAGGACGGCAAGCAGGGGCTATTTTGCCTCGCGAGGAATGGGCGAAGCCCAGGGGAAAATAGCTCCTGCGCGCCGTTGCGGTTCAGGCGGGCGAGGCGCAGCCGTCCCCGGTCATCAAAGCCCATCGAGAGGCCGTGTGGACGCGGGTCCGGCATGCCGCAAACGGAGATGGTGGCGACTTTCGGCGCTTCGAGGGGACCGACGGATGCAGTGCAGAAGGGGATAGCAACGACGGCGTTCAGGCCGGATGACCGCTTCGTCCCCAACCAGTTCCCAACGGTGATCGCCCGCAGGGGTGACGACGCGCTCAGGCTGGCGGCAGTTCGATCGGATAAGCCGAGGGGCAGCGCTTCGGGTTCAGCCGACCCGCGCGATCACTGTTCCGACACAACCTACCTGTTCGGCTGCGAACTGGTCGAACCCAGCTTCGGTCGCCGCCCGCCGCGCAGTGATGAGGGTCCACAGCGCCGGGTCCGGGCCGGGACGCCGAGCGAAGCGTTCACCACACGCGAGTGCTGACCGCGGTTTGCTCCTGCTGGCCGATCAGACGCGTGGTGTGACTTGCAGTTTCGCGGCCACCGCTGCGGTCGCGACCGCCGCAATGGCCGCTAGGGCACCGCCCCATCCGCCGATGCCGCCGAAATGCAGCAAAGCGGACGCGACCTGATATCCGAGGATTGCGGCCGGCACGGAAAACAGCAGCATGAGCGCCATGCGGGCTTGGTGCGACGGCATGAGCAACGTCGCCATTCGGCCGACGGCGATTACCAGCATGAAGACGGCAATGCCGAGGAGCAGCGCGCCGACGCCCGAAGCGCCGGCGTGCGCCGCTGCGAACCCGGCGCTAAGGGCGGCGATCAGCGGCAGCGCGTAGGTCGCGGCCCCGAACAGGAGGTAGATCAGATAGCCGACGCCGATCAGCGCCAGCGGTAAGGTGATAAACATCGCGGTGCGTCCTTTTCAAAGATGATCGGACGCGCTTCCACCTGCCACCACAGCGCGAGGTCGATCATAGCAAAATGGAAGGCCGGAGGGAATCCGGCGCGTTGCGGAAATGCTCCGCTGACCGTGGCCCGCAGCTCCCATTCGTTCGTGCGCAAGGCGAGCAGCGTGCTGCTCCGGGCATCTTGCGATCTGGAGTTCGTGCGACGTGCGGCGCTCATCCGCCGCGGCGCTTCGGCCGGAAGTCGAACAGCGGGATGCCAAGTTTCCGCGCCTTGTCGGCGAGGTTGTCCTGGATGCCGGTGCCCGGGAAGACGACGACGCCGATCGGCAGGATGTCGAGCATCGCGTCGTTGCGCTTGAACGGGGCTGCCTTGGCGTGGCGGGTCCAATCGGGCTTGAACGCGATCTGCGCGACCTTGCGCTTATCGGCCCATTTAGCCGCGATCAGCTCGGCCCCCTTGGGGCTGCCGCCGTGGAGCAGCACCATGCCCGGATGCTTGCCGTGGACCTTGTCGAGCGTGTCCCAGATCAGCTTATGGTCGGTGACGTCGGCCCCGCCGGTGAAGGCGATCTTCGGACCGGCCGGAACAAGAACTTCGTTCTGGGCGCGGCGTCGGGCGGTGATAAACTCGCGACTGTCGATGACGGCGGCGGTTAGCGATCGGTAGCTGACGAGTGAGCCGCGGCGCAGGCGCCACGGCGAGCCGGTGTGGACCTCGAACAGTTCGGCGGCGCAGTCACGCATCGCTTCGAACGCGTTGCGGCGTTCGATCAGCGTCAAGCCTTCGGCGAGCAGCTTCTCGAGTTCGACCGAGGCAATCTCGGAGCCGTCCTGGTCGCGCTGGCTGCGCTTCTGCGCCGCCTCATTGGTGTCGAGCTCGCGTTCGATCTGCGTCACGGTGCGGTGGAACAGGTTGACCGTGCCCCAGAGCAGTTCCTCGAGATCGGGTTCGAGGCGGGTTTCGAGCAGGGTCGAGACGAGGGCATCGAAGATGTCGGCGAGCGCACCGCGGACGATGCGATCTTCGGGCAGTGGCCGTGCGTCGGGCTCGTCCTGGAACGGCCGGTGGCCGTAAAGCTGGAGCTCGACGAGGAGCGAAGCGGTCGGGGATTCGATGTGGATCGGTTCGTCGTCGGTCGTCATGGCGTCTGCCTCCGAAAGCGTCGGCCCGCGCCCATCGCGGCCTTCGCTGGCGACGAAGACCGGAGGCGGACCGGGCCGGCACCGCCGAGGGCGTCAGCCCCGCGCGGCCGCAGCGCAGCGAAAGACGGCGAAGGCGAAGACTATTTTGCCGCGCGAGGAATGCGCGCCTGCTGCGCGCAGGGGAAAATAGTCGCAGCCGAAGCCGTTGCCTGCCTGGACCGCTTCCGGTCCGATCGCCCTCTCAGAAGGCCGTGGGCGCGAACCGCTCAGCCCGGTGGCAGACGGGATCATTGACCGAAGTCAGTCCGGCGGGTCTCCGTCATGTCGCGATGATCGACATCAGGGGCCAAGAACCGTGCGACGTCGTCCGGAGCCAGCTGAACGCGCACTGTGGCGGCGATGGCATCGATGCCGTGCCTCTGCAGATCGTCGTTAAAATCGTCGAGTAGGGGCGTCAGCGTCCGCACCTCGATCCCGGCCGCTTGCGCACGTTCGGTCAAGGCGTGCATCGCGTGATCCCCAGCGGGATCGTTGTCGCGGGCGATGTAGAGACGGCGCAGTGTTGGCGGCAACGCGAGCGCGATGAGGTGATTGGCGGACAGTGCGGCGATGCTCGGCAAGGCTAGCAAGACCTGGACGAGCGACAGCATCGTCTCGATGCCCTCGCCGGCAACCATCGTGTCGTCGACAGGGCCGAACCGCACGCCGTTGCCGAGGAGATGGCCCATTGCACGACGTGGGGTGGCGACCGGAGCCTTGCCTCGCCCCGACGGATTGAGCCACGTCCGGTGGACCCCGGTTACGGTGCCGTCGAGGTCGGTCACTGCGGCGATCAATGCCGGCCACGAGGTCGGGACATCGTCTTGGTCGTCGGTGTTGGCTCGGTAGTAGCAGCGTGGATGGAAGCGGAGGCTGATCTTCCGCGAAAGGGCGATGCCCCGGTTGCGCAAGTAGGTCTCGGCCAGGGTGCCCGCGACTGGCGTGGACATGGCAAAGAGCCGGCGCGCGGCTTCGGGCGAACCTGTCGACGCCGGGTCGCGACGCCGGTCATCGGAGCGCACGGACGTTGGCAAACTGAGGAAACGCCTCGCTTCGTCGAGGGTGTCGCCCAGTGTCATCAGCCGTTGGCGGCCGGCGATCAGGTCGAGCAGGTCGCCGTGCTCGCCGGTCGCCGCATCGGTCCATTTACCGGCCGCACCGGGACCGGTGCCGGTGCCGATCAACCGCACGTAGAGGCTGCGTCCCGGTGTGTTGTCGACGTCGCCGATCAGCCAATAGCGGCCTGCGCGCTTACCGTTCGGGAGATAGTGCCGACACACCTCCTCGGCGTTCTCGGCGAGGCGGCGTGCTAGGTCGGATGCGGTGTTCGGCATCTCGTGCCTTTCAAAAAAATGGGCCCGCCGTTTCCGACGGGCCCAGGTGTGCGGCGAGTCGGGGGGCTACTCGGCCGCGATCGCGTGGGGGGCCTGCGCGACGTCGTCATAGTCGACGAAGGCATCGTCTTCGGCGATGGCCCGTTCGCCGTCGCCTGCCGTCGTTTCGTCGACCTGCTCGTCGGCGGTGGTTTCGACGGGCTCGGTCAGCCCAGCATCGGCGACGTTGGCCTCGCCCTCGGCCAGCACGAACGACCGGCCGATGGTCCGCAGCGGCTCGGGCAGCCAGCCGGTGCCGCCGAGCTGCACCTCGGCGGCCGCGACCATGTCGGGCTTCTTCATGCCCGTCAGCCGGTCGGCCGCGGCGTCACCGCGGGCTTCGCGGACTGCCTCGACGATGCGTGCCTTCGTCACCCGGCCGATGAAGTTCTCAGCGGTGGGTACCCAGGCTTGGGCCAAGTCGAGATCGATTGCCGCCGCGAGCCGATCGGCGTGCGCGAGAGCGCGTGGCCGCCGGTTGTAGGCCTCATGGACCGCATTAATCCCGTGAGCGATGCAGTGGGCGAACAAGCTCTCGCGGTCATCGTCGCTGAACCCGACCAACGCATCCCACAGGTCACCGGGTTCGCGCGGCAGCCGCTCGGCATAGTCGCGATGCCGGGCGTCGATCGCGCGTGCGGCCGCCGAGTCGTTGAGGCCTGGAACGCCCGACCCGAACGACACGCTCTTGATGTCGAGCTCGACGCAGCTGTCCTGGGCATAGTGATAGAACAGCTTGAGGCAGAGCGCGTGAAGCGCGGCGGTGAACGCGACCTGCGGCGACCGGCCGATCGCCTCGCGCAATGCCACCGTCCGGCACGCGGTCAGTTCGGTCAGGAGCCGGTCGGGAAGCGGCTTGAGGCCTTCGTCTTCCTCGGGCTCGGTCGTGCCGGTGGTAACGATGCCGCCGGTGCCGGCCGAACCGTCACCGTCTTGCTCGCCGTCGCCAGTCCTGGCGGTGGCACTGTCGTCGCCGCCGGCAGCACCATCGTCGAGAAGTGCGGCGATCGGCACCTCGTCCTCGGGCCGGACATAGCCGCGCTCAACCCGCAGCTTGCCCTGGCCGTCGATGCTGACGAACGCACCGGCGATGGCAAGGTCTTCGGGACGGTAGACCGTCGGGCGGTTGTCATAGGCCTCGAGCGCGGTCTCGATCTCGCCGAGCCGGGCATCGACCTCCTCGGGCAGATCGGCGTCGCCGGCATGCGCCGCTTCGATCTCGGCGTACTCCGTGACGAGCGCCTCGCGCGCCGCTTCCTCATCGGCGGTCAGTTCGTGCCGTTCGCCAACCAGCCCGCGCAGGCCATAAGTGTGGCCGTAGGCGAAGTCGGGTGCCGCCTCGACCCAGCGCCAGCCTTCGGCGCGGACGGTGTCGGCTTCCTCGCGTAGCCGCTCGGCGACGAGCATGTCGAGCAGGCCGGGGTCCTGCAGCCAGCCGCCATCGTCAGCCTGGAACAGGTCGCGCAGGATCGTGCCGCCGGCCTCCTCGTACGCCTCGAGCCCGACGAACACCGCGCGCTTGTCAGTGGCGCGGACGGCACCCTCCGTCAGCATGCGGCGAATCGCATACGGCTCGCGCGAGTAGGATCGCTGGATCGCCTCCCACACCGCATCCTGCCGCTCGTGATCGCAGCTGACGGTGAACGCCATCAGCTGTTCGAGCGTCATGTCGTCCTCGGCATAGACGTCGAGCAGCGCTGGCGACACGCTGGCGAGGCGCAGCCGCTGCTTGACGACGGCTGGGGTGACGAAGAACGCCGCGGCGATCTCCTCCTCGCCCATGCCCTGCTCACGCATCGCCAGGAACGCCCGGAACTGGTCGAGCGGATGCAGCGGCGCGCGCTGGACGTTCTCGGCGAGGCTGTCCTCCTCGGCGAGACCGGACTCGCGGATCACGCAGGGGATCGGCGCGGTCTTGGGCAGGCGCTTCTGCTTGACGAGCAGTTCGAGCGCGCGGAACCGGCGCCCGCCTGCAGGCACTTCGTAGATGCCGGTCTCGGCACCGTCCTCTCCGACGACGGCGCGGACGGTCAGGCTTTGCAGCAGCGTGCGCCGGGCGATGTCCTCGGCGAGCTGCTCGATGCCGACGCCCGCCCTGACGTGGCGGACATTCGATTGGGCGAGCACCAGTTTGTCGAAGGGAATGTCGCGCGAGGTGCTGAGCGCGATCTTCTGGACGGGCTTGGTCACGGGGCTTCTCCATGACGGGCCGGCCGAAAGCCTCTCTCTCGACCCTGAACCCGTCACGAAACTCCAGCCCACCTCTTCCTCTAGGAAGCGGCGGGCCGGAGAACCGAACATCGGAGAAGCGTAGAACCGGATAGCCGCAAAGACGCCGAAGCGGCTTTGCGGATTTGCGCTACCCTGCGCTCGCCATAAGCTTGGCGGCGCGTGTCTCAAGCTCGAGGCGGGCGTCCTGGTGCGGGCGGTCGCGCGCGACGGCGGTGATGCCCTGAACAAAGTCGTAGATGCTTTCGGGCGGACGCCCCTCTTCGCCGAGGACGGTGGCGATGATCGTCGTCGTCTCGGCTTTCGAGAACCCGCGCTTGCGCAGGAATGTCTCCCGGTCCTCATCGGTGCGCGCGACGATTCGCTCGCGCGCGGCGCGGATGCCGCTCACGAATGCGCCGGCCGAGCTGTCGGCAAAGCGTTCGAGTGCGGGCGCGGCCTGGTGGGCGAAGCGGTGCGCGGCGAACTTGCTGTGCCGGATCGAGACTTCCTCGAAGCCCTCGGCGCCCCAGATGTTACGGTTCATGCAGACGGCGCGAAGGAAGAACGACGCCATGCCCAGCGTCTTCGAGCCGACCTCTGAGTTCCAGCAGTAGAAGCCGCGGAAGTAGAGATCGGGATCGCCATTGAGGAGCTTGCCCGCTTCGATCGGGTGGGTGTCGTCGACAAGGAACATGAAGACGTCGCGGTCGCTGGCGTAGAGCGTCGTCGTATCCTTCGTCACCTCGACGAACGGATTATGGGTCATCGTCGACCAGTCGAGCGTGCCAGGCACCTTCCAGCGCGTGTCGCCGACGCCGTCGCCCGCGATGCGCATCACCGCTTCGACGAGTTCGTGATCCCAGATCCGGCCATAGTCGGGGCCGGTAACCGCGCGCAGCTCGATCCGCCCGTCGTCGGCCTCGAGCGTCTTGACTAGTTCGGCACGGTGCGAGGCGAGTCCGTGCTGGAGGTTGATGCCGGCGAGCGGCGCGGGCAGCTGGCGAAGGTAACCGGCGGGTGCGCCGACCAGTCCGCAGAGTTGGCCGAACGACCAGTGGGTCGGAGCGACGGGTTCGGGACAGCCGGGAATGGCCAGCGCGAGGCGGCTGACGTCATTGGTCCGCGCTTCAACGCGGAGCTCTATTCGGACAGTAATCTGAATGTATCCGATCATGCGATATAGCACGCCAGGGCGAACTAGCACGCTGTATGA
>CAHJWP010000012.1 GCA_903642255.1 Sphingomonadaceae bacterium | reverse complement strand
ACGGCTTCATCCGCCCGACCTTCAGCCGCACCAAGGGCATCGCCTACATCCTGCCCGAAACCCGCTCGACGATCGCCCAGTTCAATATCCCCGGCGACGGCAGGACCGTGGCCGCCGCCGGCCTATAGCCATCCGCATCGCGTCATCCGACGAGGCGTGGCGGAGAGGGTGTCTAGGCAGAACCCGAGTTAAAGATATGAACGACCAAGCTAAACACTAATACTGCTCCCCGAGAACTGCCTAGGAGTGCTGTATAGTACGAACTTTGTATCCTGTTTTACGATCCTGTGCAATATCTTTTCTTCTCTTAAGATCGCCCTATCCGCAGAGTCAGGGCAGCTGGCACAGTCTAGTGGCCACCAGACTCGTCGCGGGTTGACAACGACAGCCGATAGTGACGCGATCCCAACGGGCTCTGCGCTACATCGGCCGGACGGTAGATCGCAGCGTCGCAGGCGCCGCAGTGATCCGAGGGAGCCAGCCGCGCGCGATCACCGCTCCGCGCCATAATCATGATCGCGCTCGGCCGATGGCGCCGCCTTCGCGGCAGTCATCGCCGCCTTGATGCTCTCGGGCGTATGACGCGGCGCACTGAGCCGCGCAGCAATCATGGCGCGGAGCGCGCCGACCCGGTCGGCGTCGGCGGCCGGTCCGGCCGGGCTGCTCGGACGTGAAGCAGTATTGTCGGCTGCCTGGCTCGGCGCGATCGACGCGGCTGACGCGGGCGTAGAACCGCGCGGCTCATAGTCCATCGCCATATCCTTCGGGCGCTCGCGCGACAGCGTGCGGCGGAGCTGGCCCTCGTCGGCGAAGTCGTCGCGACCGTAATGCAGCGCGGTGCCGTCGCGATGGCGCGACAGCGCGACGTAGGTCGCGTGCGCGTCGAGCCCGGGCGTTGCTAGCACATGGGTGCGGTCGACCGTCATCCCCTGAGTCTTGTAGACGGTCGCAGCATAGCCGTGATCGACATGAGCGTAGGTGTTGAGGATGACCTTCACCTGCCGCCCGTCGTCGAGGCGCACAGCAAGGCTGTCGCAGCTGGCGGCTTCGACCGTGCCGAGGCTGCCGTTCTTGACGCCGAAGCTGCGCTCGTTCTGCAGGAACAGGATGCGGTCATTCTCGGCGAATTGGCGCGCGCCGCGTTCGGTCGCGACAGTGACATGGATCCCCAGTTCGCCGCGCTCGGCGAGCTTGGCGCGTGCAGCCTGGTTGAGCATCGACACCTCCGTATTGTGTGAGTGAGGATGATCCGTGACTGCGCCGGCTCGGCCTACCGTTCGGCGTCCCAGCGCTCGATCAGCGCCGTGCGCGCCGCGTCGCGCGTCTCGGCGGCGTGGACCATGCCGGCATTGCCGTACACGGCGATCGCCTCGCCCGTGCGGCCAGTGGCGAACGCGCGCGTCGCGTCGCGCATCCATTACGCGGACTGCCGCCGCACCTCGGATATTTCGGCGGCGCCATAGCGTTCCGCAAGAAGCCGAAACGCCGCGCCGGCCTCAATCGCCTGCAGCTGCTGGACGTCGCCGACGAGGACGACCTTGGCACCGCCGTTTGCGGCTTCGGCCAGCACCCGGCCGAGCTGGCGCGTGCCGATCATCCCTGCCTCGTCGACGACGAGGACATCGCGCGGTGTCAGCCGGTCGCGGTCGCGCACCCAACCGTGTTCGAGGCTGGCGATGGTGCGCGCGGCGATGCCCGAACCCCCTCGAGGTTTTCCGCGGCGATGCCCGACAGCGCCGCGCCGCGCACGGTGTACCCCGCCGCCTCCCAGGCTTCACGAGCGACGCCGAGCATCGCCGACTTGCCCGCGCCGGCATAGCCGACGACGAGACTTAACCCTGCTGCCTTGGTCACATGCTCGAGCGCGCGGCGCTGCTCGGTACCAAGCACCAGCCCGCGTGCCGCCGCCGCGCGAACGACGCGCTCGACGGCAAAGCTCGACACCCGATGCGCTGCGCGAGCCAGTGCCTCCGCGTTCTTCGCTAGCCCCTCCTCGGCGCTGCGCATGCTGACCGTGGTGAACCGCTCATTGCCCTGTCCATCACGGCCCAACGCGAGCAGCGCGTCCGACCCGCGCATTGCCGCCAACACCTGGTCGAACTGCTCCTTGCCGTCCGAATGGCGGTGGGCGAACAGCACGAGATCGCGGGTCGTAAAGGTCGCCTGGGTGCGGGTAAGCGTGTCGAGGCCGACCTCGGGGTTGGCGAGGATCTTCGCCCCGTTGCTCTTCGCAATGGCGCGATGCTCGTCGGCGCGCTCGGCGTCCTCGCCGCACTCGAGCCGGCGCGCGCCCGCCGCACCGATCTTGTGTTGCGGCTCGAGGTCGATGCCCTGCACTTCGTAGCTGCGGTGGTCGATGCGCGCTTCGATGCCTAGCGATTGCAGCCGGTCGTTGACGTGCGACGCCCACTGCTCGCGCCAGCTCTGCAGCAGCGCGGTCGCGTTCCAGTTGCGCTGCTTTGCGCCGAAGCCGTCCGGTCCCACTTCACGCATGGTCAGCATGACGTGCGCGTGTGGCTTCGCCTGGCCATCGCTGCCGATGTCCCAGTGCACGTTGAGGTCGGCGACCATGCCGCGGGCGACGAACTCTTTCGCCACGAATTCGCGGGCGAGCGCGGCGCCCTGCTCGCGGCTCAGCTCGCGCGGGATGACGAACTCGACCTCGCGCGCCAGTTGCGCGTCCTTCCGGTTTTCGCCGGCTTCGACTGCATTCCACAATGTCTGGCGATCGCGCAGCCGCTCGGGCGCGCCGTCGGGCAGCATCACCTCGGAATGGACGACACCGGTCTTGTTCGAGAAGTCGTGATGACGGTCGAGCCGCTCGTCATGCAACCGCGACGCCGAGCGGTAGGCGGCACTTGCAACTGCGCTCGAACCGGCGCCGCGGCCGATGACCTTTGCCGAGAAGTGGTAGATTGCCATGATGGGGCTGAGATTACGCTCACCACCCGCGACGTCGGTACGACGTATAAGCGCGCTCTCATGCGCTGAAACGCGCCGTCGAGACCAGTGCGGCTCCGAGAGTTCACGCAATTCGTGCGTCTGCTGCTCAACGCAAACAAACAGGTTGGGCTGAAGCATAGGCGTTTTGCGGAACAACGTCGTTTCCGATCGCGCGCTTATCTCGTCAACCAAGGGTCACCTTGCTGCTCGACGTTCGGGCGTCTGCTCTCGCCGTTCCTTCGACGGAAAGCGGTCGTTCTGTAATGTGGCTCCGAATCGCTTGCGGCGGAGGGGACGGCGGAGGTAGCGGCCGGCACTCTCACCACATGGTTGAGAGAAGACATCTCATAGCATGCGTAGCGTGGCTGTCGGCAAACACTTGATTCCCGACACCTGCCGGGCCGAATGCGTTAATGCCCGGGATAGAACAAGAACATGCGTTTTGGGGAGGTGTCGGATAACCCTCAGGCTGCGCCGCCCCTGTCCTTCGCATTCCGACGGCCCCTCGTTTAGATCTGCATTGAGGCCGTTATTAATAGGCGTCGTGGCTTTCGCGTGAGTTAGCGGGCAAGCTGTGGATCGGCGCTAGAACGGGACCTCACCAAGTACGAGGCGCATGATTGTATTTGTTGACTATTTTATTCGAGGAGGGGTCCCGATCGGCGCCGATCAGACCCCCTTGGTAATAGCGGCTTCCGGCATACTATAAGGGTTAAGCAGTGAACTAGCGGGGTCCAGCTTCAACGCCGGTCTACCCCATAGGAAAACCGATCTAAGTGGGAATTCTGCTTATATACACGCTGCCGCGTCAATCCATGCAATTCGCCCGATACCAGTCATTGATCTGGACGCCAGTCGCGAGCCATATGTCATCATGTCCGACGATATAGTCCAACGCGGCGCGGAAATGCTTCATCCGAAACGGGTGGCCGGTGATGAACGGATGGATTGACAGGGACATGACGCGCGGTAGCACCTTGGCCTCGTCATAGAGCACGTCGAACTGGTCGCGGATCATCTCGCCAAAGTCGCGTGCCGAGATGCCCTTACCCAGGATCGCCGGCACGTCATTCAGTTCAAGCGTATACGGCATAGTCAGGAGAATGCCGTGCTCCGTCCGCATCGGCACCGGTAGCTCGTCGTGTGCGTAGTTCGAGACGTACTCGATGCCTGCTGCGCGGACGATATCGGGCGAGCGCGGGCTTTCCGATAGGTACATGCCAAGCCAACCGCGTGGGCGGGTGCCGGTCGCTTGCTGGATTATATCCATGTTGTGCGCGAAGAAGGCACGCTCCTCCTCCTCGCCCATGCGTGAATGAACGCCGGTGTTGTTGTCGCCTTGGATGCCCCACTCCCAGTCGCGGCTGTTGCCCGCCTCGATGATCTCCGGAAATTCGCGACAGACATCGCTATTGAGATTGACGGTACCTCGGAAACCGGTCGCGTCCATGGCGGCCATGATCCGCCAAAGTCCGACGCGATTGCCATAGTCGCGCCAGCCGTGATTGAGGATGTCGTGCGTCATGCCGATCGTGCCGGGGTAGATCGCATGTGCGGGCTCGCCGCAGCCGAACGGTACATGCTCAATGTTAACGTAGATCATCACAGCCAACCGTTTACCGCCGGGGAAGTGGACGGGCGTGCGGCGCGTGATCGGCAGAAAGTCGTAGCGCGGGGACTGCGTCGAGCCTTCGGGGCGGCTCATAGAGCGAGCGCCGCTCTGGCCGCGGCGCGATTATCGTCACTGAATACGCGGCCCATCGATCCGGCAAGACCGGGCTCGGTCATGTCGAACAGCGCGTTATTGCCCGATACCCACTGGAAGTCATGCTTGATCCGGGTGATCAGCCATTTCTCGTCGTGCCGGACGAAATGAACGTCATACCAGCCATATTGATTATACTCGGACACGCCCATGTCTGTCGCCTTCCAATGGCGCGCAGTCATATACACGACCGCAAAGGCGCGATCGCCATCGACGTCGATGTGAAAGTTCGAATAGACATGGTGGCGGCGGACCGGCGTCAAGATGTGCTCGGCGAACTCGGTCCAGTCGTCGGCGGCGACGTGGATTTCGTCTGATCCGGTTAATCGCTTGAAATCGACGAGTATTGTATCGGTGAAGGTTGACCGGTAGAGTGGCCAATTGCCGGTGTCGAGCGCCCGGCCGAAGCTGAGCATGGTCTTGGTGATCGCCCGCTCGTCCCATAGAAGCGCCAGCTTGTCGCCGTCGGTCATGTGAGATCTCCAAGGTTTTTGGGCGCGAAGCGGACCGGCAGCGCGGGCAGATAGCAATAATCACCGCCCCCGAAGGCAAACGGTGGGACCGGGCCATCGATCGCGAGATCGGGAAGCGTGTCGAGCAGTGTTTCGAGCAGCAGACGCAGTTCGATGCGTGCGAGCGCGGCTCCGGGACAGCTGTGGATCCCGCAGCCGAAGCTGAGATGGTTCGTCGACGAGCGATCGATGTCGAACGCCGCGGGTGTCGCGAATTGTGCCGGATCGCGGTTGGCGGCCGCCCAGCCCATGTACACATCCTGGCCGGCCGCGAGCGCGGTGCCTTCGACCTCGACCGGGCACGTGGTCCGGCGAAAGAAACCGTAGAACGGCGGGTAGAGACGTAGCGTCTCCTCGACCGCGCGCGCGACGAGGCCGCGGTCGGCATTGATCCGGTCGCGCAGCGCGGGGTCGCCAAATAATGCAAGGACCAGACTGGCCATAGCCGACGTCGTCGAATGATGCCCGGCACCGAGGAACGCGGCGAACAGGACGATATAGTCATCATCGTCGAGGGCCCGGCCCTTGACCTCTAGCGCGGCGAGCGAGGTTAGATAGTCGTCGCGTGGCTGCCGGCGACGGTCGACCACCTCGGCCAGGGTCAGCGCGCCAAACGCAGCCTGGCGCTGCCCGAACAGCTCGGGGTCACCCTGCGCGGCGAACATCGCAATTGCGGCATGACGGATGGCCGGGACCCGGTCATCATCGATCCCCATCAGGTGACAAATCGTCTCGGCTGGCACGGGCTCACACAGCTCGGCGATGATATCGCAACTGCCGAGGGGCGCGAGTCGCGCCAGGTGGCGATAAATGTCGTCGCGGATGAACGGGGCCATCCGCGCATCGGTGCCGGGCGCCAGCGCGCGACTGAAGATCGCGCGCCAAGTCGCGTGCCGCGGCGGGTCCATCTCGAGCGCCGGAATCGCCTTACGCGGCAGCATCGGTCGCAGGACCTGCGGCTCCGACAAAAAGCGGCGGTGATCGGACATCGCCTTGCGCACGGCGCGATAGTCGAGCAACAGCGCAAAGCCGTCGTGGGCGTCGCTATGTGCGGGCGCGCCACGCGCCGCCTCGAACCGCGCGAGGCTCTCCTCCGGTGTCCCAGAGTAGCAGCTCCAGTCCGAGAGCGAAGCGGCTCGGCCGATCACGGCCGATCTCCCGAGACGACCGCATCGCCATCGGACGCGGCGCAGCCATCGTCCCACCGGCGGTTCCCCGCGACCACCTCGGCGAACACCTCAGCTTGGTCGAGATACGCCCGCTGTTCGCATAGCAGCCGCCCGGGCGTGCGGATGACATCGCAACACGGCGCCGTGACGACCTTGCCGTCGAGGCGTTCGTAATCGACATTCGCCTCGACGAAGATCAGGTCGCCTGCCTCGGTCAATCGCCAGATATTGTGGCGCAATCTTCCGATCATCGTCCAGAAATGGTTGACCACGGCGCGGGCATCGTCCTTGCCAATAACCGGCGGGCGCGCGCCGAAGACGAACCGGTGGTCGTCGGTCAGCATGTCGATGAATCCGTCGATATCCTTGCGATCGACCGCGCGAAACCGCTCAAGGATCCAGTGATCGCGGACCATGGCCGTCCCTCCGCTGATTATCGGTTCACCATGCCCGCACGCCGCCGTCGATCGCGACGTCGGTGCCGGTGACGTAGGAGGCATCGTCGCTCGCTAGAAAGGCGACGACGCTCGCCACCTCGTCGGGCTGGCCCATGCGGTTCATCATCGCGCGGCCGAGCTGGACCCGGCTCCACTCGGCGTCGTCGAGAATCATCCGCGTCTGATTGGTCTCGATCGTGCCGGGTGAGACCGAATTAGCGCGGATGCCGTGCGTGCGCCCCTCCATCGCCACCTGCCGGGTCATCGCGAGGACGCCCCCCTTGGCCGAGGCGTGGGCGATGCCGGGCAGACGCTCGATTCCCGCCCAAGCGGACAACGAGGCAACGTTGACGATGTTACCCCTCGACTTGACCAGCTCGGGCCAGACCGCGCGCGTCATCAGGAAGACGAGGTCGAGTTCCTGGTTGATCGTCTTGTACCACGTATCGTCGTCGATCGAGTCAATCCAGTCGAAGTACGCCATCGCCCCGTTGTTGAAGAGGACGTCAACCGCGCCGAAGCGATCTGTGGCGGTTGCAACCACCTTCGCGCATGCCGTCTTGTCGGTCAGGTCGGCGGGGTGGACCGAGATCATGGTGCCGCCGGCCGCGGCCACGAGCCGCACAGTCTCCTCCGCATTCGCAGAAGCAACGTCGCAGCCGACGACGTTGGCGCCTTCGGCGGCAAAGCGCAGGCAGGTGGCGCGGCCGATCGAGCCGCCCGAGCCCGTGACGATGCACGTCTTCCCTGCGAGTCGGCGGGTCAGGTCCATCACATCGCCGCCTGGAACAGAGGAGCCATGTCGATCACGATCCAGAGGCGGTCAATCTTCCCCGGTCCGACGCGGCGCAACTGGCTGGCGACCGGCATCGTCGCCTCGCTGCCATCGTGGCGGACATAGGTCACCTGGCTGAACTGCGCCGCCATGTCGCCGTCGGCGACGAGCGCCTCGCGGCGGTGGCGCATGCCGGCGATCGTCGACCAGAAACCGCGAAAAGCCTCTTCGGCCGCCGCCTTGCCGATGATCGCGGGCGCGTTGCCGAAGCGCACCTCGACGTCGTCGGCGAACCAGGCGACCAGCCGCGGCAGCTCGAAGCTGTCGGCGTCGCGAAAAAAGTCGGAGGCCCAGTCGTCGCTTGTGACGGGCGCCATGGCTATAGCTCCCCGTCGCGGACCATCTGCCGGACGCGGGCGAGCGTCGCGGCGACAGCGCCGACGTAGCTGCCCTTCATCTCGTCACCCTTCACCGTCTCTGCCTCGGACCCTGGCTCTGTTCCCGGGAAGTTGAGGCCGAACGTGAAGGTGAGCCACAGACCGTCCGCCGAATCCGAGATCGTGTTCTGGATGAACCCGTTCTCGCCGACCCGCTCGAACTGGACCTGCACCGGCTTGTGCAGCAGGATCTTCTCGCGATGCGACGACCCGGCGAAGGTCACGTCGCGCACGATGAAGTTGTCGTGCCGCTCGACGATCTGACATTTCGTCATGCCGGGAACGAAGGGCAGCGCGTTCTCCGCCTTCATCTCTAAGCCACGCCAGACCTGTTCGCGGGTCAGCACCGGCTCCTCGCCCGGCGGGTTGACCAGGGTGGCATAAGACAAGGTGTACATTGGCTACCTTTTCGCTCAAATCGACAGATATCCGCCGTCAACGGCGATAGCGGCGCCGTTGACGAACGAGGCCTGGTCGGACAGCAGCCAGACCACCGCGTCGCCGACCTCGCTGGGACGCCCGAAGCGGTGCATAGAATGCCGCTGCTTCAGTCCCTCGAAGACCTGCGCCAGCTGCGGGTCGCCGCTCAGCCGTTCGATCATCGGCGTCGCGGTGATGCCGGGCAGGACCGCGTTGACCCGCACGCCGCGGGCACCATAGTCCGCACCGGCGGCGCGGGTCACGCCGATCACGCCGTGTTTCGCGGCGCAGTATTCCGCGGCGCCCGCGAGCCCAACCTGACCGAGCGACGACGCCGTGTTGACGATCGCTCCGCCACCACCGGCCAGCATTGCCCGAACCTGATGCTTGATGCACAGGAACACCGCCGTGAGGTCGATCCGGATGGCTAGGTTCCACTCGTCGAGTGTCAGCGCATCAAGCGGCTTGTTGCGTTGCTCGACGCCGGCGTTGTTGAAGGCACCGTCGAGCCGGCCGCAGGTCGCGACCGTGCGCGCAACGAGCGCGACGATGTCGTCTTCCGACGCGAGATCGGCAGGAAGGAAGATGCCCTCACCACCGGCCGCGGTCACCGCCGCGGCGGCAGACTCGCCTGCGTTCCGGTCATTGTCGCTCAACACCAGCCGCGCTCCCGCCGCGGCGAGGACAAGCGCCGCCGCGGAGCCGATGCCGCCGCCGGCACCGGTGACGATGACAACCTTGCCGTCGAGCGCGGCCATCAGAACTTGAACCCCGCGCGGACGCCGTAGGTACGCGGTTCGTCGAGGTAAGCTGTTGCCGGGCCCGGGATACCGGCTGCGGCGGTGGCGGCGATCACCGTTTTATCGGTCAGGTTTCGACCCCATAGGCCTGCGTTCCAGCGACCGCTCTCCCCGTAATAGGTGAGTGTGGCATTGAGCTTGGCGTAGGGCTCCTGCCGCGTGCCGGGATTATGGACATAGTCGGCGAACCACGAACTTTCGAACCGAGCGTCGGTCTCCGCGCGGACATAGCCGCGGGTCATCTGGAAATCGTGGCTAACCCCGCCATTAATCGTCCAGTCGGCGGCGTAAGGGCCGGCAAGGCCGTTGAAGCTTTGGCCGCTCGGCGTAACAAAGTCCTTGTTGCGGTCCTTGATGTAGCTGACCGACAGGTTGATCCGGTCATCGCGCGTCGGTTGCCACAAGATATCGAGCTGATTGCCGGGGATCGTCACCTTGCCGGCATTGAAGATCGGGTTGAACAGTTTCGACGCGTCATACGCCTGCTGCGCGAGGTTGTGATAAGTGGAGTAGAAAACCTCATCGTTCACTTGCAGCGTATTGTCGAAGAAGCGAGCCTTGAAGCCGCCCGCGATCGATTGCAGCGTACCGGTCTTCACGAGGTTCGATCTGCCCGGCAGGTCGGCAACCTCGTTGAAGGTCTCGGGCTGATAGCCGGTCTGGTACTGAACGTAGAGCATGATGCGCGGCGCGATGTCGTACTGCGCGCCCAGCTTGTAGTCGAACCGGTGGTCAGTTCCGTCGAAAGTATACGGGGTGACCTGATCGTCGAGCGAAATGCCGTGCGCCTTTACGTTGTCGATGCCGTAGCGACCGCCGACCGTGAGGCGCAGGAGGTCGGTGACGGAATAGGTCGCCTGGCCGAACACCGCCGCGCCACGCAAGAGATTGCGCTGCACGTTGCTCGAATGGAACGGGAACGGCGTGCCTGCAACCGCGGGGCCACCAGGGCCAACCGTCGTCCCGACCAGCGCCTCGCCACTCTGTACTGTGCTGTAGCCGTAGAGCCCGGCCAGCCAATTCAGCTTGCCGGTGTCGCCCGACAGCCGCAGTTCGTGGGTGGTCTCGTGATAGATCGCCTGCTGATAGGCGGGAAGCACACCGAGCCAGTAGAGCTTGTCGGTCGAATCGAGGAAGACGTAGCCGGGTATATAGGTCAGCGTGATGTTGTGGCCGAGCTTGAGGTCGATCTGCGCCCCGGTGGCCCAGTTGTCATAATGCTGTATGGCCGTCGTCGGCTGGCCGAAGATAGCGGTCGATGCCAACGGTCCGGGGCGCGTGTCGTTGTACGGATTAGCCGTCAGGAACGCGCCTTCATTATAGGCGAAGCCCTGCAGACTTCCGTCGGCACCGAGGATGGGCGTCGATCCTTTGTTCACGAGATTGGGCGTGTGGCCGTATTTCTGGGCAGTATAGCCCCACCAGTAGACGGTTAGGTCGCTTGATGGCTGCCACAGGGTGCTAAGCCGGGCGGAGAAGTCCTTCCGCGAGTCCGATCCGGTTACCTCATAGCCGTCACGATACGTGCCATCGAGCGACAGGCGCACAGCGAACTTGTCCGAGACGCCTAGGTTGCCCATCAGCGTCGCGTGTGCGAGATTATAGTTGCCGGCTTCCAACAGCCCGCTGACACTGTCCTTGAACTCGGGGCGATTGAAGCTGACGTTGACGGTGCCGCCGATCGCGCTCCGCCCGTACAGCGTTCCCTGCGGACCGGGCAGTACCTCGAAGCGATCGACGTCGTAAAGCCCGACGCTAGTGCCTTCGCGCGGGATGAAGACGCCATTGAAATTAAAGGCCACCGACGGCTGGACGTTGACGAAGTCGAGATTGGAGCCGACCCCGCGCAGAAAGACCTGCACGGTATTGCCTTCCTGATGGAAGCGCGCCGCCGGGATCAGTTCTTGCGCGGCCGTCAGAGTGGTTACGCCGGCCTGAGCGAGGGCGGCGCCGGTGATAGCAGTGATCGCGGCTGGCGTGCGCTGGAGGTTCTCGCTGCGTTTGTTCGCCGTCACGACGATATCGGCGAGTCCGCTTTCGGCCGACTGGGTGTCGGGGGAGGCGTTCGGCGCGGCGGGGCCGGTCGGCACCGGCGGCGGAGCGTCGGTCGTCGCCGTGCCGCCCGTCGTCTGCGTGCCCGCGGCCTGGCCGGCGATCGGTGCAGGCGGTGAGGACTGCGCTCCCGCGACGTCGCCAAGGGCGAACGCAGCAAGTCCGACGATCGCGTAGAGTCCAGCTTTGCGCCTAGGATCGATCATTTCAGGCTCCCCCCAAATTTGCGAAAGCGGACCAGGGAGCGGATGGGCACGGCGAGCGCGGATGCGCTACCTCCACGAATTCGACCGATCCAGATCATCCCCGTCTCCTGACACGCTTCTCAAGAACGCTTCAAGTGGATACACCTTTGCCCGACTGGGGCGGTCTGTCAACATAGGACTTATACATCCCTCCGGATCCGTATTCTGGAGCTGGGAGACCAACCTCGACCCGAAGGAGGAAATCGTTGATGATGATCGACCGGTCCACGCGCAGTCCAAATCTCATGTCGCTCCCACCCAACCTTCTCCAGCCTCTTGCCCGCGGCGAAGGTCGGCGCGCCGCGGTGGAAGTGCATGACGCACTTCGCACGGCCATCCTCGACGGGAAGCTGAAGCCCGGGACAATCCTGTCGCAGGTCGACGTTGCCCGCGCGCTCGAGGTCAGCCGCACGCCGGTGCGCGAGGCGATGCGGATGCTCCAGGAGGGCGGCCTCGTGTCGAGCGAGCCGAACCTGCGCAGCCGTGTGATCGGATTTGATCCGGACGACATCGAGTCGCTCTATATGAAGCGGATCCTGCTCGAGTCGTTCGGTGTCGCGTTGACGACGAAGCGCTTGACGCCCGCCCTGATCGCGCGACTGCGCGCGGTGATCGAATCGCTCGAAGGCGATGCTTCGCACGATCAGTTCGGCACGTGGCAATCGCTCCATCGCGACCTGCATGGCCTGATCGTGTCCGCCGCGGGCGCACCGTACGTCGCCGATCTACGCGAGCTCGAACTGCGCAGCGCGCGTTACCAGTCGGCCTACAAGGGCGAACACCGCGCCGGCTGGTGGCAGCGCGGCGAGACCGAGCACCGCGCGTTGTTCGAGGCAATGCTCAGCGGCGATGCCGGCCGAGCCGCGGAGCTGGCAGCGCGGCATCTGGCTCGCACGGCGCTCGAAGTGCTGGCCGCGTTGGCCCCCGAGCACGACACGAGGAGTCTCCGAGCCAGCCTGCGCTTTGCCACCAAGGCTGCTCAGGACGATTAGACGCTGTGCAAGACCGACCTATTGTGCATCCACAATTTGGGACGTATACGCCCTTCGAAGCGACGGAGTGGCCGATGAGCGACATGGCAATCAAAAACCGGGCCGGCACCGTCGGTGCCCCGGTTATCCGCGAGTTGCGCAATTTCGTCGGCGGACGGTTCATCGATGGCGGCGCGCCGTTCGACATTATCGATCCCGCAACCGGGCGGGTCCACGCCCGCGCCTACGAGGCGAACGCGGCGATCATCGATCAGGCGGTGGCCGCCGCCAGGAAGGCCGTCGCCGGCGACTGGGGGACGATGCCGCTCGCCAAACGTCGCGCGCTCCTCGTCGCAGTCGCCACCGGCATCGAGTCGCGCTTCGACGACTTTCTCGAGGCCGAGATCGCCGACACAGGCAAACCCTATGAGCTCGCTCATCATCTGGACATCCCACGCGGCGCCGCCAATTTCCGCGTCTTCGCGGATACGATCGCCAATCTCTCGACCGAGACGTTCGAAATGGACACGCCGGACGGCGGCAAAGCGCTCAACTACGCGGTCAGGAAGCCACTCGGCGTCGTCGCGGTCATCTCGCCGTGGAACCTGCCGTTACTGCTGATGACCTGGAAGGTTGCCCCCGCGATGGCGTGCGGCAACGCCGTGATCGTCAAGCCGAGCGAGGAGACTCCGTCGACCACTACGTTGCTGGGCGAGGTGATGGCGGCTGTCGGCATGCCCGACGGCGCGTTCAACGTGGTCCACGGATTCGGCCCCGACTCGGCGGGCGAACTGCTGACAACTCATCGCGGCGTCCGCGCGATAACGTTCACCGGTGAGACGCGGACCGGATCCGCCATCATGCGAGCGGCGGCGCCAACGGTGAAGGCGCTCTCATTCGAACTCGGCGGCAAGAATGCCGCGATCGTCTTCGCCGATGCCGATCTCGACGCGGCGATCGCCGGCCTGTCGCGTGCGGCCTTCCTCAACACCGGCCAGGTCTGCCTCGCGCCGGAGCGCATGTACGTCGAGCGTGCCGTGTTCGACCGCTTCGTCGCCGGGATGAAGGCCAAGGCCGAAGCGCTCACGCCGGGCCTGCCGCACGATGCCGGCACCAGCCTCGGCCCGTTGATCTCGGCCGAGCACCGAGACAAGGTTCTAGGCTACTATGCGGCGGCGGCGCGGGACGGCGCGACCGTCGTGACCGGCGGCGGCGTACCCGCACTGGCCGGCGACGCCGCCGGCGGTTTCTTCGTAGAGCCGACGATCTGGACCGGGCTCGGTCCCGATGCCACCGTCTGTCGCGAAGAGATCTTCGGCCCCTGCTGCCACATCGCTCCGTTCGATACCGAGAACGAGGTGGTACGCTTGGCCAACGACACCGATTACGGCCTCGCGAGCTCGGTCTGGACGACTAACCTGTCGCGCGCCCACCGCGTCGGCAAGGCGATGGAGGTCGGCATCAGCTGGGTGAATTGCTGGTTCCTGCGCGACCTGCGGACGCCGTTCGGCGGCACCAAGCTGTCGGGCGTCGGGCGCGAGGGCGGAGAGCACTCGATCAACTTCTATTCCGAGCCGACCAATATCTGCATCAAGTTGTAGAGGAGAGACACGATGGCGACAACCGCTGAACCGGCAACGATCCCGACCGACAAGGCGGAACCCGCACTCAAGCTGAACTTCTTCAGTCACGCCACGCTCGAAGCGCGCGACGTGAAGCGGACGCGCCGCTTCTTCGACGAATTTCTCGGCTTCGAGACCGTGCAAATGGCCGACGTCTCGTTCTGGGCGCGGCTCGGCGGCAAGCAGATCATCGTCGTCGTGCAGAGCCCAAAGGGCACGAAGGCCGACATGCCGTTCCTCAATCACAATGGCCTCGACGTCGGAACCGAAGCCGAGGTCGATGCCGCGTGGGAAGTCGTCAAGCGCGACGCCGAAAAGTGGGGTCTGCACAAGATCACCAGGCCGGCGATCCAGCACGGCACCTATTGCTTCTACTTCTGGGACCTCGACGACAATGCGTGGGAGGTCCTCGCGAACCCAGAGGGCGGCTATTCGTGGGGGTTCGAGCTTGGCGACCAGAGCGGCGTCGGTCATATGAGCCGCAAGTTCCAACGGCCCGCGTCGACGCTCAACAAGGGCGACTAAGATGGCCGACCTGCATGACATTCGCTACGTCCGGATCGGCAGCGACGATCTGGATACCAGCGTGCGCTTCGCCACCGAGGTTCTGGGACTCGAACTCGTCGAGCGTGACCAGTCGTCCGCCTATCTGCGCGGCGACGACCGTGAGCACAACGTCTGTTACACGAAGGGCCGCAGTTCGGGCCACGTCGCCGGATTCGAGGTCCGGAGTATCGACGACCTCGACCGCGCCGCTGCCGAGTTCGAGCAGGCCGGCGTGCCGGTACGTGCCGGCAATGCCGAGGAACGCGAGCGTCGCCGGGTCGGTGCGCTTATCACGGTCAAGGACCCGACCGGGAACACGATCGATCTCGTCGCCCGCCCGCACCACAGCGGTCGGCGCTACGTTCCGCATCGCGACGCCGGCATCACGTCGTTCAGCCATATCGGCATGCGCACCGCCGACCCTCGCCGCGACGAGGCGTTCTGGACCAGCCTGCTTTCGGCCAAGGTATCCGACTGGATCGGCGACGCGGCGCTGCTGCGGATCGACGACGTCCACCACAAGATTGCGCTGTTCCCGTCGGCATTCGCCGGCATCCAGCACGTCAACTTTCAGGTCGATAGCCATGACGACGTCATGCGCTCTTTCTACCACCTTCAAAAACAGAACGTCCGGATCGTCTTCGGCCCCGGCCGGCACCCGACCTCTGGGGCTCGATTCCTCTATTTCCAGGGGCCCGACGACATGATCTACGAATATTCGACCGGTGTGCGCTTGATCACCGCCGAGGACGAGAAGACGTACGTCCCTCGCCAGTTCCCGCTCAAGCCGTCGAGCTTCTGCATGTGGGGGTCGGAGCCCGACATCCCCGAGTTCAACACCAAGAGCGCTTTGGCGCAGGCGGCCTGAGGCATGCGCGAGCTGCGCATGGCGGCGCGAGCGATGGCACGACATGGCCTCGCCCATGCCTATGGTCATGCCAGCGTGCGCCTCGACGGCGACCGCTTCCTCGTCACGCCGCCCGTCCCGCTCGGGCTGGTCGGCAATGATGAGCGCGGCGTCGAGGTGCGTCTCGATGCACCGCTGCCGCCCCGCGCGCTGCCCGAGGTGCGCATCCACCGCGAAATCTATCGCCGGCGGCCGACGGTCGGCGGGATCGTGCGCGTCCAGCCGCCAGCCGTGATGGCGCTGTCGGCGCTGCGCCGCACGCCGCGGGCGCTTCATGGTCTTGGCAGCTATTTCGCCCCCGCGCCGCCCTTGTGGCCGGGCGTCGCACTGGTCCGCGACGATGCGGCGGCGGAACGGTTGGCCGAAATGCTCGGAGACTCGCGCGTTATCGTCCTCGCCGGGAACGGCTGCGTCTGCGTCGGTGAGACGATCGTGGAGGCGGCGGCGCACGCCTTCTTCCTCGAGGACGCCGCGCGCCTCGAGCTCGCCGTCCTCCCGGTGCGGAGTGATGCGGTCGAATACACTCCCGAGGAGGTCGCGCTGCGCGCCGTACGCGCCGGCGGCCTCTACGAGCGAATGTGGGACTATCTTTGCGGCGAGGATCCTGAATGGCGACCATCGAACTGAGCCGGCCCGGAGTCGACGCGGCCGCCCACGCGGCGCGGCTGCGCGAAGCCTATGGCGCGGGCGCAATTCCGCCGCTGCAAACGGCGGTGCCCGGGGCGTCGATAGACGACGCCTACGCCATCCAGGCGGCCAATACCGCGTTCTGGATCGCCGCGGGACGCGTCCCGGTCGGGGCGAAGATCGGGTTGACGGCGAAAGCAGTCCAAAAACAGCTCGGCGTCGATCAGCCGGACTTCGGCATCCTGTTCGCCGACATGGCCGTCGATGACGACGACTCGGTCGTCGCCGGTCGCCTTCTCCAGCCGAAGGTCGAAGCCGAGATCGCGTTCGTGATCGACCGGCCGGTGGATGTCGCGCGGCTGACGACCGCCGAACTGCTCGGTGCGGTCGCTTATGCGCTGCCGGCGATCGAGATCGTCGACAGCCGAATCGCCGACTGGAAGATCGGGATCGTCGACACCATTGCCGACAACGCGTCCTCCGGCCTGTTCGTGCTTGGCACCACCCCGGTCGCCGTCGAGAATCTCGACCTGCGGCTCTGCGGCATGGTCCTCGAGAAGAACGGCGAGCCGGTGTCGTTCGGCGCGGGGGCGGCCTGCCTCGGCAATCCGCTCCACGCGCTCGGCTGGCTGGCGCGCAAGATGGCCGCGGTCGGCCACCCGCTCGACGCGGGAGACATCGTCCTGTCGGGGGCGCTCGGGCCGATGGTCGCGGTCGAGCCGGGCGATCGGATCGAGGCGCGGATCGAAGGATTGGGATCGGTCCGCGTGGGGTTCGCGCGATGACCGCCAAGACCAAGGTCGCGATCATCGGCTCGGGCAATATCGGCACCGATCTGATGATCAAGGTGATGCGCCTGTCGAATACGCTCGAAATGGGAGCCTTCGTCGGCATCGACCCCGCGTCGGACGGGCTGCAGCGCGCCGCGCGAATGGGCGTGCCGATCACCGCGGAGGGCATCGACGGCCTCGTCGCCATGCCCGGCTTCTCCGATATCGAGATCGTCTTCGACGCGACCTCGGCCTCTGCCCATCGGCGCCACAGCGAGGTGCTGCTCGCCGCCGGCAAACGCGTCATAGACCTGACGCCGGCGGCCATCGGGCCGTACACCATTCCCCCGGTCAATGGCGGCGACACGCTCGACGCGCCTAACGTCAACATGGTCACGTGCGGGGGACAGGCGACGATCCCGATCGTCGCGGCGATCAACCGGGTCGCGCACGTGCTCTACGGCGAGATCGTCGCGTCGATCGCGTCGAAATCGGCGGGACCCGGCACGCGCGCCAACATCGACGAGTTTACCGAGACGACGGCGCAGGCGATCGTCGCGGTCGGCGGCGCGGATCGCGGCAAGGCGATCATCATCCTCAACCCGGCCGAGCCGCCGCTGATAATGCGGGACACCGTCTATTGCCTGACCGACGACGCTGACCACGACGCGATCGTCGCGTCAGTCGAGGCCATGGTTGCGGAGGTGAGCGGCTACGTGCCGGGTTACCGGCTCAAGCAGGCGGTTCAGATCGAGCATATCGGCTCTAATCGCCCGCTGCGCATTCCGGAGATGGACGGGGAGTTCACCGGCCTCAAGGTCACCGTCTTCCTCGAGGTCGAAGGCGCGGCGCATTACCTTCCCGCTTATGCCGGCAATCTCGACATCATGACCTCGGCGGCGCTGCGCACGGCGGAGCGGATCGCGCTGCGTACGCGCGATAGGCTCGCGGCATGACCTTTGATCCGCGGACCCAGAAGCTCTACATCCAGGACGTGACGCTGCGCGATGGCATGCACGCGATCCGTCATCAATACCGCCTGCCACAAGTCGTGGCGATCGCCCAGGCGCTGGATGCGGCGGGCGTCGACGCGATCGAGGTGGCACATGGCGACGGACTGTCCGGCTCCTCGTTCAACTACGGCTTCGGCGCGCATACCGACTGGGAATGGATCGGCGCGGTCGCCGAGGTGCTCGAGCACAGCGTCCTGACGACACTGCTGTTGCCGGGAATCGGCACCATCCACGATCTCAGGCGAGCCTATGATCTCGGCGTGCGTTCGGTGCGGGTGGCGACCCACTGCACCGAAGCCGATGTCGCCAGGCAGCATATCGAGTACGCCAGGGGGCTCGGCATGGATGTGTCCGGCTTCCTGATGATGAGCCACATGTCCGATCCCGAACCGCTCGCGCAGCAGGCTAAGCTGATGGAGAGCTATGGCGCCCACTGCGTCTACGTGACCGACAGCGGGGGCGCCCTGACGATGGATGGCTACGCCGCGCGGTGTCAGGCGTACGACCGTGTCCTGAATCCCGAAACCCATCGCGGTGTACACGCCCACCACAATCTTTCGCTAGGCGTCGCCAACTCGATCGTCGCCATCCAGAATGGGGCGGTCCGGGTCGACGCGAGCCTTGCCGGCATGGGCGCGGGCGCGGGCAACGCGCCGTTGGAGGTGTTCATCGCCGCGGCCGACGTCTACGGCTGGCAGCACGGCTGCAACCTGTTCGCGCTGATGGACGCCGCCGAGGACCTCGTCCGTTCCCTGCAGGATCGGCCGGTCCGGGTCGACCGCGAAACGCTCACCCTGGGCTATGCCGGGGTCTATTCATCGTTCCTCCGCCACGCCGAGAAGGCGGCGGCCGATCATGGTCTCGACACGCGTGCCATTCTGATTGAACTCGGCCGCCGTAAGATGGTTGGCGGGCAGGAGGACATGATCGTCGACGTCGCGCTCGATATGGCGCGAACCAGGAAGGAAGACGCCGATGCTTGAAGTGATGGACATCGCCGCGCGGCTCGATGATGCCGCACGTCACGCCGAGGCGACAGCACAACTCGACGAGCCGCTGTCGATCGCGGACGCCTACCGGGTCCAGGCCGCTTCGCTCGGGCGTCGCTACCAGCGTGGCGAGCGGCGCATCGGCATCAAGATGGGGTTCACCAGCCGCGCAAAGATGGCCCAGATGGGTATTGACGAGATGATATGGGGGCGATTGACCGACGCGATGCTGGTCGAGGACGGCGGCGCGATCCGCTTCGCCGACTATGTCCATCCGCGGGTCGAGCCGGAGATCGCGTTCCTTCTCAAGGCGCCGCTCGCCGGTAGGGTCTCGCCGGCGGCGGCGCTCGCGGCGGTCGAGGCGGTCGCCCCGGCACTTGAGATCATCGATTCGCGCTATCTGGACTTCCGTTTCTCGCTGACAGACGTGATCGCTGACAACAGCTCGTCGTCTAGTCTCGTGGTCGGCCCCTGGGCCTCGCCAGCAACCGACCTTGCCAACCTCGGCATGGTCCTGTCTCTGGACGGCGTCGCCCGACAGATCGGCTCGTCAGCGGCGATCCTCGGCCATCCGCTGCGCTCGCTGGTGGCGGCGGCAAGGCTGGCGGCGTCTGCGGGCGAGCCGCTCGAGACCGGAGACATCGTGATGGCGGGCGGCGCGACGGCCGCCGAGGCGCTCGCGGTCTGCCAGCATGTGCGGCTCGAAGTGCAGACGCTCGGCCGTGTGGAGTTCCGGATTGGTGATTGATCGAACGGCAACGCGGCGTCCTGCGGATGCGCCGCCTACCGACTTTGCCGACGGGGATGCGCTAGCGGCGTTCGACCTGCACACGGCTCCCGGGCACCTGTTGCGGCGCAATCATCAGCGGTCCTACGAGCTTTTCAGCGCCCGGGTGGGCGACGTGATGACGCGCCAGCAGTTCGCGCTGCTGCTGACGCTCGCACAGCGGTCGGGCTCGTCGCAGAACGAGCTGGTCGGGGCGACAGGCATGGACAAGAGTACCCTGAAAGAGATGCTGGGCCGACTGGTCCTTCGCGGTTGGGTCGAGCGCGAGCGCGCTCCGGCCGACAACCGTGCGTGGACGATGCGGGTCACGCCGGCGGGCCGCGCGCTGCTTGCGGAGCTGGTAGCGCGCGTCGCCGCGGCGCAGCGCGACATCCTCGCGCCGCTCGCCGAGGCCGACCGTCCGGTGTTCATCCGCTGCCTGCAAACCCTGCTCGGCATCGGCGCGCCCATGGGCTGAGCGTCACGCGGGCGCGATGACCGGCGTGACCAATTCGCCCAGCGCCCCAATCTCCATCCGAATCTCGTCGCCGGGCTGCAGATAGTCGCCACGGCCGTGCCCCACACCCGCCGGCGTGCCGGTAGCGATCACGTCGCCGGGCTCGAGCGTCATGATCGCGCTGAGGTGCTCGATGATCGCAGCGACGCTATAGACCATCTGGGCGGTGTTCGACTCTTGCTTGACGACGCCGTTGACGCTTAGGCGCACCGGCAGGTTCTGGGGATCGGCGACAAAGCGGGCAGGAAGCAGGTATGGACCCATCGGGCCGAAGCCGTCGTAGGCCTTGTGGCGCACCCAGTCGATGCCGATCGGCGGCCGGCTGGCGATCCAGTCGCGGGCTGACAGGTCGTTGAAGTTGGCATAACCCGCGACAATGGCCAGCGCCTGATCGGCGGGAACGTGACGCGCGCGCACCCCGATCACGACCGCAAGTTCCGCCTCCCAGTCGAACAGCTTGACGTCGGCCGGAGCCTCGACCGCTCCGCCCGACCCGCGCAGTGTAGTCGATGGCGGCTTCAGGAAGGCATAAGGGTAGGTCGGCGTGATCGGGATAGGCATCTCAGCAATATGGTCGTGGTAGTTGGCCCCGATGCAGATCAGCTTGTTCGGGAGCGCGATCGGTGGCCGGAAGTCGCACGCGGCGGCGTCGAGGCCGCTGGCGAAGGGTGCATCGGCGACGCGGTCCTCGAGAAGTCCTGACCAGCGCGGCCAGTCGGCCAGCACCGGCGCGAGATCGTCGAGCGCGACGCCAAGCTCGGGTAGCAGGTCGGCGACGGGCAGCAGACGCCCGCCTTTCTCGACCATCGCACACGCGCCACCGCTGCGTCGAATCGTCGCCAGCCGGTATTGTTCGCTCATCGTGCCGTCCCCTCGTCGCGCTCGGCCTTGGTCGCACCGCCGACGCCCCAATGCTCCGGCGCCACTTCGGTCAGCACCACCCGGATCGATTGTTCGGCCACGCCCAGCGCCCGGATTGTGCCATCGGCCAACTCGCGGATGAGCGCGCGCTTCTGCGCGGGGGTACGGCCGGCGAGCAACTGGACATTGATGATTGGCATGGCTGGTCCCTATCGCGCGATCGTGCCCATTTCGCCGCGCCGGTAGCGCGCGAACGCGTCGGTTATCGCTTCGGGCGTCGACAGCACGAACGGGCCGTCGTTGACCGACGGCTGGTCGAGTGCCTGTCCGGCGAAGATCACGCACCGCGTGTCCCCGATGGTGGCGGCGAGTCGGAAAGCGGCGGTGCCGGGAGCGAACACGACGTGGTTCGGAGCCGCGAGCTCGGTGCCGTCGATGTCGAGCGCGCCGCTGAACAGATAAAGCGACACCCCTGCGCCCCGCATTGGCGAGGTCCAGTCGACGGCACTCCCCGGGGCGAGGGCGATGTCGAGGATCTGGAGGGGACTCGGCGGCTCGAACGGTGCGGTCAGCGGACCGAACGCCCCGGCGACGACGCGCACCCAGCTGCCCGGGGCGAGATCAACGACGGGCACGTCGCTGGGGGCGACATGATGGATCACCGGCGGCTCGCGCTCCTGCGCGGCGGGTTGCCGGACGAAAATCTGGAGTCCTTCGGCGAGACTTCCGACCGGCTCAGGGACTTCCTCGTGCACCAGCCCGCTCCCCGCCGCACTCCAGTGAACGCCGCCCGGCCTGATCACGCTGCGATCGCCGCGTCCGTCGCGGTTGAGCATGTTGCCGGGCGACTCGGGCAACAGATAGGTCACGGCGGAAAAGCCGGCGTGAGGATGCGGCGGGAAGGTCGGCGTCCGCATGCGGAAATGATCGACGTTGAGAAACGGATCGGCCGCGCGCCCGAAGATGGCGGGGCCGATCCGCAGAGCCTCGAAACCGGCGCCCTGACGCGCGTGGTCGGGCGCCGCGATCCGCTCAATCGTCATTTTTTACCACCGTCATGTGGATACACTTTTTGCGGGTGACATAGTTGTTGTCAAGGTCAATACGTACCCGCTCGCTGCAAGTGGCTTATGTTCTGTATCCACGTCTCGTGGTTGAATCAGAATTGACCCTTTGGCTCGAGGCCGAACTTATCCTGTCCGACGAGGCTATAGATCGCCTGAACGTCGAGGCTCGCATGCCGCGCGGCGGCGTTGACGTCGCGCCAGCAGCGCTGGATCGGACTGTCGAGCGCCGCCGCCGAGGCGCCGGCCCCCTCGAACAGCACGTTCACTGCCTCCACAGCCTGGCGCGCTGCAAAGCCGATGTCGCGGCGGATGCGGATGCGATCGCTAACACTTGGCTCGCCGCCGGCGTCGATCATCGCTTCGTAAGACGCGAGATCGGTGAGGAGCAGGGCTATCGCCGCGTCGATCGCCGCCGACGTGGCGCCGACGCGTTCCTGCGCATGCGGGCTTTGGGCGACGCTGACCGGTGCGCCGGGTTTGAGCGACGCCTTGACCTTGCCGCGCATCGCCCCGGCGAACCAATCGAGCGCGGCGTGCGCGACCCCGAGCAGCGGGGCCACCAGCGTAACCGCACCTAGTGTCGCAAAGCCGAAGGTCGCCATCCGGTTGCCGGGGATCGCCCGGCCCGGCGTGGTTCCACCCGCGACATCGGCAAACCGGATCGTACGGTGGGCCGGGACGAACACCGGCGCGTCGGCGATCAGAGTTTTGCTGCCGGTGCCCTGCATCCCGGCGACGTGCCAGCTGTCGTGGTCGATCCGCAGCGCGTGGCGCGGGACCATAAACCAGCCGACACCGGCGTCGTCGGGCAGCAGCGCAGAGACGAACAGCCAGTCGGAGTTGTCGCAATTGCTGGCGAACGGCCAGCGTCCGCCGAGCATATAGCCGCCGTCGACCGCGCTGCACGTGCCGGTGGGGACGAAGGTCCCGGTAACGAGGTGATCGGGGTTATCGCCCCAGATCTCGGCCTGAGCCTCGAGCGGCCAGTAGGCGGCGAGCCAAGCGTTGACGTTGGCGATCGACGTGCACCATGCCGTGCTGCCGCAGCCGCGTCCAAGTTCGTAGCCGAGTTGCAGCATGGCGCTCGGCCCGTATTCATAGCCGCCGAAACGCCGGGGCTGGCCCAGCCGCAGCAGGCCGGCGTCACGCAGCAGCGCGGTAGTTTCCACCGAGACGCGACGGTCGCGCTCGGTCGCGGCCGCGCGCTCGAGCAGGACCGGCCGCAGAACGATTGCGCGGTCGAGCAGAACGTTGAGTGGGGGAACACCTTGCGGCGTATCGTTGCAGACGATCTTCTCAATGACGTTCACGGTGATCTCCCCAGAAACTCGAATGGCAAGACTAAGCGGCGCCGACGGCCGCAACCAGTATCGCCAGCGTGATAGGTGTATCGCGCTCGACGATGATTCGCTTGCGCCCTATTGTCGTCGTTGATGTCCGATTTCGATCTCAACCTGCTGCGCCCGCTGGATGCCCTTCTGCGTGCAAGGAGTGTAACGGCCGCGGCGAAGCTGATCGGGGTCGGCCAGCCGACGATGAGCGGGATGCTCGCGCGCCTGCGCGACCAGCTCTGCGATCCGCTCCTCGTTCGCGTCGGACGCACAATGGAGCTGACCCCGCGCGCTGCCGCGCTCGCCGCCGACGTTCGCCAGATCCTGCTGCGGGCCGAGCAGGTCGGGGCACCGCCGGGTGTGGCCGACATCGCCGCGACGCAACGCCATTTCCGCATCATGGCGTCGGAATTTGGCCTCTACCTCGTCCTTCCCGCCGTCTTCGCCCGCGCAGCCAAAGAGTTGCCGCTGGCAACATTCGAGGTATTGCCAATCGACCGCCCGGCGGACAGTGTCTTCTCGGGCGACGTCAATTTCTGCCTCACAGGCGATCGGCTGTCGGCCGTCGGCGGGGAGATGGCGAACGTCGTGCGGACGCGGGCCGTGGGCGTGGATCGCTTCGTCGGAATGGTCGCGTCGGCTCATCCGTTAACCGGTCTGGTCACTGTCGATCAGCTTCTCGCCTTTCCCCATGTCGCGACGCAATTTCCGCACAGCCCGTGGACCGTCGAGGATATTGGTCTGTCAGGATTGTCGGACCGCTGCCCGCCACGAATCCGGGTAGGCAGTTTTCTCGCGGTCGCGCGCTTGGTCGCCGGCACGAATGGCTTCGGCATCATTCCCAGCCGCCTCGCTGCGATCGCCAGTGCCAGCCTCGATGTCCGAACGCTTATCCTACCAGAGGAATTCGAGCCAATCACCATCAAAATGATCTACCATGACAGGTTCGAGCAAGACGCCGCACATCTATGGCTGCGAAATGCGACTGGAGCAATTCGCTGGCAGATTGAATAGACGGCACAAACCTGACTTGAGGAATCATCACGTCAATCATTGCCGGACGGTGCGGCAGCTAAAAGCGGCTTCCCTACAGGTCCGGGCGCTCGAGACAGACCGAGAATTGTCGAAGCGGTACTGACCCATGGTTCGCCGACCGGCGAAATGTCGATCGCGGCACAAGCAGCCATTCACACACTGATCATGTACTTGGACATCCTGTAGGTTCTGGCGTGGGCGACGGCAGGTTTTTTTACCGGTAGGTCAGCGATAATTACACCCACGAATCTCGAATGTGAGCTGCCGCTTTGATGGAACCTGCTCGGCGAGCGCTATCAGGAGGTGTTCAGCTATCGCGGCGCGCCCCGCGCCGGCTATGCGGGGCTGCGGGTGCATCTGTAGCCGGCCGCGGAGCGCGGACCGCCGGGCCGGGCGTGACTCCGATCCGACGCGGCAGTGCCCGCCGGTGATGCGGCACCGGTCCGCGCGCGGTAGCGCGGCCGGTGCAGGGCGGTGCGTGTCGGATCAAGGATTTGGCCGGCACGGTGCACGACGACGGGTCGGGTCCGGCCGCTACAGCACGTCGTACGGCGTCGTCACCGGCGGCACCGCGAGCGCCGCCATGATCGGTGCGAACGCCCCGCGACCGAGCGCCTTACCGCCCGCCGCGGCCGCCGCCTCGCTGTCCCACGTCTCGATGAAGACATAGGCCGCGGCCGCCTTCTGATCGCGCAGCACGTCGACCCGGACGGCCCCCGCCAGCGGACGGACCAGCTCCGCGAGGGCGAGCAGGGCACTGCCGAGCTCCTCGCCCCGTCCCTCGGCTGCCGTCATGTCGTACCGCCGGGCGATCATCTCACGACCGGCCGGGAACGAGGATGGCGCGGCCACGCAGCTTGCCCGCGTCCATCAGCACATAGGTCGCCGCCATCGCGTCGTAGCCGATGTGGATCACCTCGGGCGTGACCAGCCCGGCTTCGGCGAGGCGGACGACCTCGACCAAGTCGGTGATGCTGCCCGCGTACGGGACCGACACGCTCGCATCGCGTGGCATCTCGTGGAAGCGCAGCGGCAGCGTCCCGCCGCCGACGCCGACGATCTTGAGCTGCCCGGCCTGCGCCAGAACCGACTGGGCGAAGGCGAGGGTCGTGTCGTTGCCGACGAGGTCGATGACGACGCCCGCCCCGAGGCCCCCGGTCAGCGCCCGGATTTCGGCCGTCGCCTCCGGTCCGGCCGCGACGGCGTGGTCGGCGCCGAGGTGGAGCGCCTGTGTCAGCTTGTCGGGCTGGCGGTCGACGGCGATGATCCTTGCCGGAGTCAGCGCCTTGAGGATCTGGATGGCGAGGTGGCCGAGGCCCCCGATGCCGATGACGACCGCGGCCGATCCCGCACCGAGCAGCGGCAGGCTTTCCTTCACGGCGTGATAGGTCGTGATCCCGGCACACATCAGCGGCGCGGCGTCGACCGGATCGAGCGTGCCCAGCGGAATCAGGTGGCGTGGATCGTCGACGATCAGATAATCCGCCATCCCGCCGTCGGCCCCGCTACCGAACCCCGGCGTCGCGGTGGCGTGGTCGCAGACGTTCTCCCGGCCATAGGCGCACGGCAGGCAATGACCACAGCCCCATGGGAAATAGACGCCATAGGCGTCGCCGACCGTCAGGCCGGTGACGCTGTCCCCCAATTTGTCGATCCAGCCGGTCGCTTCATGGCCGAGGGTCGTCGGCAGCGCGAAATACGGCAGGTCGGAATGGATGACGAGCAGGTCGCTATGGCACAGCCCCGCCCCGGCGGTGCGCAGCCGGACCTGTCCGGGGCCGGGTTCGGGGATCGGTATCTCGACGACTTCGGGCGTCCCCTGGCGGACCAGCCGATACGCCCGCATCATCCCGCTCATCGCCGCTGTTCCTGCCAGTCCACGCCACGCCCGTATGCCGTTCCCGGCCAGGCAACGAGGCACAAATTCTCATTGGCCCCGGCGGCGACGTCATCGGCCGTCACAGCTGGGCGGTGAAGCCGCCGTCGACCGGGATCAGTGCGCCGGTGACGAAGTCCGATGCGGCCGACGCGAGGAACACGGCGACGCCCGCGAGGTCGGACGCCTCGCCGAACCGCCGCAGCGGCGTGCGCTCGACGATCCGCGCGTCGAAGCCCGGCCGCACGGCGCGCGCCGAGGCGACGAGGTCGGTGTTGATGTAGCCGGGCAGAATCGCGTTGACCTGGATGTTCTCCGGGCCCCACGCTGCCGCGAGCGCCTTGGTCAGCTGACCGATGCCGCCTTTGCTAGCGCAGTATGGCGCGGCCGACGCGCTGCCGAACAGCGTCGCGGTCGATCCGACGTTGATGATCTTGCCGCCGCCGCGCTGGCTGAACGCCGCGTACGCCCCCTGGCACAGCAGGAACGCGCCGGTCAGGTTGGCGTCGAGCACCGCGTGCCACTCGTCGAGCGTCACGTCCTGCGGAGCCTTGGCAATGTTGACGCCGGCGTTGTTGACGAGGACGTCGAGCCGGCCGGTCGCCGCGACGACAGCGGGGACCAGCGCCCGGCAGGCGTCGGGATCGGTCAGGTCGAGCGCCATGAAGTGCGCCGTCGCACCGCCGGCCCGCAGGTCCGCCGCC
>CAHJWP010000011.1 GCA_903642255.1 Sphingomonadaceae bacterium | reverse complement strand
GCGGCGGCGGCGTTGGCGACCGAATCGGCGACGCGCTTGTGGCGGCGCGCGGCGCGGCCCCACGTCAGATTGCCGATGATCAGGCCGAGGATCAGCCCGGCGAACAGCCAGGCGATGGCGAAGGGATCAAGTTGATAGGTCATGTGAACACTCTCTGCGCTGCTGCGTCGCGTTTACCGTGGAACGCCGCAGGGTGGTTCGACAAGCCTCGCGCTGCTACGCACGCCGAATGACCGCCGATCGCTTCACGATTCCGCCCTCCCGCCGCCTCGCGCTCGCCGCGGTCCTCATCGTCCTGCTCCTGTCGGCGCTCGATCAGACGATCGTGTCGACCGCGATGCCGCGGATCATCGCCGAGCTGAAGGGCCTCGAGCGGATCGCGTGGGTCGGCACGGCCTATCTGCTCGCGTCGACCGTCGTCGTGCCGATCTACGGCAAGTTGGGTGACCTCTACGGCCGACGGCCGATCCTCGTGTTCGGCGTCGTCGTGTTCCTCGCCGGCTCGATGCTGTGCGGGCTGGCCGGCGAGTTCGGGCCGCTGCCGCTGGTCGGCGACGGCATGAACCAGCTGATCGTCTGCCGCGCGCTGCAGGGGATCGGGGCCGGCGCGCTGACCACCGGCGCGTTCGCCACCGTCGCCGACATCGTCCCGCCCGCCGAGCGCGGCAAGTACGTCGGGCTGTTCGGCGCGATGTTCGGCTTCGCCAGCGTCGCCGGGCCGGTGATCGGCGGCGCGCTGACCCAGCATGCCACGATGGTGTGGCTCGGCCACGTCGTCAGCGGCTGGCGCTTCGTGTTCTACGTCAACCTGCCGATCGGCGCGGTCGCGCTGTGGATCCTGACCAACCGCCTGCCCAACACCGGCGCGCAGGTCGGCGGCGAGCGGCGGGTCGACTGGCTCGGCAGCGGGCTGGTCGTCGCCGCCTTCGTGCCGCTGCTGCTGGCGCTGTCGTGGGGCGGTCACGCCTATGCTTGGGGGTCGCCGGTCATCGTCGCGATGTTCGGCCTCGCCGTCGCCGCGCTGGTTGTGCTGGTCGTGTCGTCGCGGGGCCAGCCGCACGCGGTGGTGCCGCTCGACCTGTTCGCCGAGCCGGTGTTCGCCCGCGCCAACCTCGCGCTGTTCGTCGTCAACGTCGCCTTCATGGGGCTGGTCATGTTCCTGCCGCTGTACCTTCAGGTCGCCCTCGGCGTGTCGGCCACCGACAGCGGCTTCGCCCTGCTGCCGCTGATGGGCGGCATCCTCGTCGCCAGCGTCGTCGCCGGTCAGGTCGTCAGCCGGACCAAGCAGTACAAGCCGATCCTCGTCGCCGGCGGCGTCGCCACGCTGATCGCCGTCGGCCTGATGCTGCAGATCGGGCCGGAGACGTCGCGTTATGGACTGCTGTGGCGCCTCGCGCTGCTCGGCTTCGGCCTCGGCCCGGCGCAGGGCATGTTCACGCTGGCGATCCAGAGTTCGGTCGTCCCGGCGCGGATCGGCGTCGCGACGGCGAGCGGGCAGTTCTTCCGCCAGATCGGCTCGACGATCGGCGTCGCGCTGTTCGGCGCGATCCTGACCAATACGCTCGCCGCCGAACTGCCGCGCCGCGCGCCCGATCTCGCCGGCATGGCCGCCATGGCCGGCGGCGGCATCGACATCAGCCGGGCGCAGGCGCTGGCGATGAACCCCGCGGCACTGACGGCGACGCTCGCGGCGCGCGGCATCGCCGACCCGGCGCGGGTGGCGGCGACCGGCGACGGCATCAAGGCGAGCTTCTCGAGCGCGATCCTCGGCCTGTTCCCGATCAGCGCGGTGCTGTTCGTCCTGTCGTTCGTCGTGACGCTCGCCGTCCCCGGCCGCCGCCTGCGCGGCCGCGAATCACAGGGCGAGATGATCGCCACCGAGGCCGGAGCTCCGGCCGAGTGACGTCGCCGGCCTATGATATCGCGATCGTCGGGGCGGGTATGGCGGGGGCGAGCCTCGCCTGGTTCGTCGCCCGGCATGGCGGCGGCAGCGTCGTCCTGCTCGAGGCCGAGCATGCACCCGGCTATCACACCACCGGCCGGTCGGCGGCATTCTGGGAACCGACCTATGGCGGGGCGGGCGTCGTCCCGTTGTCGGCGGCGAGCCGCGCCTTCTTCGACGCCCCGCCGGCGGGCTTCGCCGGGCGGCCGCTGCTGTCCCCCCGTGGTGCGCTCCACGTCGCCGCGCCGGGCGAGCACGCGGCACTGACGGCGCTGGCCGCCGACTTTGCGGGCTTCGGCGTCGCCACCGAGCCGCTCGATGCGGCGGCGATGGCGACGCGCTACCCGTTCGTCGGCGGCGGGTGGGAGGCGGCCGGCCTGCTCGAACCCGACTGCCACGACATCGACGTCGCCGGACTGCACGCGGGGTTCCTGGCGGGAGCGAGACGGGCGGGGGCGGTGTTGGTGACCGATGCGCGAGTGACGTCCCTGTTCCCCTCCCCTGAAGGGAAGGGGTGGCACATCACCACCACCGCCGGCGACCTCACTGCCGGCATCGTCGTCGACGCGGCCGGCGCGTGGGGCGACGCGGTCGCCGAGCTCGCCGGTGTGCGGCCGCTCGGGCTGACGCCGCTCAGGCGGACGATGGTCGTTCTCGACACCGATCCGCCGCCGCCGAGCGACCTGCCGGTGGTGTTCGACGCGGCGGGGAGCTTCTACTTCAAGCCCGACGCCGGGCGCCTGTGGCTGTCGCCGCACGACGAGATCGCCGACGTCGCGCGCGATGCCGCGCCGGAGGAACTCGACATCGCCGTGGCGATCGACCGCTTCGAGCACGCGACGTCGGCCCGCGTCCGCCGCGTCGAGCGCAGCTGGGCGGGGCTGCGCACCTTCTCGCCCGACCGCAACCCGGTCTATGGCTTCGACGCAGCGGTGCCCGGCTTCTTCTGGTGCGTCGGCCAGGGCGGCTTCGGCATCCAGACCGCCCCGGCCGCCGGCGACCTCGCCGCGCGCCTGCTCCTCGGGCTGTCGGCAGGACCGGTCGATCCCACGCCCTATTCGCCGGCGCGCTTTGCCGGGTCGCGCCCGGCGAGCCACAGCGCGACATTCAGCACATAGCGGTGCGCCGCCGCCAGCCCAGCCGGGTCGTCGAGCATCGCCCGGCCCGGCGGCTCGTCGACGAAGCTCGGGCTCCCGGCGCGCGGGTCCCAGTTGTAATCGGCGAAGTGATGGAAGGTGCTCTGCGCGATCGCCGGGCCACCGTCGTCCGAAGGATCGAAGGCGACGGCGAGGTTGAACACCGTGCCGCTGACCCGGCTCACCCCGGTAGCGATGACGCGGGCCGCCGCCTCGTCGGGCGGCGCGCCGACCGCGCCCTCGTGCGGATGGGCCGGCAGGAAATCGACGCCGGACAGCAGCGGGTGGCGTTCGCCGACGACCGTCACCGGCTGGAAGTCGCCGTTCGCCCCCGAATGATAGTTGGGCCACAGGATATGGCTCGTCGCCGTGTCGTCGATCCGGCGGCGCGCTTCGTCGGGATCCTCGTTCTTCGAATGAAAGAAGTGCGCCTTGCCGACTCCGCCGAGGTTACAGACCGAACTGCCGAGGTCCATGTGATCGCGCGTGACGAGCAGCCCGCGCCCACCACGGCGGAAGCGGCTGACCGCGGCGCAGTCCTCGGTCGTCAGCCCGTCGCCGGTGTCGACGGCGAACAGCCACGCCTCGTCGAAGTCGGAGGTGTCCAGGGTCGACAGCACGGTGTCGGGAGCGGGCAGCGGATCGCGGTCGCGCGCGGTAACGTCGAACAGCGGCGCGCCGTGTTCGTCGACCTGCGCGCGGAGGTCGGCGAGCAGGCCGAACCGCGCGATGCCCCAGTCGTCGCCGCCCGGCGGGGTGGGTATCGTCGTCTGCAGCAGGACGCTGATCGGCACGGGTTAAAGCTCGATCGGCTCGAACTGGGCGAACAGGTTGCTTGCCTCGGGCAGGTCATGGAGCGGGACATAATCGCACGCGGCGGCGTATTCGCCCCACAGCGCCTGCACCGCCGGATGCTCGTGTGCCCGCGCGATTGCCCCCGCGGCCCATTCGAACACTTCGATTATCGTCCCGTCCTTGGCGCGCATCGCCAGCGCCGGTCGGTCGGTCGCGAGCCCGAGCCGCCGCAGGAACGGGGCATGATCGGCGACCAGCGCGAGAAGCTCTGCCTCCTTGCCGGGCTTGGGCCGGTACGCCACGATCACCATGTCGCCCATCGGTCGATCCTCCGCGAGGCACATTTTAGCCGCGGCGCGGGCTAGCCGTCGAGGGCGACTTTGGTGCGCATCGCGGCGATCGCGGCGTTGGCTAGCGCGTCGGCGCGTTCGTTGTCGCGGTCGCCCGAATGGCCCTTGACCCAGCGCCAGTCGACCTGATGCGGCGCGCAAGCCGCGACCAGCGCCTGCCACAGCTCGACGTTCTTGACCGGCGACCCGTCGGCCGTCCGCCAGCCGCGCTTGCGCCAGCCGGCGACCCATTTGGTGATGCCGTCGCGGACGTAATTGCTGTCGGTGGTCAGCGTCACGCTGCACGGCCGGGTCAGCGCCTCCAGCGCCCGGATCGCCGCGGTCAGTTCCATGCGGTTGTTGGTGGTGTGGGCTTCGGACCCCATCAGCTCCTTCTCGGTGCCGTCCATGCGCAGGATCGCGCCCCAGCCGCCGCGCCCAGGGTTGCCCTTGCACGCGCCGTCGGTAGCGATGACGACGGCGGGCAGCTCACTCACCCAGCACCTCGGCGACCGTCGCGCTGCGGTACCAGGCGAGGCGGCGCGCGAAGGCCATCGGATCCTTCTTGGTGACCAGCGCGTCGGCCGGGGTCGTGATCCAGTCGTAGGCGCGGGTCAGGATGAAGCGCAGCGCCGCCCCGCGGCACAGCAGCGGCAGCGCGGCGACCTCCGCGTCGGTCAGCGGGTGGGTGCTGCGATAGCCGGCGACCAGCGCGGCGGCGAGTTCCGGCATGAACCGCCGGCCGTCGGCCGAAAAGGCCCACGCGCCGTGCATCACCGCGAGGTCGTAGGCGCGGAGGTCGGTGCAGGCGAAGTAGAAGTCGATGAGGCCGGTGACGCGGCCGCCCATCAGCAGGACGTTGTCGGCGAACAGGTCGGCGTGGATCGTCGACCGCTCGAGGTGATCGGGCCAGCGCGCGGCGAGCGCGCCGAGCTCGTCGTCGACGACCGCCGACAGGCCGGGGGCGACCGCGCCGAAGCTCTCGCCGATCAGCCCGGCCAGTCGCCGCCAGCCGGCCGGACCGTGCTCGTTGGCGCGGACGGCGGCGAAGTCGACGACGGCCGCGTGCATCGCCCCCATCGCGGCGGCGGCGGCGAACGCGTCGGCCGGCGTCGGCGCCGTGACTGACACGCCGGGGACGAACTCGATCAGGCATGCCGGTTTGCCGCACAGCATCTGGAGCGCGCGACCGCCGCGGTCGACAATCGGCCGCGGGACCGGCAGCCCCTTGTCCGCCAGATGGGTGGTCAGCGCGAGGAAATAGGGCAGGTCGTCGGCGTCGACCCGGTCCTCGTACAGCGTCAGGAACAGCCGCTGGCCGCGCGTCGTGTCGAGCAGGAAGTTCGAGTTCTGCACGCCCTCGGCGATGCCCTTGAAGGTCGTCGCCTCGCCGAGGTCGTAGCGCGTCAGGAAACCTGCCAGTGCCTCGGCGCTGACCGGCGTGAACACCGCCATCTAAGCGTCGAGGCCCCGCGGCAGCTTGAAGACGACGTCCTCGACAGCGCTCGTCACCTCGTCGGTCGTCACCTCGTAGTGCGTCCCCAGCAGCGTCATCAGCTCGCGGACGAGGACCTCGGGGGCCGACGCGCCGGCGGTGACGCCGACCGTCGCGACACCGTCGAACCACGCCCAGTCGAGGTCGGCGGCGCGCTGGATCAGGTGGGCGCGGGTGCCCGACCGCTCGGCGACCTCGCGCAGCCGCTGCGAGTTCGACGAGTTGACCGCGCCGATGACGAGGACGAGGTCGCACTGCGGCGCGATGCGCTTGACCGCCGCCTGCCGGTTCGACGTCGCGTAGCAGATGTCCTCGCCCTTCGGGCCGACGATCGCCGGGAAGCGGCGCTGCAGCTCGGCGACGATCGCCGCGGTATCGTCGACCGACAGCGTCGTCTGGGTCAGGAACCCGACGTTTTCGCGATCGGCGACGGCGACGGTCTCGGCGTCGGCGAGCGTCTCGACCAGCGTCATCGTGCCGGCGGGTACCTGGCCGAAGGTGCCGATCACCTCGGGGTGGCCGCAGTGGCCGATGAACAGGATGTGCCGCCCCTGCGTCACCAGCCGCTCGGCCTGGCGGTGGACCTTCGACACCAGCGGGCAGGTCGCGTCGAGATAGTTCAGGCCGCGCGCCGCAGCGGCGACCGGGACCGCCTTGGGCACGCCGTGCGCGCTGAACACGACCGGCACGCCGTCGGGCACCTCGTCGAGCTCCTCGACGAACACCGCGCCCTGCAGCTTGAGGGCATCGACGACATGGGCGTTGTGGACGATCTCGTGCCGGACGTAGACCGGCGCTCCGAACCGCTCGATCGCCCGCTCGACGATCGTCACGGCACGGTCGACGCCGGCGCAGAAACCGCGCGGCGCGGCGACGACGACGCGCAAGGCGGGCAGGCGGTTGAAGGACGGCGCGATGTTCATTCCCGTTGGCTTTACGCCTTAACAGCGGGGTGCACCATAACTTGTGCGCGGTCCGCCCGCTTTCTATGGTGCGCCCATTCAGCGCGAAGGGTCTTACGCTTGTTTCATCTGCCACGTGTCGCGCGCCCCGCTACGATGGCGCTCAGTCCCGTCGTGCTCGGCCTGCTCGCGCTCGGCGGCTGCCAGCACAACCCGCTGCTCGTCCAGCGCTCGTCGTGCCCGGCGGTCGCGGTGCCGAACTTCACCGGCGACACGACGCTGTTCCGCGGCGACGGCACCGCGGCGAGCGACATCGACCTTGTCGCGACGGTGACGAACGTCCGCGGCGCGTGCGTCGACGCCGGCGACCGTGTCGGCACCAACGTGACCTTCGACATCCTCGCCCGCCGGGTATCGACCGTCGGCGCGCGGACGGTGACGCTGCCGTTCTTCGCCAGCGTGGTCCAGGGTGGCAACCTGCTGGTGTCGAAGCAGGTCGGCGCGGTGACGATCAGCTTCGCCGACGGCGCGGCGCGGGCCCAGGCGAGTGCCACCGCCCACGCCGACGTCGATCGCGCCGCGACGACGATGAGCGAGGCGATGCAGAAGAAGGTCAACCGCGTCCGCAAGCCCGGCGATCTCGACGCCGCGACCGACCCGATGGCCGATCCCGAGGTCAAGGCGGCCGTCCGCGCGACGACCTTCGAGGTGCTGGTCGGCTTCCAGCTGAGCGACGAGGCGCTGGCGTACAACGCGTCGAAGTAGCCGCATTTAGAGGTTGTGCGCCGCAGCACCATGCGGCACATCTGATGTCGTCGTCGGGCTCCGGTCCGGCGCTCGCGCGGGAGAGTGTGGGGTGATCCCACCGCCGAAGGAGCAAGCCGCCCCCGGCAATCTCTCAGGCATCCGGGACCGCGCGGGCGCATCAGCGGCGATCTGGAAAGCGGGTGGCCCCTCGGGGCCGCTCCACCGAAGGGGTAAGCCGGTTCGCCCGGTCAAAGCTCTCAGGTGCAAGGGACAGACGGGGGCACGGTCGGCGGCAACGCCGTCTGCTCTCTGTCGCCTGGGCTTCGATGACCGACCAGCTACTCTCCCTCGACGCCCTCCACCGCCGCCGCGGCGCGCGGATGGTGAGCTTCGCCGGCTATGCCATGCCGATCCAGTACGCCGACGGGATCATCGCCGAGCACCAGTGGACGCGGACGCACGCCGGGCTGTTCGACGTCAGCCACATGGGCCAGCTGACGTTGCCGCTTGCCGCCGACGCGGCGCTCGAAAGACTGCTGCCGGGCGAGATCACCGGGCTGGCCGAGGGTGCGCTACGTTATTCGCTGCTCCTTAACGATAACGGCGGCATCCTCGACGACCTGATGGTGACGCGGCGGGCGGACGACCTGTACCTCGTCGTCAACGGCGCGACCAAGGTTGCCGACCTCGCCCATCTGCGCGCGGCCGGGCTCGCTCCCGTCTATCGCGACGACCTCGCCCTGCTCGCGCTGCAGGGACCGGCCGCGGTGACGGCGCTCGACGGGCTGGTGCCCGGCGTCGCGGCGCTGCGCTTCATGCGCGCCGGGGGGTTCGACTGGGATGGGGTCGCGCTGTGGGTCAGCCGCTCGGGCTATACCGGCGAGGATGGCTTCGAGGTGTCGCTGCCGGCCGCCGCGGCCGAGGCGTTCGCCGAGGCACTGCTCGCCCAGTCCGAGGTGCGGCCCGTCGGTCTCGGCGCGCGCGACTCGCTGCGGCTCGAGGCCGGGCTGCCGCTTTACGGCCACGACCTGACGCCCGACACGACGCCGGTCGAGGCGGGGCTGAGCTTCGCCATTTCCAAGCGGCGCAAGACCGAAGGCGGCTTCCCAGGGGCGGCGCTGATCCTCGCCCAGCTGGCCGAGGGGGCGAGTCGCAGGCGCGTCGGGCTGGCGATCGACGGGCGTCAGCCGGTGCGCGAGGGCGCGGCGGTAATCGTCGACGACGAAGTTGCCGGGCTCGTCACCAGCGGCGGCTTCGGCCCCGCGCTGGGGTCGCCGATCGCCATGGCCTATGTCCCCGCCGCGGCCGCGGCCGACGGGACGCGACTGCAGGTCGAGGTGCGGGGTCGTCGGCTCGACGCGACCGTCGTGCCGATGCCCTTCTTCCCAAAATCGTACGTCCGCGAAGGAGCGAAGCCATGACCCTCTATTTCACCAAGGACCATGAATGGGTGTCGGTCGACGGCACCAGCGGGACGGTCGGCATCACCGACTATGCCCAGGGCCAGCTCGGCGACGTCGTCTTCGTCGAGGTCCCCGCCGCCGGCACGACGGTGACCAAGGGCACCGCCGCCGCGGTCGTCGAGTCGGTCAAGGCGGCGTCCGACGTCTATTCGCCGGTGTCGGGGGCAGTTACCGGGGCGAACGCCGCGCTTGAAGCCGAGCCGGCGCTGGTCAACACCGATCCCGAGGGCCGCGGCTGGTTCTTCACCCTGACCCTGTCCGCGCCCGACGAGCTCGACGGGCTGATGGACGAGGCGGCGTACAAGACGTTCGTCGCGAGCCTGTAAGCGATGGCGTGGGACCCGCAGGCCTATGCGACGCACGCGGCGTTCGTGCCGGCGCTGGGCAGCGCGGTGCTCGACCTGCTCGCGCCCAAGGCCGGCGAGCGCATCCTCGACCTCGGCTGCGGCGACGGCGTCCTGACCGAGCGGCTGGTCGCGACGGGGGCGACGGTCGTCGGGATCGACGCCGACTCGACGATGGTTGCCGCGGCAGTCGCCAAGGGGCTCGACGTGGCGGTCGGCGACGGGCGACGGCTGGCCTTCGACGCCGAGTTCGACGCCGTGTTCTCCAATGCCGCGCTCCATTGGATGGGCGAGCCCGCGCCCGTCGTCGCCGGGGTGTTCCGCGCGCTGAAGCCCGGCGGGCGCTTCGTCGGCGAGTTCGGCGGCCACGGCAACATCGCCGCGATCCGCGTCGCGGTGCGCGCGGTGCTGGCGGCGCGCGGCTACCGCGTCCCGGCGCAGGAGGACAATTACTACCCCACGGCCGAAGCGTACCGCGCCGCGCTCGAAGCCGCCGGCTTCGTCGTCGACAGCTGCGCCATCATCCCGCGCCCGACGCCGATCGCCAGCGGCATGGGGGCGTGGCTGCAGACCTTCCGCGGCGGCTTCATCGACGCCGCCGGCGTGCCGCCCGACAAGCGCGGGCAGGTCATCGAGGACACCCGCGCGATGCTGCGGCCGATCCTCGCCGACGCGAGCGGCAACTGGATCGCCGACTACGTTCGCCTGCGCTTCGCCGCGCACAAGCCGGAGTAAGCCGATGCGTTACCTCCCCCTGACCGATACCGACCGCCGCGACATGCTCCGCGTCGTCGGCGCGCCCGACATCGACGCATTGTTCGCCGACGTGCCGCATGCGGCGCGGCTCGACGCGCCGATCGCGGGCCTGTCGCACCATATGCCCGAGATGCTCGTGGAGCGGCACCTTGGCGCGCTCGCGGCCAAGAACATGACGGCGAGCGGCGGTCCGTTCTTCGTCGGGGCGGGGGCGTACAAGCATCACGTTCCGGCGTCGGTGGACCACATCATCCAGCGCGGCGAGTTCCTGACGAGCTACACGCCGTACCAGCCCGAGATCGCCCAGGGCACGCTGCAGGTCCTGTTCGAGTTCCAGACGCAGGTCGCGCGGCTGACCGGCATGGAGGTCGCCAACGCCTCGATGTACGACGGCTCGACGGCGATGACCGAGGCGGTGTTCATGGCGCGCCGGGTGACGCGCCGGAAAGTCGCCCGGGTCTCGAGTGGCGTCCACCCACACTACGTCAACGTGTTGAAGACGCTGACCCGCTTCACCGACGACGAGGTCGTGACACGGCTGCCCGACTTCACCCCCGACGACGATCTTGCCGAACTCGCCGCCGCGGTCGACGGCGACACCAGCTGCGTCGTCGTCCAGAACCCCAACGTCTTCGGTCACGTCGCCGACCTTGCACCCCTCGCCGCCGCGTGCCATGCCGCCGGCGCGCTGCTCGTCGTCGTCGTCACCGAGGTGATCAGCCTCGGGCTGGTCCGCTCGCCGGGCGAGATGGGCGCCGACATCGTCGTCGGCGAGGGCCAGTCGATCGGCAACGGGCTCAACTTCGGCGGCCCCTACCTCGGCCTGTTCGCCTGCCGTGAGAAGCATGTGCGGATGATGCCCGGCCGGCTGTGCGGCGAGACGGTCGACGCCGACGGTCGGCGCGGCTTCGTCCTGACGCTCAGCACCCGCGAGCAGCACATCCGCCGCGAGAAGGCGACGTCGAACATCTGCACCAACTCGGGCCTGTGCGCGCTCGCCTTCACCGTCCACCTGAGCCTGCTCGGCGAGTCGGGCCTGCGGAAGCTCGCCGCGCTCAACCATGCCCGCGCGGTCCAGCTCGCCGACCGGCTGGGCCGCATCCCCGGCGTCGAGGTCGTGACACGCGCCTTCTTCAACGAGTTCACCCTGCGCCTGCGGCAAGAGGCGCGACCGGTAGTCCGCAAGCTTGCCGACAAGGGCGTGCTCGGTGGCGTGTCGCTCGGCCGGCTGTATCCGGGCATTGCGGCGCTCGACCACGGCATGGTCGTCGCGGTGACCGAGACGGCGACCGACGCCGACTTCGACGCCTTCGAGGACGCTTTGGACGAGGTGCTGGCATAACTCCTCCTCCCCTTCAGGGGAGGGGGCCGAGGGGTGGGGAATGGCCGCTGGCCGTCCTGCCCCACCCCCGACCCCTCCCCTGAAGGGGAGGGGAGCAAGAAGGAAGAGACCATGACCTACACCGGCAACCGCGGCCTGATGCTCGAAGAGCCCCTGCTGTTCGAGAAGGGGGCGCCCGACCGCTGCGGCGTCGACCTGCCCGACGTGCCGGCCGTCGCATCGCGGCTCGGCGGGTTGGACCGCCACCGCCCGATCGGCCTGCCGGGGATGAGCGAGCCCGATGTGGTGCGGCATTTCACCCGGCTCAGCCGGCAGAATTACGCGATCGACATGGGCATCTTCCCGTTGGGCAGCTGCACGATGAAGCACAATCCGCGGCTGAACGAGAAGATGGCGCGGCTGCCGGGCTTCGCCGACATCCACCCGCTCCAGCCCGAAGCGACAGTGCAGGGGGCGTTGGCGCTGATCGACCAGCTCGCCCACTGGCTCACGACGCTGACCAACATGCCGGCGGTGGCGATGAGCCCCAAGGCGGGGGCGCACGGCGAGCTGTGCGGGATGCTCGCCATCCGCGCCGCGCACGATGCGCGCGGCGATGCCCGCAAGGTCGTCCTCGTCCCCGAAAGCGCCCACGGCACCAACCCGGCGACCGCCGCCTTTTGCGGCTATGCCGTCGAGAACATCCCGGCCGATGCGCGCGGGCGAGTCGACCTCGCGGCGATGCGGGCGCGGCTCGGGCCGGACGTCGCGGCGGTGATGATCACCAACCCCAACACCTGCGGCCTGTTCGAGCCCGACATGATCGCCATCTGCGACGCGGTCCATGCGGCGGGCGCTTTCGTCTATTGCGACGGGGCCAACTTCAACGCGATCGTCGGGCGGGTCCGGCCGGGCGACCTCGGCATCGATGCGATGCACATCAACCTCCACAAGACCTTCTCGACCCCGCACGGCGGGGGTGGTCCCGGCTCCGGCCCGGTGGTGTTCTCCGCCGCGCTCGCCCCGTTCGCCCCGCTGCCGTTCGTCCGGAAGGTCGGCGAGCGGTTCGAGCTGGTCGAGGAGGCGCAGGCGCTCGCGTCGAACGACCACGACCTCAGCTTCGGGCGGATGGTCGCCTTCCACGGCCAGATGGGGATGTTCGTCCGCGCGCTGAGCTACATGCTGAGCCACGGGGCGGACGGGCTGCGGCAGGTCGCCGAGGACGCCGTGCTCAACGCCAACTACGTCCTGCGCAGCCTCGAAGACGTCTTCACCGCCCCCTTTGCCGCCAGCGGACCCTGCATGCACGAGGCGCTGTTCTCCGACGACTTCCTCGAGGGAACGGGGCTGACGACGCTCGACCTCGCCAAGGCGTTGATCGACGAGGGGTTCCACCCGATGACGATGTACTTCCCGCTGGTCGTCCACGGCGCGATGCTGGTCGAGCCGACCGAGACCGAGTCGAAGGCGAGCCTCGACCAGCTGATCGGCGCGCTGCGCTCGGTTGCGACGCGGATGCTCGCCGAGCCGGCCGAAGCGTTCAAGACGTCGCCCCATCTCGCGCCCCGCCGCCGTCTCGACGAGACCGCCGCGGCGCGCCGGCCCGTGCTGACGTGGCGCGAGCCGGAGGAACTGGCCGCGGCGGAGTAGCGCGACCGCGTCGGCGGCAGGACGGCGGCCACCGCCCAGCCCTCTCCGCTGATTTGCTTTCTTTCAAAATTCAACGAGATAGCGCAGTGTACGGGATCGGACACTCGGAGGCGCGACATGACGATACCGCAGTCGTCGGTCGGCAACCTGCTGCTCGGCAGCCTGTCGCCTCACGACTATGCGCTGATCGCACCCGATCTCGTCCGCATCCCGCTGTCCATCCGCCTCCAGCTCCACGAGGCACACCGCCGGATCGAGCGCGTCTATTTCCCCGAGGACGGCGTCGTCTCGATCGTCGCCGTCACCCTCGACGGGAAGCATTGCGAGGTCGGGCTGTTCGGCCGCGAAGGCATGTCGGAAACCGCGACGGTGCTCGGCACCGACCATTCGCCGCACGAGGCCTATGTCCAGATCGTCGGCACGTCGGCGATCAGCCTGTCGGTCGAGGCGCTCGGCCAGGCGTTCGACCGCAGCCCGACGCTGCGGCGGCACCTGCTGCGCTACGTCCAGGCAATGATGATCCAGCTGTCGTGCTCGATCGCCGCGGCGAGCCTGACGATTCCGCAGCGGCTCGCCCGCTGGCTGCTGATGTGCCACGACCGGATGGGCACCGACGAGTTCCACCTGACGCACGAGTTCATCGGCATGATGCTCAACGTCCGCCGCGCCGGCATGACGCTCGCCATGCGGCGGCTGGCAGCCGACGGCCTGATCGGGGTCCGCCGCGCGACCGTCATCATCCGCGACCGGCCGGGGCTCAGGCGGCTGGCGCAGGACAGCTACGGCCTGGCCGAGAGCGAGTATGCGCGGCTGATCGGCCAGCCGCTCGAACGCGGCGACGGCGGCGCGGTGCGCCGTCCGGTTCCCGCCGCGCACGGCAGTTGAGCCCGGGCCGCCGCCTGCTATACCCCCAGCCGTGACCCGTATCGCCCGCCGCCTCCGTCTCGCCCTGATCGTCGTCGCGGTGTTGATCGTCGTCGGGGCGGGTGCCGCCGCCGGGCTGTACGCGTGGGTGACCGACGGGCTGCCCGACGCGGCCAAGCTCGCCGACTATGCCGCGCCGCTGCCGTCGACGGTGCGCGATACCAGCGGCGCGGTGTTGACCAGCTTCAGCCGCGAACGCCGGCTGTACCTCGGCTATGACGAGCTGCCGCCGCGACTGGTCGAGGCGTATATCTCGGCCGAGGACAAGGATTTCTTCCGCCACGGCGGGATCGACTTCCTCGGCATCGTCCGCGCGGCGTGGACCAACCTGTGGTCGTCGGGCCGGCCCAAGGGCGCGTCGACGATCACCCAGCAGGTGGCGAAGAACCTGCTGCTCAGCGGCGAAGTCAGCTATGTCCGCAAACTCAAGGAGGCGGTCCTCGCCCACCGGATCGAGGCGGCGTTCACCAAGCAGCAGATCCTCGAACTCTACCTCAACCAGATCTTCCTCGGGCGGAACAGCTACGGCGTCGAGGCGGCGGCGCAGTCGTACTTCGGCAAGTCGGTCGCCGACCTCGACCTCGCGCAGGATGCCTACTTGGCCATCCTGCCCAAGGCACCGTCGACCTATTCGCCGACCGCGCACCTCGACCGGGCGTTGGCGCGGCGCGATTACGTGCTGCACCAGATGGCGGCGAACCGCTACATCACGCCGGCCGAAGCCGCCGCGGCGTCGGCCGAACCGCTGGTCGCGATCGCCAATCGCGCGCCACCCAAGCTGACCGCCGGCGACTATTTCCTCGAGGACGTCCGGCGGTCCCTGATCGCGAAGTTCGGCGAGACGCCGGCGGCGGGGCGCAACAGCGTCTATGGCGGGGGCCTGTGGATCAGGACCTCGCTCGACCCGAAGCTGCAGGCGGCGGCGGAGAAAGCCCTGCGTGACGGCCTCGTCCGCTACGACCATGCCAAGGGCTGGCACGGCCCGGCGGCGCATATCGACGTGAGTGACGGCTGGCCCGAGCGGCTTGCCGCGGCGCATGTCGGGACGGGGTTCGCCGACTGGTATCCGGCGGTGGTCCTCGGCCATGAGGGCGAGGACTTCCGCATCGGCTTCACCGACGGCTCGACCGGCACGCTGCTCGCGTCGACGGCGCAGAGCACGCTTAACAACATTCCCGCCGCCCGGCTGCTCAAGGCGGGTGACGTCGTACCGGTGGCGAAGTCGGGCGGCGCCTATGCCCTGCGGCAGATCCCGGCGATCTCGGGCGGCTTCGTTGCCGAGGACCCCCATTCGGGGCGCGTGCTGGCGATGGTCGGCGGCTTCGACGCGCGGACGTCGAGCTTCAACCGCGCGACGCAGGCGCTCCGCCAGCCGGGGTCGACGTTCAAGCCGATCGTCTACGCCACCGCGATGGACAATGGCTTCACCCCGTCGTCGATCATCGTCGACGCGCCGTACTGCGTGTTCCAGACGCGCAGCCTCGGGACCAAGTGCTTCCGGAACTTCGGCGGCGGCTATGCCGGGGCGCAGACCTTGCGGTGGGGGCTCGAACAGTCGCGCAACCTGATGACGGTGCGGATCGCCTACAATACGGGCATGGACAAGATCGTCGCGCAGGCGAAAGCCTTGGGCGTCAGCGGCGACACGACCTACCCGGCCGTGCTGGCCATCGCGCTCGGCGCCGGCGACACGACGGTCGCGCGGATGGTCAATGCCTATGCCCAGCTGTTCGATGCCGGCCGCCGGAAGGTGCCGACGCTGATCGACTATGTGCAGGACCGCGACGGGCATGTGATCTGGCGGGCCGACCCGCGCGAGTGCACCGGCTGCAACTCGCCCGACTATGCCGGCGAGCCGATGCCGCGCCCCGGTGGCGTGGCGAAACAGGCGATCGACGCGCGCACCGCCTACCAGATCGTCCACCTGATGGAGGGTGTCGTCACCCGCGGCACGGCGGTCCGCCTGCGCGACTTCGACCGGCCGCTGGCCGGCAAGACGGGGACGACGACCGGCCCGACCAACGTCTGGTTCGTCGGCGGGACGCCCGACCTCGTCGGCGGGCTGTACCTCGGCTACGACCGGCCACGGCCGCTCGGCGGCGGGGCGCAGGGCTCGACCATCGCGGTCCCGGTGTTCCACGAGTTCGCCGAGGTCGCGCTGAAGGACCTGCCCAAGACGCCGTTCGCCGTCGCGCCGGGCGTCCGCATGGTCAAGGTCGAGCGTCGCTCGGGCAAGCGCGTCTATGGCGGCACGCCCGAGGACAATGTCATCAAGGCCGGCATCATCTGGGAAGCGTTCAAGCCCGAGAGCGAGCCCCGCCGCACCGGCAGCCTCGTCCGCGACCCCGTCGCCGACCGGGGGCGGACGATTGTGCGGTCGGATTCGGATTTCCTCGAGAATGCTGGCGGGATATACTGAGCGCCTGAACCGCGGGACGCCGATGCGACATGCCACGATCCTTCTCGCGCTGGCCCTGGAATTGACCGTGCCCGCTGCCGCTGCGGAGACGACGATCACCTTCGCCAACGATGCGGCCCGCACCGCCGCCGCGCGGCCCGAGATCGCCGCCGCCATCGCCGCGGGGGTGGCGGCCGGCTCGGCGACGCTCAACCACGATGTCGACGCCTTTGCCGCGGGCCAGGCCCCGGAACTCGTCGTCAACTCGCCGGCCAACCGCGTGCTGACGGGCCCCCAGACGATCGGCGCCTTCAAGGCGGGGCTGATCGATTATGCGTCGAGCGAGCGGGTCATCGAATACGCCGCCGTCCGCCCGACCGGCGAGGTGCTGCTGATGGGCGAGGAGCACATCACGCCGCGCGGGCAGACGCGCAACGCCGGGCACGCCGAAACCTATCGCGTCACCGAGATATGGCGGCGCGACGGCGACCGCTGGCTGCTGTCGGTGCGGCAGGCGACCATCGTCGCGGTTAAATGATGCCGGTGCGGAGGGAAAGATGCGTCGCGTCCTCGTCGGCCTGTTGATGGCGGTCGCCGCCGCTCCCGCCGCCGCGGCGTGGACGACGCGCTCCGACGATGTGCGTGCCGCCGCGCAGGAACCGCGCGTCGCCGCCGTCCTCGCCGCGATGACCCGGCTCGACGCCGCGCTCGTCGCCGGCGACATGGCGACCTTCGCCGCCGTCTTTCCCGAGGATGCGGTGGTCAACAGCCCGCAGAACAACGTCAACCGGCCGGCGGCGACCAAGGCGCGGTTCGGCGCGGGGCTGATCGCCTATTCGAGCTATGACCGGGTGATCGACTATGCCGGTGTCCGGCCGAACGGCGAGGTGATCGTCATGGGCGAGGAGATCCTGCACCCGCGCGACAACGCCCCCAATGCCGGCAAGACTGTCCATCGCCGTTTCACCGACGTCTGGCGCGACGACACGGGCACTTGGAAGCTCGCCATCCGCCAAGCGACGATCATCACGGTCGAGTAGGGTTGCGCCAGCGGGGGCCGAGCCTCTAAGTGCGATGCCCACCCGGAACCCGAAAAACCATGCGCGCCGAAGCCGAAGCCTATGCCACCCAGATCCAGCAGGCGCTCGCCCTACTGAGGAGGTTTCTTTGACTGGGATCGCGCCCTCCGCCGTCTCGACGAGCTGAACGCACGGGTCGAGGACCCGACGCTGTGGAACGACCCCAAGGCGGCGCAGGCGGTGATGCAGGAACGCCGCCGCCTCGACGAGGCGGTGTCCGCCACCCGCTCGATCGAAAGCGAACTGTCCGACACGTCGGAACTGATCGACATGGCCGAGGCCGAGGGCGACGAGGCGATGGCGAACGACGGGGTGGCGGCGCTCCGTGACCTCGCCGCGCGCGCCGAGACCGACAAGGTCGCTGCGCTGCTCGCGGGCGAGGCCGACAACAACGACAGCTATATCGAGGTCAACTCGGGCGCCGGCGGGACCGAGAGCCAGGACTGGGCCGGGATGCTCCAGCGGATGTACAGCCGCTGGGGCGAGAAGCGCGGCTTCAAGGTCGAGCTGATGGACTATCACGCCGGCGAGCAGGCGGGGATCAAGTCGGCGACGCTGCTGCTGAAAGGGGCAGGGGCCTATGGCTGGGCCAAGACCGAGAGCGGCGTCCACCGGCTGGTTCGCATCAGCCCTTACGACAGCGCGGCGCGGCGGCACACGTCGTTCGCCAGCGTCTGGGTCTATCCGGTGGTCGACGACGACATCGACATCGTGGTCGACGACAAGGACCTCAAGATCGACACCTATCGTGCGTCCGGCTCGGGCGGGCAGCACGTCAACACGACCGACTCGGCGGTGCGCATCACCCACCTGCCGACCAACGTCGTCGTCGCCTGCCAGAACGAGCGCAGCCAGCACAAGAACCGCGCGACGGCGATGAAGATGCTCAAAGCCCGGCTCTACGAGCGCGAACTGGCGATCCGCGAAGCCGCTGCCGCCGACGTCGAGGCCGGCAAGACCGACATCGGCTGGGGCCATCAGATCCGGTCGTACGTGTTGCAGCCCTATCAGCTGGTGAAAGACCTCCGCACCGGCGTCACCAGCACCGCGCCGGGAGATGTGCTCGACGGTGCGCTCGACCCGTTCATGGCCGCGGCGCTGAGCCAGCGGGTAACGGGGGAGACGGTGGCGGTGGAGGATGTGGAGTAGGGGCGCCACGTCGCCAGCCGCTGATAATCTTGTAGACAAAGTCGATTGTCAGTGCGCGTATTTTGCCGTCGGCTTCCACGTCGATGGCAGTGCATCCGTCAGTGTTTGTGTTTCGGCATAAGGGTGGATCCTTAAGCTCGAGACATTTGTCCGCGACGTAGTACGAGATAGCTTCCGCTGTCTGCTGAGTATCGACGAGCTTTTTCGAGTAGTCGAACATGCACTGACTGACGCGGTCCATCGACCCTGCGCCACTGACCTCAGCAGGGAGCAGTATGAGCAGACCGACGCCGGTTAGAAACGTCCTCATGCGACCTCCCAAGCAGGGCAGTCGAGGAACGGATTCATAGCCTCTAGCCGAACCTTTGTACCATCGCCCGTAGTTGCACTGGTGCGGCCAAAACAACCGCATGACCCCGGCTGCTGAACGATTATCCGGAGTTTCTGCTCCCGGTATGCGCGCCGCGACCAGACCCAGTTGCCGTGCCTGCAATCTCGACACGTCTGAGGAGGGTATTTTGCCATAACCCACTCCATCCGTCTGCCCAAAGCTATCGGCCAAGCTTACGTTGTGAAAACAAGATGTGAAAGTGGCGATGCAGTGCGTGGCTCGACAATCACAGCCAGAGCACACTCAACCTCGCTTCTTATCGGGCGGCCGGCACCTCATCCTCCGCCCGCGGCGGCACTCCGCCCGACCGCCCCATCAGCCGGTCGAACGCCGCCCAGTCGGCCACCGTGCGCCGCTCGGTGAAATACGCCGCCGTCCGCATCGCGCCGACCTTCGCGGCGACGGCGAAGGCGACGAACTGGTTGAAGCTCGCGCCATCGGTGCCGGCGAGGCGTTCGGCCTCGCGCTTGATCGACGCGGGCAGGCGCAGCCGGTAGGTCGGCGCGCGGCCCGTGGGTTCGCTCATGTGAGCCTCCGTTGGCAAAGCGTGTCATTCTCGTTAGACATTGGCAATGGCCACGATGAGCATCTCGCTGCCGGACCCGATGAAGGCGTGGGTCGACGCGCAGGTGGCGGACGGCCGCGATCCCGGCGATTTCGTTCGCGACCTGATCGAGCGTGAGCAGGAGCGGCGCACCAAGATCGCCGCGATGCAGGTGCTGATCGATGAGGCGTTGGCGAGCGGGATTAGCGATCGATCCATGGACGACATCTGGCGCAGCGCGCTGAACCGGTCGGGTGGGGCGGCGTAGGACGCGTCCGGCTATCGGCTGACCGCAGCCGCCGACGATGACCTCGATGCGATATTCCGGACAAGCGTCGAAATGTTCGGTGTGGCCCACGCCGATGAATATCGTGCCGGGTTGACGGCCGCGATCATCTTCCTCGTCAATACGCCACGTGCGGCAAGACTGCGAAGCGAGACCAAGCTGCCGGTGCGCGCGTGGCGCTACAAGGCACACCTCATTGTCTACATCGTCGAGCGCGACGGCATCTTGATCCTGCGGGTGCGCCACGGTCGCGAGGACTGGGTGGGCGAGGGCTGATGCCGCCCCCTACTTCTCGACGAACGCCCGTTCGATGACATAATCCCCCGGATGGCCGCTCGACGGCGAGATGACGAAGCCGCGGTCGTCGAGCTGGCGCGACACCTCGACCAGCATCTCGGGGCCGCCGCAGATCATCGCCCGGTCGCGCGCCGGGTCGAGCGGCGGCAGGCCGATCGCCGCGGCGAGCGTGCCGTCGGCGATGTGCTGCGTGATCCGCCCGGTGTTGCGGAACGGCTCGCGCGTCACCGTCGGATAATAGATCAGCTTGTCGCGGACCATCTCGCCGAGGAACTCGTCGTTGGGCAGCTTGCGCTCGATATAGTCGCCATAGGCGAGGTCGACGACGCGCCGCACGCCGTGGACGAGGACGACCTTGTCGAAGCGCTCGTACGTCTCGGGATCGCGGGTGATGCTGAGGAACGGCGCGAGGCCGGTGCCGGTGGCGAACAGGTAGAGGTTGGCGCCCGGATTGAGGTCGCGCAAAACGAGCGTGCCGACCGGCTTGTTGCTCATCAGCACGGTGTCGCCGGCCTGCAGGTGCTGGAGTTTCGAGGTTAGCGGCCCGTCGGGAATCTTGATGCTGAGGAATTCGAGCGTGTCCTCGTACGCCGCGCTGACGATCGAATAGGCGCGGAGCAGCGGCTTGCCGGCGACCTCGAGCCCGAGCATGACGAAATGGCCGCTCTCGAAGCGGAAGCTCGGCGCGCGGGTCGTGCGGATGCTGAGCATCCCGTCGCTCCAGTGGTGAACGTCGAGCACCTGTTCCGTTCGTAACGCGACCATCGATGATTTTTCCTTGTTGCCGTGCTCCTGTAATGGCCCCGCGCCGGATTTGCACCCCGCGGCCAAGGATTGCGTTCGCCGCGCCGCCGCGCCACCATTGCCAAACGTGCGGCCAGCCCGGCTCGCCGACCGGGACCCTGTTCGATGCGCCCAGCCATGACCGTCGCTGCCCTGTTGTCCGCCGCCCTCGTCGCCGCGCCCGCCGCGGCCGAAACCGTGGCGGTGACCGCGGCGCATCTGCTCGACGTGACCACCGGGCGGACGATCGACAGCCCGGTCATCGTCGTCACCGACGGGCATGTCGTCGCCGCCGGGGCGGGGGTCGCCGTTCCCGCCGGCGCGCGGCGCATCGACCTGCCCGGCATGACGCTCCTGCCGGGGCTGATCGACGTCCATGTCCATCTGACCAGCGATGCCGAGATCCGTGGCTATCGCCACTATGCCTATACCGACAGTTTCTGGACCGTGGTTGGCGTGGCCAATGCGAAGACGACGCTCGAGGCGGGGTTCACCACGGTCAGGAACGTCGGATCGAACCATTTCGATGACGTCGCGCTGCGGCAGGCGGTCGACGCGGGGCTGGTGCCGGGGCCGCGGATCGTGACCGCGGCCTATGCGATCGGCGCGACCGGCGGGCACTGCGACAACGCCAGCCTGCCGCCGAGCTACGACCGCAAGGACGCGTCGATCGTCGACTCGCCCGAGGAGGGCCGAGCCAAGGTCCGCTGGCTCCACAAATACGGCGCGCAGGTCATCAAGATCTGCGCGACCGGCGGCGTGTTCTCGACCGGCGACGCGGTCGGCGCGCAGCAGCTGACCTTCGACGAGATGAAGGCAATCGCCGACGAGGCGCACATGCTCGGGCTGAAGGTCGCCGCCCACGCCCACGGCGACGACGGCATCCGCACCGCGATCCTTGCCGGGGTCGACACGATCGAGCACGCCAGCCTCGCCAGCGACGCGACGATCGCGCTGGCCAAGGCGCACGGCAGCTTCTTCGACATGGACATCTACAACGACGACTACATCCTGAGCACCGGCACGGCGAACGGGACAAGCCAGGAGAGCCTCGACAAGGAGAGGCTGGTGGGCCTGAAGCAGCGCCAGACGTTCAGTCGCGCGGTCAAGGCCGGGGTGAAGATGGCCTTCGCCACCGACGCCGGCGTCTATCCGCATGGGACCAACGCGCGGCAGTTCGCGACGATGGTCAAATGGGGGATGACGCCGCTGCAGGCGATCCAGGCGGCGACAGTCGGGGCGAGTGCGGCGCTCAGCCGCCCCGACCTCGGCGGACTGGCGGTCGGGCAGTGGGGCGACATGATCGCGGTGGCGGGCGATCCGCTGGCCGACGTGACGCTGCTGCAGAGCGTGCCGGTGGTGATCAAGGGCGGCGTGGTAGTGAAGGACGGGCGAGGGAAGTAACCCCTACCCTGCAGGAGAGGGGCGAGAGACGCGGCGGCGCAGCGGCCCGGGGGCGGGGCGCGGCGAGAAGCGGCAGGCGTCCTTTCCCACCCCCTGCCCGGAAGGGGAGGGAAGCAGGTCAGCCCTCCGCCTCTGGCTCCGGTCCGCGGAATGCATCGCGCTTCGCCACCCGCGGCAGGTCGACCCGCCGCCCGGTCTTCGCGGCGGCGTAGATCGCCTCCATGACGACATGGTCCTGCACGCCCTCCTCGCCGGGCGTGCGCGGCGGCGTGCCGGTCTTCACGCAACCCGCGAAATGGTCGAGTTCGACGGCGAACTGGTTCTTCGCCGGCATGGTCCGCTCGGTCACCTCGTTGCGGCCGTCGACCAGCTTGGCGATCCGCAGGCGCTGGCCGTCATAGGCAAAGGCGTTCTCGATCTCGAGCCAACCGGTGGACCCCAGCAGCTTGAGACGCCGGAGTTCGTGGGTCGAATAGCTCGTCAGGCAGTTCGACATCGCGCCGCTCGGGAAGTGGAGCGTGAAGGCGACGTTGTCCTCGACCTCGGCGAAACGCGGGTCGCCGGCCGGGGTCCAGCTTGACGCCGTCACGGCGACCGGCTCCTCGCCGAGGATCGCGCGGCTGGTGTTGAGGCAGTAAAGCCCGACGTCGGGCAGCGAGCCACCGCCGGCGAGCGCGCGTTTCTGCCGCCACTGGCCGGGATCGCCCTGGTTCTGGTTGTTGACCATGTCCATCAGCACGACGTCGCCCAACGCCCCGCCGCGCGCGAGCCGGATCGCCTCGCGGGCGTGCGGCTGGTACTGCATGCGGTAGGCGATCATCAATTTGACGTTGGCGCGGGCACAGGCGGCGACCATGTCGCGCGCTTCCCGCGAACTCGTCGCCATCGGCTTCTCGCACAGGACGTGCTTGCCGGCCGCGGCGGCAGCGAGGACGTCGCGGCGGTGGAGCGCGTTCGGCGTGACGACGTAGACCGCCTGGACCGCCGGGTTGTCGCGCAGCCGCGCCATGTCGGCGTAGGCATAGCAGCTGTTGGCCGCGATGCCGTACTGCCTGGCGATCAGCGCCATCTTGTCGGGCGAGCCGCTGACGAGGGCGACGGGTTTGGCGTGCTTCGACTGGGCGAAGGCGGGCAGGATGTTTTCGGTCGCCAGCTTGCCGAGGCCGATGACCGCAAAGCCGACGCGCTCGTCCTGCGGCGCGGGGTTCGGCGGCGGGGCAGGCTGAACCTCGGTCGAGGCGACGTTGGGCGGGAAGGTCAGCTTGTCCGCAGCGATCGTGCCGGTGTCGACCGGCGGTGGGCTCGCGGCGGCAGCGGCGGTGGCGGCGCCGAGCCCGACGGCGCCGGCGGCGAACAGGGCGGTGCGGCGGGTGATGCTCTCGTCGGTCATGGCGGCCTCCATCGGACCGCGACAACCGACTGCGCGCGCTTAGGTTTCGAGTGCGGCGATTTCGTCGGTGTGAACCTTGAACCCGCTCAGGACCGCCGGGCCGAACGCCGTGGTCAGCGCGGTGTCGGTCGCGTCGCGGCCGCGCGCCATCAGGATGCGGCCGATCCGCGGGCGATTGTGGCGCGCGTCGAAGGTGTGCCAGTCGCCGCCGAGATAGACGTCGAACCACGCGCTGAAGTCCATCGCCGCGTCGATCGCCGGCACGCCGATGTCGCCGAGATAGCCGGTGCAGTAGCGTGCCGGGATGTTCATGCACCGGCACAGCGTGACCGCGAGATGGGCGAAGTCGCGGCACACGCCGACCTGCTCCTGATGCGCGTCCCACGCCGTGCGGGTGGCGCGGGCATGGGCGTAGCCGAAGGTGATCCGGTCGTGCGCCCAGGCGACGATCGCCTCGACCCGGCCCCAGCCCGGCGCGATATGGCCGAACAGGCTCCATGCGGTGTCGGACAGCCGGTCGGTCTCGCAGTAGCGGCTGCCGAGCAGGTAGATCAGCACGTCGTCGGGCAGGTCCTCGACCGGGTGCTGGACGGCTTGCGGAGACTGGCGGTCGGGAAGCCCGCTATCCTCGACGACGAAGTCGCACGCCAGCGTGATGCCGCCGGCCGGCACGACCAGCCGGGTGCAGATGTTGCCGTAAGCGTCGACGTAATCGTAGGTCGGCACGTCGGGGGTCAGCGTCACGCGGTGTGGGGTCCGCAGGTCACGGTTGCGCGACGGATGCAGGCTGAGCATCGCCATCATCGGCGTCGGCGACGGGGCGGTGAAGCTGATCTCGTAGCCGGCGCGAATCAACACGGAACGCTCTCCTCGTGGTCGACGGTGATGGTGACGCTGACCTCCATGCCGGCGTCGCTGCCCGGAAAGCCGCTCCACGTCCCCGACAGCGGGACGGCCTGATAAGGATCGCGGGCGACGGCGACGCGGACCAGCCCGCGGTTGCCGACGATGCCGTTGGTCGGATCGTACTCGACCCAGCCCGAACCCGGCAGGAAGATGCGGACCCACGCATGGGTGTTGCCGCCGCCGACGCGGGCGTCGCGCGCGTTGGGGTTGTAGACGTAGCCCGAGACGAAGCGCGCGGCGAGGCCGAGCGCACGCGCCGCTTCGATCATCAGTACGGCGAAGTCGCGGCAGGTGCCGCGCTGCGCCGCGAGCGTCTCCATCGGCGTCTGGGTGCCGGGCTCGCGGCGGCCGACATAGGTGAAGTCGTGGTGGATCGTCCGCGTCATGGTTTCGAGCAGGTCGGTCGTCGCCGTGCCGGGGCCGACGAAGCTTTGCGCCCAGCGGTCGACGATCCGGCCGGGGTCGTGGTGCTGGCGCTCGATCGACCGCAGCAGGTCGGGCATGTCTTCGCTCGAATAGGTGAACGGATAGCGCCGGGCATAGGTTTCGACCGCGACCGCCTCGATCGCCGTGGGGCGGTGGTCGAGGCGGAGGTGGGCGGCGATGCGCAGGCGGGTCGCCGTGCCGGCAAAGCTCGCGACGGCGACCGCGTTGCCGAACACGTCTTGCAGCCAGCGGAGGTCGGCCGGCGCCGGGTCGATGTCGATCCGCGCGTCGAGCAGCCGCTGATCATAGCTTTCGCGCGGCCGGACCATCAACCGGTGCTCGCCGAACGACACCGGCTGATGGTAGGCGTAGGTCGTGATATGCGCGATGGACAGGACCGGCATGGGGTTTCCGCGAGTGCTCGACGATGACGAACCCGAAGCCGCCGCCATCGTCAACCCGCAGGGGCGCTCGCCGTTCCTGCTGATCGGCGATCACGGCGGGCGGCGGGTACCGCGGGCGCTGGCGAGCCTCGGGCTGCCGGACGCCGAGCTGGCGCGGCACATCGGCTGGGACATCGGCGTGACAGCGCTGGGGACGGCGCTGGCGGCGAGCCTCGACGCGGTATTCATCCACCAGCGTTATTCGCGGCTGGTGGTCGACTGCAACCGCGCGCCCGACGCCCGCGACGCGATGCCGGCGGTCAGCGACAGGACGGTCGTGCCCGGCAACGCCGCGCTCGACATGCACGAGCGGGACGCCCGCGTCGCGGCGATCCACGCCCCGTACCACACGGCGATCGCGGCCGAGATCGCCCGGCGGACGGCGGACGGCCAGCCGACCGCGCTCGTCGCGCTGCACAGCTTCACCCCGGCGTTAGGCGGGGTCGCCCGGCCGTGGCACTGCGGCATCCTCCACGACGGGGCGAACGACGGTCTGGCCGGGGCGATACTTGGGGCGCTGCAGGCCGAACCCGACCTCGTCGTCGGCGACAACGAGCCGTATGCCATGGACGGCATCGACTATACCGTGCCCCGCCACGCCTTCGCCGCCGGCTTGCCGTACGTCGAGATCGAGGTGCGGCAGGACTTGCTCGCCGACACCGCGGGGATCGCGGCGTGGACGGCGCGGCTCGCGCGCCTGCTGCCGGCGGCGACGCTTGACTTGGGGCGGCGCGCGCCCACATAAGCCGGACCGAATTACTCCGCTTTCAGGAACCGTTTCGCCGCGATGCTCCGTCTCACCAACCTGGCCGACTATGCGGTGGTCGTAATGGCGGCGGCGGCGCGTTGCCCGGCGGGGCCGCTGTCGGCCGCCGTGGTCGCGACGCGGACCAGTATTCCGGCCCCGACGGTGGCCAAGGTCATGGGGCTGCTGACGCGCGCCGGGCTGCTCGCCAGCTCGCGCGGCGTCGCCGGGGGTTTTCGCCTCGCCCGGACGCCAGCGGCGATCAGCGTCGCCGACATCGTCGAGGCGGTCGAGGGGCCGATCGCCCTGACCAACTGTCAGCACGGCGAAGTGTCGGCGTGTGCGCTCGAGGGCTCGTGCGCGGTTCGCCCGCATTGGGGGCCGATCAATCTTGCCGTACGCGCGGCGCTGGCGGCGGTGACGCTCGCCGATCTCGCGGGGCCGGTGATGGCCCGACACGTCGATGTTCTTGAGGGTGCCGCGTGACCGATCAGCTCGATACCGTGTTCCGCAACGAGGAGGCCCACGCCGCGGTCGACGACCTCGCGACGTACAAATGGGGCTTCGTTTCCGACATCGAATCGGACCTCGCGCCCAAGGGGCTGAGCGAGGACACGGTGCGCTACATCTCGGCCAAGAAGGGCGAGCCGGCGTGGCTACTCGACTGGCGGCTGAAGGCGTTTCGCCACTGGCTGACGATGACCCCGCCCGACTGGGCCAAGCTCAACATTGCGCCGATCGACTATCAGGACGCCTATTATTATGCCGCGCCGAAGCCCAAGGCGACGATCGGCAGCCTCGACGAACTCGACCCCGAAATCCGCCGGACCTACGAGAAGCTTGGCATCCCGATCGCCGAGCAGGAGATGCTCGCCGGCGTCGAGGGCTCGCGGCGCATCGCGGTCGACGCGGTGTTCGACAGCGTCAGCGTCGCGACGACGTTCCGCGCCGAGCTGACCCGCGCAGGGGTCATCTTCCGCTCGATCAGCGAGGCGGTGAAGGAGTTCCCCGACCTCGTCCGCCAGTATCTCGGCAGCGTCGTGCCGATGCGCGACAATTTCTTCGCGACGCTCAACTGCGCGGTCTTCTCCGACGGTACCTTCGTCTACATCCCCGAGGGCGTCCGCTGCCCGATGGAGCTGTCGACCTATTTCCGCATCAACGCGGCCAACACCGGCCAGTTCGAACGGACGCTGATCATCGCCGACAAGGGGAGCCACGTCAGCTACCTCGAAGGCTGCACCGCGCCGATGCGCGACGAAAACCAGCTCCACGCCGCGGTCGTCGAACTCGTCGCGATGGACGACGCCGAGATCAAGTATTCGACCGTCCAGAACTGGTATCCGGGCGACGCCAACGGGGTCGGCGGCATCTACAACTTCGTCACCAAGCGGGCGCTGTGCAAGGGCGCACGATCGAA
>CAHJWP010000010.1 GCA_903642255.1 Sphingomonadaceae bacterium | reverse complement strand
CACGTCTCGTCGCTCGCCGCGCGCGAGCCGGGCCTGTCCGACTATGGCGCGAGCAAGGCCGCGGCGGAGGGTGTCGTTGCGGCGTCGGGCCTTGACGCGGCGATCGTCCGGCCGCCCGGCGTCTACGGCCCCGGCGACCGGGAGACGCTGCCGGTGTTCGCGATGGTCGCGCGCGGCTTCGCAGTGCTGCCCGGCGACGGGCGCTTCTCGCTGATCGAGGTCGGCGACCTCGCCGCCGCCCTGCTGGCGGTCGCGGCGGGCGGCTTCGCCGGGAGCGCCGAGATCGACGATGGCCACGGCGGCTACTCCCACGCGGACCTCGCCCGGGCGATCGGCGTCGCCATCGGCCGGTCGCCGCGGTTGATCCGCGTGCCGACGGCGATCCTGCGCCACGGCGCGACGGTCGACACCGCCCTCGCCCGCCTCCGGCGCCGGGCGCCGAAGCTGAGCCACGACCGCGCGCGCTATCTCGCCCACCCCGACTGGGTGGTAGCGAGCGGGGCGGGCCTGCCGCCCGACGTCTGGACGCCGGCGGTCGGGCTGACGGCGGGGCTGGCGCGGACCGTCGCATGGTATCGGGCGGAAGGCTGGCTGGCGTGAGCTCCCCCCGCCATCGCCCGTGGTTTGGGCGCTCATTCACCGCGCGTGCCCTGCAACCCGGCCCGACTTTGACCATAATATCTTGGCAAGCGTTATGTCCGCCGACAGGAACGCTTGCATGACCCCGCCGACGACCCGCGACACGATCTTCGCCCGCATCCTCGGGCTGATCGCGCCCCTCAACAAGAAGGGCGTCGCGCTGACCGAGACGACGAGCTTCTCGGGCGACCTCGAGATGGACAGCCTGACGGTCATGGACCTCGTGGCGAACATCGAGGACGAGTGGGACATCGTCCTGCCGCTCAACATGCTGCCCGAGCTGGAAACCGTCGGTCAGGTCGCCGACGCCGTCGCGCGTTTGGCGAAGTAAGGGGCTGGCCAAATGATCGACCTCCTCGACAAGTTCGACCCTATCGCCGGCGAGCGCCAGGCGTATCTCGACGCCGGCGGGCGCGATCCGGTCGGCGTCGTGATGACCAAGGTCCTGTCGCCGACACGCGCGGTGATCGCCGGGCGCGAGACGATCCTGATGGGCACCTACAACTACATGGGGATGACGTTCGACCCCGACGTCATCGCCGCGGGGGAAGCGGCGCTGCGCGACTTCGGCTCGGGGACGACGGGCAGCCGGTCGCTCAACGGCACCTACACCGGCCACCGGGCGTGCGAGGACGCGCTGAAGGAGTTCTACGGCACCAAGCACGCAATGGTCTTCTCGACCGGCTATCAGGCGAACCTCGGCGTCGTTTCGACGCTAGCGGGGCGCGGCGACTATGTCATCCTCGACGCCGACAGCCATGCGTCGATCTACGACGGCTGCGCGATGGGCAATGCCGACATCGTCCGGTTTCGCCACAACAGCGTCGAGGATTTGGCCAAGCGCCTCGGCCGCTTGCCGCCCGAGGCCGGCAAGCTGGTCATCCTCGAAGGCGTCTATTCGATGCTCGGCGACATCGCGCCGCTCAAGGAGATGGTCGCCGTCGCCAAAGCGGCCGGCGCGATGGTGCTGGTCGACGAGGCGCACGCCATGGGCTTCTTCGGCGAACATGGCCGCGGCGTGACCGAGGCGGCCGGCGTCGAGGCGGACGTCGACTTCATCATCGGCACCTTCTCGAAATCGGTCGGCACCGTCGGCGGCTTCTGCGTGTCGAACCACCCGAAGTTCGAGGTGCTGCGGCTGGTGTGCCGGCCGTACGTCTTCACCGCGTCGCTGCCGCCCGCCGTCGTCGCGTCGGCCGCGACCTCGATCCGCAAGCTGATGCACGGCGGCGACAAGCGGGCCCGGCTGTGGGAGGCGACGCGCGCGATGCACGCCGGACTGATCGCGCGCGGCTTCACGCTGGGGACACGGACCGCCGAAAGCGCGATCCTCGCCGTCATCATGCCCGACCAGGCGACGACGCTCGCCATGTGGCAGGCGCTGCTCGAGCGCGGCGTCTACGTCAATTTCGCCCGGCCGCCGGCGACGCCGACCGGCGTGTACCTGTTGCGCTGCTCGCTATGCGCCGAGCACACCGCCGACGAGATCGCGACGATCCTGCAGGCGTTCGACGACGCGGCGACAGCGGTCGGCGTCGATCTGCGCGCCGCCGCGTAGCTACCGGCAAGGCTCCGGCACGCGCATCTTTTCGCGGGTGACCTGACCCGTCGTCGAGGGTATAGACGCGCCGGGGCCGTAATCGGGACCGGCGGCGGGGGCCGACCGAACAGGCAGGGAATACCAGGGTTGCGACTGCTGACCGGTTTCGACCGTTACCTCGCCCGGCTGATCCTCGTCCCGCTGCTGGGCTGCCTGACCGTCGCGGCGATGCTGCTGCTGCTCGACAAGATGCTGAAACTGTTCGACTTCGTGATGAACGAAGGCGGCCCGGTGTCGGTCGTCTGGAAGATGCTCGGCAACCTGATCCCCGAATATCTGTCGCTCGGCATCCCGATCGGCGTGCTGCTCGGCGTGCTGCTCGCCTTCCGCAGCCTCGCCCTGTCGAGCGAGCTCGACGCCCTGCGCGCTGTCGGCGTGTCGTACAACCGGATGCTGCGCGTGCCGATCGCCTTCGCCATCGTCTTTGCCGGCGTCAGCTTCCTGATCGTCGGCTTCGCCGAACCCTATTCGCGCTATGCCTATGAGGGTCTGCAGTTCGAGCTGCGGTCGGGCGCGCTCGGCGCGTCGATCAAGGTCGGCGAGTTCGCCAAGCTGGCCAAGACGACGACGATCCGCGTCGAGGAGAGCCGCAACAAGGGGGCCGACCTGCGCGGCCTGTTCGTCGAGACCGAGGGCAAGGACGGCCAGAAGGTGGCGGTCGCCGCCGAGCGCGGGACCTTCCTGTCGACCGACGATCCCGACGTCATCCTGCTGCGGCTGAAGAACGGCACGATGGTCCACACCGCTTCGAGCTTCGTCGTGCCGCGCGTCCTGACGTTCAAGCAGCAGGACCTGCCGGTCAACCTGCCGTCGATCGGCAGTTTCCGCGCCCGCGGCGACGAGGATGCCGAGCTGACCCTGCCCGAACTGGCGTCGAAGGCGCGGGCGCGCGATGCGGGGGCGGCGATCCACGTCCAGAACGTCGCGTCGTTATGGCGGCGGATCGCGCTGGTCGCGGTGATGTTCGTCCTGCCGTTCCTCGCCGTCGCGCTCGCCGTCCCGCCGAAGCGCTCGACGTCGGGCCTCGGCGTATTCCTCTCGATCATCCTGCTGGTGATCTTCTTCAAGACGAGCCAGTACGGCGAGGCGATGGGCCGCATCGGCGCCGTCGATCCCGTGCTGGCGCAGGTCGTGCCGTTCGCCGCCTTCGCCGGGGTCTCGGCATGGCTCTACTACATCCTCGCCTACGTGCCGGGCGGCCAGCCGATCGGCGCGCTCGACCGCTGGGCGGCGAAGATCACGGCGCTGGTCACCGGGCTGATCCGGCGGCCGCTGCCGTGGCGCGATGCGACCACGCCGTCGACGGCACCGGCCGAATGAGGCTGTTCCCGTCGCGGACCATCGCGCTCTACACCGCGCGGCTGCTGCTGACGCGCAGCGCCGCGTTCCTTGCCGGGCTCGTCGTCATCCTGATGACGCTCGACCTGCTTGGCGAATCAAGCAAGATTCTCGCAGTCCATGGCAATACCGAGGCCGACTTGTGGCACTATGTGGCCCTGCGGGTGCCGCAGCTGATCGCGATGTTCCTGCCGTTCGCGGTGCTGCTTGGCACGCTGGTGGCGATGATGACGCTCAATGCGAACTCGGAAGTGATCATCTTCAAGGCGGCGGGCATCTCGGCGCACCAGATCCTCGCGCCGCTGATCGTCGCCGCACTGGGCATCGCCGCGGTCAACTTCGCCTTCAACGAAGCCGTCGTCGTCAAGGCCAACAAGGCGCTGGCGGCGTGGCAGGCGGTCAATTACGGTCCGGTCGCGCGGACCACGCCGGCACTGACCGAGGTCTGGGTCCGCGGCGGCGACGACCTGTTCCACGCCGAGACGGTGACCGGCGAAGGCTCGGCGACGGTGCTCCACGACGTGACGATCTACGATCGCGCGCGCGACCGGCTGTTCTCGGTGGTCCACGCCGCCAGCGCGCGGCCGATGCCCGGCGGCTGGCGGCTGACCAACGTCGGCGCGTTCGACGTCGCCAAGGGCACCCAGCGCAAGTTCGCGGCGACCGATTTCCCGAGCGCCGTCGAGCCGGCGCAGTTCACGACGACGACGGTGACGCCGGCGTTCGTCTCTTTCTGGGACCTGATCCCGCTGATCGCCGACCAGCGCGCGGCGGGCAAGCGCGTGACGCCGCTGGTCGCCGCCGCCAACCACAAGATTTCCGGGCCGCTCTCGGCGATCCTGATGCCGCTGCTGGGCGCGGTGGCGGCGTTCGGGCTGGCCCGATCCGGGCGCCTGTTCATCCGCGCGGTGATCGGCATGTTCCTCGGCTTCGCCTTCTTCGTCGCCGACAATTTCATGGTGGCGATGGGCGGCTTCGGCACGGTCCCGCCATTGCTGGCGTCGTGGGCGGCGTTCCTGCTGTTCCTGCTGATCGGCGAGACGGTGCTGTTCCGGTCGGAGGAGTAGCCTGTGGCTCAACTTCAAACGACCACGCGTCCTAAAAGCGCCGTATTGCGTTCCTATATGACAGCGCAATGGATGGAGCAGCACCCGTGAAGGCCGTACCCGAAGCCGCCCCGATCTGGAGCCGGTCGCACTATCTCAACAAGATGACGCTGCGCGAACTCGTCGTGGCGTACTTCCAATATTATACGATCCGGACCTACCTCGTTATTGCCGCGCTCGCGCTCGGCGTCGCGCTGTGGTCGCCGCCGACGCTGCTGCAGGCTGCCGGTGCCGCGACGTTCGTGATGCTGGTCTATCCGCTCGTCTGGTACGTTCTCCACCGCTGGGTGCTGCATTCGCAGTGGATGTGGAAGGTGCCGTTCCTCGCCAGCACGTGGAAGCGCATCCATTACGACCACCACCAGGACCCGAACCATCTCGAGATCTTGTTCGGCAGCCTTGCCAGCGAGCTGCCGCCAGTGTTCCTGATGACCCTGCCGGTCGGTTATGCCATCGGCGGCGTCGGGGGAGCGGCGGTCGCGCTGGCGACCGGCGTGCTGACGACGTGCTTCTATGAGTTCTGCCACTGCATCCAGCATCTGTCGTACAAGCCGAAGAACAAGTGGCTCGTGGCGATGAAGGCCCGCCACATGGCCCACCACTTCCACGACGAGAGCGGCAATTACGGCATCACCAACTTCGCGTGGGACCGGCTGTTCGGCACCTTCTACGAGCGGATCGAGCGCCCGGTACGTAGCGCAACGGTGTTCAACCTCGGCTATACCGAGGATGTCGCGGCGCAATATCCATGGGTCGCGCGCCTCTCCGGCGGCGTCGCCAGCGGTCATCCGCGCCAGCGCGACCGCACCGTCAAAGAACCCGAACGAAAGGCGGCGTGACAATGCCGGGGGGCCCGATCACCATCGTCGAGGCGACGACAGCCGCCGACCGCAAGCGCTTCATCGAACTGATCTACACGCTTTACGCCAACGACCCGGCATGGGTGCCGCCGCTGCGCGGTGAGGCGCGCGAGTTGATCGAGGGGATCAAGACCAACCCGTGGTTCGAGCACGGCCGGGCGAAATACTGGCTGGCGATGCAGGACGGCAAGGTCGTCGGCCGCATCTCGGCGCAGGTCGACACGCTGGTGATCAACCACATGGGTCCCGGCATCGGACACTGGGGCATGTTCGAGTGCATCGATGACCAAGGCGTCGCCGACAAGCTGCTCGACACGGCCGAAGCGTGGCTGGCGGCCGAGGGCATGACGACGGCGATGGGGCCGTTCAGCCTGTCGATCTGGGACGAGCCCGGCCTGCTGGTCAGTGGCTTTGAACGCCCGCCGACGGTGATGATGGGGCATCACCTCGACTACTACGCCCGGCTGATCGAGGCGCACGGCTATGTCGGGATCAAGGATCTCCACACCTACGAACTGCCGATCGACAAGCCGTTTCCCGACATCGTCCAGAAGATCGTCGCGGCCAGCGAGAAGAGCGGCAAGGTCAAGACACGGATGGTCGACAAGTCGAAGTTCGCCGAGGAAGCGGCGATCATCCTCGGCATCCTGAACGACGCGTGGTCGGAGAACTGGGGCTTCGTGCCGCTGACTCCGCTCGAGGTGGCGCACGTCGGGGTCAAGCTGAAGCCGATCGTCTACAACGATCTCGTCCGCATCGCCGAGGTCGACGGTGTGCCGGTCGCCTTCCTCATCGCCCTGCCCGACCTCAACGAGTTCACCGCCGACCTCGGCGGCCGGCTGTTTCCGTTCAATTTCATCAAGTTGCTGTGGCGGCTGCGCAAGCCGAAGATTCGCCGCATCCGCGTGCCGCTGCTCGGCGTCGTCAAGTCGCTGCAGGGGACGCGGCTGGCGTCGATCATGGCGTTCCAGATGATCGAATATATCCGCCGCACCGCGGTCGAGAATTACGGGGCGAAGCGTGGCGAGATCGGCTGGATCCTTGAGGACAACGGCCCGATGCGCTCGATCGCCGACGTCATCGAGGCGCAGGTGACGAAGACCTACCGGATCTACGAGCGACCGCTGGCAGCAGGAGCTCACTGACCTCACGGCGTGTGCTTTCGCGGCGTTCTGGGCGGAAGATCGCATTCCTCACACGAGTGAGGGTGGTTTACAGTGCCAGCTCGACCCATGTCGGGACATGGTCCGACGCGCGCTCGCCGCCGCGCACGGCTCGGTCGATGCCGGCATGGGTCAGGCGGTCGGCGGCGGCGGGCGACAGCAGCAGGTGGTCGATCCGGAGACCGAGGTCGCGCGGCCACGCGCCGGCCTGATAGTCCCAGAAGGTAAATGCCGCGCCGTTCGGCTGGAGGGCGCGGATCGCGTCGGTCCAGCCCTGGAAGGCGAGCGCACGGAACTTGGCGCGCGTTTCGGGCTGAACGAGCGCATCGGTGGCCATCGCGGATTCGCTGAAGACGTCGACCGGCTCGGGGCAGACGTTGTAATCGCCTGCGAGAACAACGGGTTGTTCGCCGGCAAGCAGGGTTCGCGCGCGCGCCGCGAGGCGGTCGAACCATGCGAGCTTGTAGTCGAACTTGGGCCCCGGCTGCGGGTTGCCGTTGGGCAGGTAGATCGACGCAATACGGATGCCGCAGACCTCAGCCTCGAGGTAGCGGGCGTGGTCGTCGGTCGGGTCGCCGTCCAGCCCGCGCGCGGTCTCGGTAGCCGGCTCCTTCGACAGGATGGCGACGCCGTTGAACCCCTTCTGGCCGTGGACCAGCGCACAATATCCGGCCGCGGCGATGGCGTCGGTCGGGAAGCCCGCGTCGACCGTCTTGATCTCCTGCAGGCAGACGACGTCGGGCTCGGCCTCGGCGAGCCAGTCGAGCAGGCGCGGCAGCCGTGCGGTGATGCCATTGACGTTGAACGTGGCGATTTTCATTGGCCCGCTCGTCCCGAAAACCGACCTTGCCAGGTGTTTCGGTCAGCTCAGACCGAAAACGACGATCCGCAGCCGCAGCCGCTCGCCGCGTTGGGGTTGGTCACCTTGAACGCGGCCGCGCCCATCGTCTCGACGTAATCGACCTCGGCGCCGGCGAGGAACGGCAGGCTGACGGGGTCGACCAGCATCGTCACGCCGTCCGTCTCGACGACCAGGTCGTCGGCCGCGGCGGCGCTTTCGAGGCCGAACTTGTACTGGAAGCCGGCGCAGCCGCCGCCGTCGACGGCAAGGCGCAGCTTGAGCCCCGGCTTGCCCTGCCGTGCGGCGATGGCGGCGACGCGGGCGGCGGCAGCGGACGAGAGGTGGATGTCGGTCATCCAGCCGACATAGGACGATGCCTGCCGCGGTACAACCGCGCTACCGTGCCGCATCACCGCGCGGACACGGTCCGCACCGCCGCGGGTCTACAGCGCGTCGGCGGCGGCCGCGAAGCCCGGACCGATCTGGCTGTCGCCGGCGCTGTGCTGGGCGGCGAGGACGTACTCCGACGCGTCGAGATACGGTCGCGGGTTGACCGCGCGGCCGTCGATGCGGACCTCGAAATGGAGGTGCGTGCCGGTCGAGCGGCCCGTCGACCCCATGCGGGCGATGACGTCGCCCTGATGGACGACCTCGCCCGGATGAACGAGGATCGCCGACAGATGACCGTAGCGCGTCGCGAGGCCCTTGCCGTGAGCGACCTCGACGCAGTTGCCGTACGCCCCCGACCAGCCGGCGAGGCTGACCGTACCGTTCGCCGCGGCGTAGATCGGGTCGCCCTGATGCCCCGCCATGTCGACGCCGGCGTGCATCGCGCTCATGCCGGTGAACGGATCGAAACGGACGCCGAAGCCCGACGAATAGCTGAAGCTTTTCACCGGCATGTACGACGGGACGACGGTCAGTGCGGCTTCCAGCGCCTGGAGCTTCTGCCAGCTGACGAACAGGCCACGGAACTTCGGCTCGGCGTCGGCCGGCTCGCGCACGGGAATGTACGGACCGCCGACACCCTCGCCGCGCACCGCACCCCCGGTGTCGAACGCCGATGCCGCCATCAGCCGCTCGGGGTCGAGACCGAGGCGGCGGACGAGCGACTGGGTGTCGCGGAGGCGCGCCTCCGCCGCCCCGGTAGCGCGGTCGACGAAGGCGAGCTGGTCGGCTTCGAGCTTGCGGAACGGGGCGAGCAGGCCGTCGCCCCCTACCCCGCCGCCGGGCAGCAGGTCGCGCGCCGTCGCCACGTCGCCTGAACGCGGGAGCATCGCCGCCAGCTGAGCGAGGTCGTGCTTCGGCGTCAGCAGCGCGGCGAGGAACGCCTGGCGCTTCTCGATCGCGGCGGCACGCTCGGCGACTTCGCCCTTCAGCGCCGACGTGTCGGACTTCATCGCGGACAGCTGCGCCTGCAGCCGCGCCAGCTCGGCCGATTTGGCGGCGACGGTCGCCGACTGGCCGGTCATCAGGTGAGAGGTGGCGATGCCGAGCCACCCGACGATCAGTGCCGCGCCTGCGATTGCCATGAGCTGTGTGTACGTCCCTAGCTTGATCGTCGTGACGCCGTCGGGGCGGTGCCACGCGAAGACATGATCGGGCAGGATGCGGCGCAGGGCCGTTGCCGCCCGGTCGACGGCTGCGCCTCGCGCCATGTTCGATCCCGCTCCGCAACCCCGGCTTACCGCGTCTGCCCCCCGGCACCCGCGTCGCTGTTCAAGCAGCCACCCGGTCCGTCGGCAACCCGCGGGCCCGCCGGGATGGGCGAAGCGACCCGTCGACGCGACGAGTCGATGACGATCTGGTGAATCGGGTGAAACCCACTATCGCGGCGCGCGAACAGCCGGTGCGAATCGCGCTAGCGCGGCCAGACTCGGACGGGCACGACGTCGGCCGCGCCGATACCGGCAACGCACGGCGCTGGTCGGTCGGCGAGGTCGAGGCAGACGCGAACCTCGGTCAGCCACTGGTTGCGGTCGGTGCCGACGAACACCGCGGCGCGCGGCAATGCCGGGTTGGCGGCGAGCAGCGCATCGCGGACCGCGCCGGCGGTGGCGACGTTCGGCCGGTCGAGGTCGGGCAGCACGATCGTCGCCGCCACGCGGCGCGCTTTGGCGAAATAGGTCGCCGCGTCGGGCCAGTGGCACGTGCCGTGCTTGGCCCATTCGTGCTGGAGGAGGCTGGGCGACGGGGTCAGGCACCAGTTGCGGCGCACCTCGGCGAGGTCGAGCGGCGGGGCCACGCGGCAGAATTGCGGATAGGTCGTGCCCGGCCCGTCGGGCCACAGGCCGTGGACCTTGAGGCCGAAGCCGGCGTGGCACCCCGGGGTTGCGGCGGCATCGGCACGGCGGCACTCCTGCGGCCACCAGTAGAACGCGAGGACGAGCGTCTCGACCGGCGTGATCCGCGTTTCCTCGGGCGGCCCGGCAGGAGCGGGCGTCAGATCGGCCGGGACGGCGCAGGCGGCGATCGCCGCGGCGAGCAGCAGCTCAAGCATAGTCGAGGCCGATATCGGCCGCCGGGGCCGATTGCGTCAGCCGCCCGACCGAGACGAAGGTGACGCCGGTTTCCGCGATGGCGCGCACGGTATCGAGCCGGACGCCGCCGCTCGCCTCGGTCGGCACCCGGCCGGCGACGAGCGCGACGGCGGCGCGCAGGGTCGCGACGTCCATGTTGTCGAGCAGCAGCCGGTCGGCCCCGGCGGCGAGGGCCGGCGCGATCTGGTCGAGCCGGTCGACCTCGACGACGATCGGCAGACCGCCGGCAGCGATCCCGAGCCCCGCGGTGACCGCGGCGTGCACCGCGGGCGCGACCCCGCCGGCGATCGCGACATGATTGTCCTTGATCAGTACGCCGTCATCGAGCCGCAGCCGGTGGTTAGTCCCGCCGCCGCAGGTCACGGCGTATTTTTCGAGGGCGCGCAGGCCCGGCAGTGTCTTGCGCGTGTCGAGCAGGACCGCGCCCGTGCCGGCCATCGCATCGACATAGGCGCGGGTCAGCGTCGCGATGCCGCTGAGGTGCTGGACGGTGTTGAGCGCCGACCGCTCGGCGGCGAGCAGCGCGCGGGCATTGCCGGTGATGCGCAGCAGTGTGGTGCCGGGGGCGACGCGGGTGCCGTCGACGGCGAAGCGTTCGACCTCGACGGCGGGGTCGAGTTCGCCAAAGAACGCGGCGGCGACATCGAGGCCGGCGACGACGATATCGTCGCGACTGGCTATCGCGGCGGTCAGCTGCGCACCGGCGGGGATCACCGCGGCCGAGGTGACGTCCCCGCCGGAGCCGAGGTCTTCGGCAAGGGTCGCGGCGACAAAGGCGGCGAGGTCGAAGGCGGGGTCGATCACTTGAGCAACGCCGATACTGCGTCGCCCTTGCCGGACAGCCAGACGATCAGCACCGTCAGGATGAGCGACGCGACCCAGGCAACGCCGCCGGCGAGGACCTCGGTCCAGAAGCTTGTACGATCGTCGACATGAGCCTTGATGCCGACTTCCGCCTCCTCGACCGAGCGGCGGAGGGCCGAAGCTTCGATCTCGGGGCGGACACGCTCGATCGTGTCGTCGGCGACCTTCGTCAGCAGCCGTTCGGCCGCATCACGGTGGACGTTGACGGGGGTCGGCGACGGATTGCGGTGGTTGCCCGGCTGCACCTCGCGGGCGGTCGCCGCCTCACGGATCGCCCGCTTGTACAGCGGATAAGCGAGCAGACCCACCACGTCGCCGTCACCGTTGGTGACGAACTTCTCGAAGGCACAGCCGTAGCCGGGCGGGTCCGAGGGTGACCCGACTAGGCTCACTTCGTCTTGGACTGGTCTCGATGCGTCACGCCCGCGATAACGTCGCGCATGATGTCGCTGCGGACATAGCGGAACGAATCGCCGTTGGGCAGGCGGATGCGGCCGTTGACCGGCAACGGCGCACCGGACCGAGTCGGGCGGGCTACGGATGCTGTCTTATCCATATCGCCTCTTACCACGGTACCCATGTGGGTCAAAATGCTTTGCCCTCGCGTCAGTTCAATCCCCCGTCACCGGCACCGGCGTCACCGCCCCCGCCATCTCCAGCATCCGGTCGAGCGGCAGTTTGGCGCGGACGCGGATCGCCTCGGGGACCTCGATCACCGGCGTCAGGTCGCGCAGGCACAGATAGAGCTTTTCCAGCGTATTCATCTGCATGTACGGGCACATGTTGCAGCCGCAGTTGCCGTCGGCACCCGGCGCGCCGATGAACGTCTTGTGCGGCGCGGCGCGCTGCATCTGATGGATGATGTTCGGCTCGGTGGCGACGATCACCACCGGCTCGGGCGAGTTCAGCGCATAGTTGAGGATGCCGCTCGTCGCGCCGACATAGTGCGCGAGGTCGAGAATTCCCGCGGGGCACTCGGGGTGCGCCAGCACCGGCGCGGCGGGATGGAGCGCCTTGAGCTTGAGCAGTTCGGTCACCGAAAACCGTTCGTGGACGATGCACGTCCCGTCCCACAGCAGCATGTCGCGCCCCGTCTTGTGGTTGAGCCACGCGCCGAGGTGCTTGTCGGGGGCGAACAGGATCTTCTGCTCGGCCGGCAGCTGGTTGATGATCTTCTCCGCCGACGACGAGGTGACGATGATGTCGCTGTGCGCCTTCACCGCCGCCGAGCAGTTGATGTACGTCAGGCTGATGTGATCGGGATGCGCCGCGCGGAAGGCGCCGAACTCGTCGGGCGGGCACGAATCCTCGAGGCTGCATCCGGCCTTGAGGTCGGGCAGCACGACGATCTTGTCGGGCGACAGGATCTTCGCGACCTCTGCCATGAAGCGGACGCCGCAGAACGCGATGACGTCGGCCTGCGTTGCGGCCGCCTTGCGGCTGAGGTCGAGGCTGTCGCCGACGAAATCGGCGAGGTCCTGGAGCACCGGGTCCTGATAATAATGCGCGAGGATAACGGCGTTGCGCTCCTTGCGGAGTCGCTCGATCTCGGCACGCAGGTCGAGACCGGCGGGAAGCGAAGTGCCGAACAGGTTGAGACGCGCGTCCATCGCCGATCCTTATGCCGCCAACGCCCAGGTGTCGCCATCGGCGACGACCGCGCCGCGGGCGTGCAGGTCGATCAGGTGCGCGGTGACCGACAGGCCGGCGGCAGGGTGGAGCCGCGGGTCGACGCTGGCGTACATCGCCGCGACCATCACCGGCACGGTGCGCGGACCGTCGGCGAGGTTCCTGAGGATCTGACCCTCGCGCTGTTTGCGGTGAGTGATCAGCCCGCGGACGAGGCGCTGCGGTTCGCTGACCGGCGCGCCGTGGGTCGGGTAATAGACCGCGTCGTCGCGGTCGAGCAGCAGGCGCAGGCTCGCCATGTACGCCGCCATGTCGCCGTCGGGTGGGGCGACGACCGTCGTCGACCAGCCCATGACGTGATCGCCGCTGAACAGCGCCCGCTCCTCCGCCAGCGCGAAGCACAGGTGGTTCGACGTATGCCCGGGCGTGTGCAGCGCGATCAGCGTCCAGCCGGGGCCGGTCACGCGCTCGCCGTCGGCCAGCACGGCGTCGGGGGCATAGGTCCGGTCGAAGCCGGCATCGGCGCGCGGACCGAGGTCGTCGAGCACCAGCGGCGCGCAGCCGGCGACGATCGCGCCGGTCGCCGCCTTGACGGCGGGCGCGGCGGGCGAATGATCGCGGTGGGTATGGGTGACGACGATGTGGCTGACCGTCTCGCCGGCGACGGCGGCGAGCAGCGCGGCGACATGGCCGGCGTCATCGGGACCGGGATCGACGATCGCGACCGTGCCCTCGCCGACGATGTACGTTCCCGTGCCGGTATAGGTGAACGGCCCGGGATTATGGGCGAGGACGCGGCGGACGAGCGGCGACACGCGCTCGACCCGGCCATAGTCGCTGTCGGTGGAAGGATCGCTCATGCGACGTCATGTGGCAGTGCGGCCCGGCGATGTGAAGGGGCGACGCCACCGCCGCGAAGGCGTAGCCTGATCCGCGACTCGGCTGGGGAACGGGCATGATGCTGCATCGGCTGATCTACGCGTCGCGGCCGTTCGGCTTCGACGCCGCGCTGCTCGGGGGCATCATGGTCGGGGCGCGGCGTAACAACCGGCGCGACGGGCTGACCGGGGCACTGATCTGCCGCGCCGATCTTTACCTGCAGCTGCTCGAAGGCCCCGCGGCGGCGGTCGACGCCGCGTTCGCGCGGATCGCGCGCGACGACCGCCATCTCGACGTCGAGCCGCTGGTGTCCGAGGCCGTCGAGACGCGGCTATTTCCCGCGTGGGACATGCTCGACGATCCGGCGCGGTCGTGGCTGTGGACGCCGCGCGAGGTGGCCGACGGTGCCGTGACCGCTGCCGAACCGGGCGCGGTTCTCGCCGTCTTCGAGCGGATCGCGGGCGAACGACAGGCGGCGGACGGCGCGACCCCGGCGGCACAATCCGCGACCGCCCATGACTTGTCCGGCAGCGGCAATCGCCTAGACTAAGGCGAGCGGCTCCGGAGAGAGTACATGGGTGAGGATTACGACTTCGTCATTGTCGGCGGGGGATCGGCCGGGTGCGTCCTCGCCAACCGCCTGTCGGCCGATCCGGCGACACGGGTGCTGCTGATCGAGGCCGGCGGCCGCGACCGCGGCGCGATGATCCATATGCCGGCCGGGATTGCGCAGATCATCCCGCCCGACAAGCCGAGTCCGCACGACTGGGGCTATTGGACCGTGCCGCAGGCCAGGCTCGACGGGCGCAAGCTGTACTGGCCGCGCGGCCGCGTGCTCGGTGGATCGTCGTCGATCAACGGCATGGTCTACATCCGCGGCCACGCGAGCGATTACGACCGCTGGGCACAGACCGGCCTGACCGGCTGGGGCTGGAGCGACGTCCTGCCTTATTTCCGCCGTGCCGAGCACAGCGAGCGAGGGTCGTGCGACTTCCACGGGGAAGGCGGTCCGCTGCACACGAGCACACGGTGCCTGCCGCACGTCCTCAACGAGGCGTTCCTTGATGCGGCGGCGGAGGCGGGCTTCGCGCGGACCGACGACTTCAACGGCGCGGTGTTCGAGGGCGCGGGCCGTTACGACTGCACGATCAAGGACGGCAGCCGCTGGTCGGCGGCGCGGGCGTATCTGACGCCGGTGCTGACGCGGCCGAACCTCGAGGTCCGCACCGGCGTCCAGGTCGAGCGGGTTACCGTCGCCGGCGGCCGCGCGACCGGCGTCACGGGCGTCCGCGGCGGCAAACGAGAGGCGATCTCGGCGCGCGAGGTGATCCTCTGCGGTGGGGCGATCAACTCGCCGCAGCTGCTGATGCTGTCGGGGATCGGCCCGGCGGCGCACCTGCGTAAGGTCGGGATCGACGTCGTCCATGACGCGCCCGGTGTCGGCGGCAATCTGCAGGATCACCTCGACGTCATCGTCCAATGGGCGTGCACCCAGCCGATCACGCTCAATGCCAATAGCAGGTTCGTCAACAAGATCAGGGCGCTCGCGGCGTGGCAGTTCGGCAAGGGTGGCACGGCGAGCTATATCCCGACGCCGGTCGGCGCATTCCTCGCCACGCGCGAGGGGCTTGCCGCACCTGACATCCAAATCCATTTCATGCCGGTCCGGGGCAATCCGCACGGGCGCGGCATGCTGCCCGCCGAGCACGGCTATCAGATGCACGTCTGCCAGCTGCGGCCCGAGAGCCGCGGGACGATCCGGCTGGCGTCGCCGGACCCCCTCACCTTCCCGCTGATCGATCCGCGCTACCTGTCGGCCGCCGAGGATGTCGACACGCTGGTCGCGGGGCTGCGACTGGCGCGCCGGATCGGCGCAGCCCCGGCGTTCGCACCGTATCGCGGCGACGAACTCTGGCCCGGTGCCGCGGTCCAGTCGCGCGAGGCGCTGGTCGCGGCGATCCGTGCATGGGGGGAGACGATCTACCACCCCGTCGGCACCTGCCGCATGGGCGTCGACGATGGCGCGGTGGTCGACGGCGCGCTGCGGGTCCGTGGCGTCGGCGGCCTGCGCGTCGTCGACGCGTCGGTGATGCCGTACCTCGTCTCGGGCAACACCAACGCCCCGACGATCATGATCGCCGAAAAGGCGAGCGACCTGATCGCCGCGGTGAGCAAGGCGCGGCTGGCGGCATGAGCCCGGCCGAGCCGTTCACCGTCCCCGTCCATGCCGACGAGGCGGCATGGATCCGCGACCGGGTGGCGGCGTACCGCTTCTTCGACGAGCCGACTGCCGCCGGCTGGACCTGTGGCGCGAACCGCGACTACATGGAGCGGCTGCGCCGCTACTGGCTTGAGACCTTCGACTGGCCGGCGGCTGTCGCGCGGCTCAACCGGCACCCACACTTCCGCGTCGATGTCGGCGACGGGCTACGGCTTCACGTAATACACCGTCTTTCGTCGCGCCCGGGTGCCCGCCCGCTGCTGGTCGCGCACGGGTGGCCGGGGTCGATCGTCGAGTTCGACGCGCTGATCGACCGGCTTGCCGAACCGGAGGTGGAGGATGGGCCGGCCTTCCATGTGATCGCTCCTTCGCTCGCTGGTTATGCGTGGTCGGACAAGCCGCCGGCGCCGCTCGGGCCGCGGGCGATGGCCGGGCTCTACGACCGGCTGATGGGGGTGCTCGGCTACGACCGGTATCTGTACCAGGGCGGCGACTGGGGCTGCGTCATCGGCGGGTGGATCGGGCTCGACAGCACGCGCGTCGCGGCGCTCCACCTCAGCGGCTATAGCCTCCGATCGGCCGATATGCGCCCGTCGACGCCCGACGAAGTCGCGTGGCTGACCAAGGCGCAGAAGGTCCGCGACCGCGAGACGGCCTATCTCCAGTTGCAGGGGACCAAGCCGCAGAGCCTCGCCTTCGCAATGATGGACTCGCCGATGGGAGTCGCCGCATGGTTCGCCGAGAAGTTCGTCGGCTGGTCGGACGTCGGCTATGGCCGCAACGGTTACGTCGACCCACCCTTCTCGTTCGACACCATGCTGACCAACATCATGATCTATCTGACGACCCGAAGCTTCGCCACGGCGACATGGATCTACAAGGGCCTGTTCGACGAGGGCGGCTTCGCCATGCCCGCCGGCCGTCGCGTCGAGGTGCCGACGGCGTGCGCCGCTTTCCCCAAAGATCTGCTTGCCTTCCCGCCAAGGGCGATGGTCGAGCGCGGCTACAACGTTGTCCGCTATACCGAGATGCCGCGGGGCGGCCATTTTGCCAGCCTCGAGGAGCCCGAACTGTTCCTCGCCGACCTGCGCGCCTTCGCTGCGGAGAGATGATGACGGACGTCGAGTGGCGCGTCGAGCCGGGGCTCACCGACTATCTGCCGGCAGTCGCCTTCATGGAGGCGCGCGCCGCCGCGATACGCGCGGGCGAAGCCGGCGAACTGATCTGGCTGGTCGAGCATCCGCCGCTCTACACCGCCGGCACTAGCGCCCGGCCGGCCGACCTGATCGACGCGCGTTTCCCCGTATTTGCAACCGGGCGCGGCGGGAAGTACACGTATCACGGGCCCGGCCAGCGGGTCATCTATGTCCTGCTCGACCTCGACAGACGCGGTCGCGACGTCCGCTACTTCGTCGCGGCGCTCGAGACATGGATCATATCGGCCCTGGCGCGGCTCGAACTCGCGGCGTTCGTGGTTCCTGGCCGCGTCGGGGTTTGGACCGGCTCGGCAGCCGACCCGGCCAAGATCGCCGCGATCGGCGTGCGCGTGCGGCGCTGGGTGACACTGCACGGTGCCGCGGTTAACGTCGCGCCCGATCTCGCTCACTTCGAGGGGATCATCCCGTGCGGCCTCGCCGATGCCCGCGTCACGAGCATCGCGGCGCTGGGCGGCTTGACCACGCTTGCCGCCTGCGACGCCGCATTGGCCGTCGAGCTCGACGGTTTTCTCGCCACGCTGGACAATTTGGCCACCATCAATGTCGCTTGAGCAACGAGATTATCTTGGCTAATGTCTACCACGGTTAGGGGATAAGGGCTGAACCGAAACCGCCGCTATCATGCTCGCAAACGATGAACAGGAGTCAAAGATGGGTGTCATGACGAAGATCAAGACGGTTTCGCTGGTTGCCGGCCTCGCGCTGGCTGTCGTCGCCTGCGGCGAGAAGAAGGCCGACACGACGTCGACCACGACCACCGACACCACGGCGCCGGCGACGGCTCCGGCCGCCGACGCGACCGCGACGACCACTCCGGCGCCTGCCGCCGGTGCCGCCGACGCTATGGCGACGGCTCCCGCCGCGACCGATGCGACGGCTCCCGCCGCTGGTGCTGCGACGACCACCACGGACTCGACGACAACGACGACGAAGCCGTAAGCTTCGTTCGCGCGTTGACTGGGAAGGGCCGCCTCGATGGCGGCCCTTCTTGTTTGTGAGCTGTATCTTTGGGGAGATGGACGTGAGCCTCGAGCAAATCACCGATCAGATGCGGACCCGCGTCGGTCCCAGCGCCGGCCTTAAGAAATCGGTCAAGTTCGATTTCGGATCGGACGGGGTCGTCCGGATCGACGACAGTATTTCGCCCGCGGTGGTCGACAATAGCAACGCGCCGACCGACTGTACGGTCAAGGTCGCGATGGCCGACTTCATGGACATCGCCAGCGGCAAGCAGAATCCGCAGATGGCCTTCATGATGGGCAAGCTGAAGGTCGACGGCGATATGTCGGTCGCGATGCAGCTCGGCAGCATTCTTGGCTGACCTGCCGGAGCAGATGCGCCGACGGACTAGCCGTTCCGGGCTGAGGGCTCTATTCTGACGACGCGCCATCTACCGGCGCGTTCAGTACGGGCGACAGCATGCGATCGAGATTGATGGTAGCGGCAGTGATGGTCGCGGCGGTGGTTGGCGGGGTAGCGGCGGCGAAGCCGGCACGCCCGGTACGCAGAACGGTTCCGGTGCCGGTCGAACAGGTCGCACCCGCCGCCGTACCCGACGCGCCAGTCGACGGGATGATGACACCGAAAGAGGTGAAGCTTCGACCAACGACTCCGGTGGAAGCGGAAGCCAATGCGGTGTGGAGCACCCGGGCGGCGCTAAACATCGCCGCCCTTCAGTGCCAGTTCTCCCCGTTCCTGGCGACGGTGCGTAATTATAATGATTTTCTGCGCCAGCACGCCGACGAGCTCGACCGCGCGCGGACGACGATGATCGCCCATTTCAAGCGCTACGACGCCACGCAGGCGCAGAACAGCTTCGACCGCTATACGACTCAGACGTACAACAGCTACTCGACACTCGATGCGCAATACGCGTTTTGTGACGAAGCGGGTCGGGCCGGACGGACCGCACTTACCGTTCGGAAAGGCGAACTCGGCCGTCGAGCTGCAGCTCTTCGCGATCGTATCCGTGCTGCGCTGATTCCGGTTTCGGCACACGCCATCGTGCAGCCGGTTGACCTTGCACCGACAGCCCTGCCCATATTTTGATCAGCTTACGGTTGCGAAGCAAAAAAAAGGCCGCCCCAAAAGGGCGGCCTTTTCCTTATTCGGCTTACGCCTACTGCGGACGGCAGGGACCGGCCGACGCAGGTGCCGGCGCACCACCGAAGGTGATCTCCACGCGGCGGTTCTGCGGCTCGCGCACACCGTCGGCCGTGTCGACCAGCGGGCGGCTTTCGCCGAACGCTTCGGTCGTGATGACGCCCGGAGCGACGCCCTTCTTGGTCATGTAGTCCTTGACCGCGTCGGCGCGACGCTGGGACAGCGCAACGTTATAGTCCGCCTTACCCGACTTGTCGGCGTGACCAGCGAGCGTCACACTGGTCTGCCCAGTCGACGCATACTGGTCTGCCGCCCGGTCGAGGATCGCCGCCGCCTCAGGCGTGATCACCGAACGATCCCAGTCGAAGAACACCAAGAACGGTCCAGGTGTCACAGCAGCCGGCGGGCACAACGGCAACGGCGGCGGCGGCGTCGGAGCCGGCGGCACCACAACCGGCGGCGGCGGCGGCGGCGCCTCGCCACCGAAGTTGTAGGTCAGCCCAACGAGCAGGCTGTGCGTCCTGACACGATCTTGGTAGTTCGTCCCCGCGAAATCGACCGTATTGACCTTATCCACATTGAAGAACCGATACTTCAGGGTGAGGTCGACATGATCGCTGATCGGCTTGTAGACCCCGGCAAGCAGCTGCCAAGCAAAATGCGTGTCGCTATCGTCGAGGAAGGCGAACCCGTGACGGACGAGCCCGAACGTCTCTTCCTTCACCCGGGCGACGCCGACGCCGCCGCCGAGATAGCCACCGAATGCGCGACCCTTACCGCCGAAGTCGACAAGGCCATTAGCCATGAATGACAGGATCGATTCGTTACCCGCCGGTCCATAGTAGTTACCGCCCGCAGGAACACCGGCTATTCCATTCGGCAGAGTCAAGGCTGGCAGGGCACCGTTGACAGCAAAGTAATCAACATTGTTGTTCTTGTAACCAACTTCGAATTCCGTCCGGAACATGCCGAAATCATAACCAAGGATACCGTCGACATCATAACCGACATGATAGTGCGCTGCGAGCGGCGCAGTGTACGACGTGCCCGCGGCAGAACGAAGGTCGAAGGTCTCGTTCTGCGCGATGATGCCGCCACCCTCAAGACCGACATAGAACGACTGGTCCTTGGCGAGCGCCGGGCCGGCGAGCGCGGTGCTGGCCAACGCCACAGCTACGGCTAATTTCCGCATCTTTATTCCCTTCACGGTTTCGATAGTCCCCTATGCTCCCTCAACGCTCTAACCCAGCAGTTATACCCACGCAAGTCGTGATTCCCGGCGTGTGTTGCAAAGAAACAACATCTTATCCCGTAAGTACTTGAACCTTGGTTAGCTCCCGGCGACGAGCCCGAGAGCGGTCAATGCCGCCGTCAGCTGTCCAACGGCAGCGCGGGCTTCCGCGTCGATCGTCATGCCTCCAGAGGGCAACATGACGCTGGCGAGTGGTCCGGCCAGAGTCGGGCGTCCGCTTATCGTCAGCGATCGCACCGGCCAGCCGTCGACCCAGGCCCCGGCGACACGACAGACGAAGATCCCCTCGTCACGGACAAAGGCGACGCAGCCATCTCGCGGCGTGACGAACGACCAGCCGCTGTCGTCGAACACGGCAATTTGATCGCTGTGGCCGGCCCATGTGCCCGTGGCAGCTGCTGCGACGATCCACGCCGCCGCCTCCGCTGCCGCAGGCGGCGTTCCCACGGTACGGCTCTCGACGGCGAGATGAAGCAGGGCATCGATCTGCGCAATGGCTTCGTTATGGGTGACTTCCTTCTGCGCCTGCCCTGATTGCAGCAGGGGCAGGTCATAGCGCGCCGTCTGGGTCATTGTTCAGTCTCCGTGGCGGGATGATCGCTTAGGTCAATGCGGCGGTCGTGGCGACGCCGGGGCCGACCACCGCGCTGACCTGCGCGACTGCGATGGTCAGCGACCGCGTCGCGGCGGCGGCAGCGTCGCTCGCGACCGCCGCGGCGACATAGGTCCAAGACGGCGTCGTAACATCGGCCGTGCGGACGATCGTGCTGCCGTTCGAAATCGTGATGCGGTAGCGCTCGCTGTCTTCGGCCAACGGCGCGTCGGTGCCGTCGCTCCACGCGAAGCCGGCCCGGCTCCGCCGCTGCCACGTGATGATGCGATCGCCGTTGTCCGCGCGCCCGATCATCACGGTAGCCGGCGATAAGGGCCGCAACGCGACTCCGCCCGGCGTGACCGCCTGCGGCAAGATTGTCGCCGCGTCGTCGGCAGGACCGACCGCCTTGAACAGGAGTGGCGCACCGAGCGCCTCCGCGGGCAGGTCGAGCGTCGCGACACGGTCGTCGAGCAGGACGAACCGCTCGCCCGCGCTGTGGCCGCCGATCGCGTTTTCCGAGCCGCGCCGGCCGCGGAGCAGGGTCGACAGACGATAGCGTTGCGGCCCGAGCGGAGTGGCGGTGGCGAACTGGATCAGCTCGTTGCCCACCACGGCGAGATTGGCTCCGGCAAGAACGGCCGCTTCGCCCGCACTCTGCAGGTCGGCGTCAGTTGCGGCGAGCTCGACGTCGAGCGTCGACCGCCGGTCCCACCGCGACGTCGTTCCGGCCGGCAGAACGCCAACCGTCGTGCCGATCGTTGCCGGCGCGCCGATCGTCGTGGCGAAGGCATAGCTTTCGCCGCCGTCGCGACTGAGGAGGATGTCGGCGCGACGCCAGCCGGCGCTAACTCCCGTGGCGGCGAGCAGGAGCTGCGGCGACGTCGGCAGCGGTCCCGGCAAGGCGGGGACATCGAGAATCTGGAGGATGGTCGCGCCCTGCGGAGCGTCGGTGGCGGCGTAGGAGCGGCCGGCGTCGGCAAGCATCGGCGCGGCGGCAGCGGGACCGGCGACGCGGTCGAGGTCGAAGTCGATGACGGCCCCGGTAATCGTGCGGTGGGTCACCCGCCATGGTAGTGGATCGTCGCCGGCGATGACCGTGTCACCCGAGCGGATCGTGGCGTAGCGCCACGGCAGCGCGAGTTTGGCAGTGGTGCGGCCGGCGATCGCGCGGCGCAGGGCACTAGCAGCGAGCGCCTTGGCGTCGCTGGCGCTCGCGGTGATGGTCAGGTCGTGCTGCTCAATCCGAACGGCCGGCGTGCGCCGGGTCGCCGCCTGGACGCCGGCCTGGTAGTCGCGGTCGGGGTCGCTGTACGACAGCCAGATGGCATCGGGCACGGTGGTATCGGCTGCGCGGTTTTCGTGGCGCTCCGGAACGAAGCTCGTCTGGTCGGTCGCGCCGGCAGCGGCGGCCGGGATTGGCGTCGGGGGTGCCTCCAAGCCAAGGCGCAGCGCGGCACCGTCGTCGTGCAGGGTCAAGTCGGCAATGGCGGCCAGTGTGGTCAGCGACTGCCGCATCGTGCCCGCCTGCGCTGCGGCGAAACCGATGACGGCGGGCCACACGCCATCCGCCGCGATCACGCCGGCACCGAGATCGACCGCGATGGTGCCGACGCCGACCGGGCCGGGATCGGCGACGACTTCGAAGGTCAGGTTCGGAATGCGGTTGCCATAGTCGGCGAGCGGCAGGTCCTCGAATACGATCATCGCCCGGCCGCGGTAGGCGGGCGCGAGGTCGGCCCCTTCGGCGGCGGCGATGAGCGGGTCGACCGCCTGCGCCTCGTCGCCGGTGTAGGTGCGGATCGTCGCGGGAAAGTTGAACGTCCCGTCGGCCGCGCGCAGCAATTTGCCGTCGGCCCAAATGCGTTCGATGTGATCGATGGGGCGGGCGGCGACGATCACGGCGAACGACGACGAATAGGTGTAATTGTTGGTCGCGGTACCGGTCTTGCCGCCGCTTCGTTGCATGGTCTCCTTGATCCCGGCGGTCCAGATGAGGTTCCCGGCGACCCGCATCCGGCCGTAGACGCGCAGCAGCGGCTGGCCATAAGCGGCGCTCTGCACGGCAAGGTCGGCGAGGCGCGGGCCGTCACGCGTGGTCGTCCCGAAGATGCCACGGTCGATCGTGCTGCCGAGCAGCGTCCCGACAATGCCGCCGATCGGGCCGCCGAGGACGCGGCCGACGGTGCCGAGGATGAGCGTCGCCATCGGTTCACTCCTGTTCGGGAAAACGCCACATGGCGACGACCGCCCAAGCCGGATCGCACGGGCCCTCGACGACGCGGCCGAGGCCGGCGTGGGCATGGACGATGCCGCCGGGAACGACGATCGCGAGGTGCCGGCGGCGCGGCCCGGGGGCGAGCACCAGCAAATCGCCGGGGTGCGGGTCGACGACAGCAATGCAGCCGATCCCGCGGATGATTGCGTCGAGACGGACCTCGTGGTCGCTGCCGAGCGCATAGGGTGGCAGATCGACGGTAAGACCGGCCTCAGCCGCGGCGATCAGGGCGACGCCGACGCAGTCGAGGCCGACGCCGGGCAAACGCCCCTGCGCGCGAAAGCGTGTCCCGCAGCAGGCGCGAACCGCAGCGACGATCGCGGCGCTGTGCGGGTGCACCGTCAGACGCCGGGAAAGCGGGTCAGCAGATCGCTGCCCGGCACATGCGGTTCGCCGCGGAAATTGACGACGTTGGCGAAGCGCGCGGCGCACGTCGCCAGCCGCTTGTCGCACCCTTCGCGCAGTTCGAGCCGCGTTCCGGCGGCGACGGCATAGGGCAGTGCCTCGAGCAGGGTGAGCCCGGCGGCATCGGCCGCGGTGATCCGGGCGTCGAGCCCGGCACTGGGTCCCTCAAGGCAGCGCACCCGGCCGTCGAAGAAGCGGCCCGGATCGGCGAGGCCGGCGACGACGACCATGTCGCCGTTCGACGCCACGCTCGCCGCCGCGATCGTCGTCAACGGCGCGAGATCGACACGGCACCGGCGGTCGCCGAGTTCGGCCCGGCAGCCCGGCGAGCAGCTTTCGACCGCCAGCGCGTCGAGCGCCGCCGTCGGGCCACGCACCGTCGCGGTAAAGCTGCCGCGTCCGCGGACCGTCTGGCGATCGACCGCGCCGAGCGTGCCGCGGGCCACCGGCAGGGTTCCCGCCGCCGGCAGCGCCCAGTCGACCATCACCACGTCGAGCCGCGCACCGTCGAAGCGCCCCGCGGCTAGATCGGCGTCGGTCATCGCCCCCGCGCTCAGCGCGCCGGCAAAGTCCATCGTCTCGACGTCGAGGCCGAGCCCCGCGCTGATCGCCGACGGCGTCATGCCGGGCGACGCCTCGTAGCGCAGGCCGTCGAGGTCGATCGGCGCGTCATGGCTGGTGAAGCCGAGGACGACGCCGTCGGTGCGCGCGATCCGCCAGCACAAAGCGATCGTCGTCACTTCGGGGGCGAGGCGGTCGCTGAACGGCATCGCTCAGCCCTCCCGGATTTCGATGACGGGGATCGACGGCGCGTCGCCCGATCGCCAGCCGCTGGCCGCGACGTCGATCCGGTCGACGGCGAAGCGGACCGGGACGTCGAAGGTGAAGCCGGCGGAGATTTGGGCTCCGGCCGCCGGCGCGACGGCGAAGTCGATCGCGCCGAGGTCGGCGACGGTCCAGCCGGTGACGGCCACGCCGTCGACCGCGACGACCACCGATGCGGCGTCGGGCCGGGTGATGCGGCGCGCATAGGGATCGGCGTCGGCCCCGTAGGTCTTGGCCAACCAGAAGCGCGTCGTCACGCCGTCGCCGGCCCCAATAGGCTGGTCGAGCGGTGTCACCGGGGTCTCGTCATCGCGCGACGTGCAGTCGAACGGGTCGGTGAAGCGGAAGCCGCTGGCCTGCCCGCGGCGGGCGCGGAAGAAGGCGAGCAGCGTCCGCAGGTCGGCGTCGGAGCGGATACCGACGCCGGCGTCGAAGTGGAGCCGGGCGTCGCTCCATCCGGCGTTGCGCTGCTCGTAGCCCGAGCTCGACGTCGCGACCTGCGTCGCGAACTCGGGGCCGCCGCTGGCGCGCAGCCCGATCGCCAGCGGGAACAGGACGTCGTGAAAGGCGGGCATCGTGTCGTCTCCCGGAATGTCGAAGGTGACGAAGCCGTCGCGGGCCACCTGGGGCCACGCCCAGACGAAGGTCGCGGCGGTGCCGCGGGCGATCGACGCCGTCGCCGCGTCGACGATGCGCGGCCACAGCATCGTCTCGGCGGGACGCAGGACGAACCCTGCGAAATAATGCTGGTGGGCGAGCGGGTAGCCGAGCCGGTCGGTGATCGCGGCCCGCGCCGCCGCCTGACCGGCGAGGTTGCCGCTGATGACGAAGTCGTAGTCCTCGAGCTGGAGAACATCGAACGCCGGTGCGGCCCACGCCGCGGGCAGGTTGGCGCGCGGCAGGTCGGGGGCGTCCGTGGCCAGAACCTGCGGCGCATAGAACAGCAGGTAGGTCGTCACCGTCGGGGCGACGGCGCGGACCGCATCGCGCACCGTAAGCGTCGCCGCGCCGAGCTTCGTTCCCAGCCAGTCGAGGTAGGCCTGCTGATCCGCCGTCAAGGCGCCGCGCACGTCGGTCAGCGGCGGCGGCACCGCGCGCCCGGTCTCGGCGACATAGGCCGCTGTCGTCGCCGCGTCGTAGAAGCACGGCCGATGGTCGGGACCGACCCACCACCACGGCTCGCCGACCTGATAATGCGGGGTCTGGCCCGCCGCGACGACCAGCGTGACGAACGCCTGCGCCACCGACTGCAGCCAGGCCATCGCCGGAGCCGACAGCGGCGACAGCAAAGTCGACGGCGGCACCCAGCCAGTCAGCGCCGGCGCCCCGGCCGCATCGCGCTGCGCCCACGCCGCCGGGGCGTGCTGGTCGAGCAGCTCGAACGACTGCGACACGATCAGCGTGAAGCCGCGCGCCGCCGCGGCGCTCGCGAAGTCGCGGTGCCATGCCGCCGCCGGGGCGTTGAGCGGCCGGTCGGGATCGACTTCGTATTGCCCGCTCGCCGCGTTCCAGCCGAGCTGGAAGAAGTGGCTCATCCCGACATAGTGATTGATCCCCGTCGTGTAGCCGAGCGCGGCGATGCCCCGGATCAGCCGCGCCGGGGTCAGGTTGTAGCTATCGTCGTAGCCGGTCGCGATGCGCAGATCGTGCGGCAGCACGAACGTGTCGCCGATCGCCAGCGTCGATGTCGGGCCGTCGCAAGTGATCGCCGACAGCGTCACCGCCGCGTCAACCGCCGCCGGTAGCGGTCCCTCGACCCCGGTGTAGCCGGCCGCGACGAGCGAGATGAACAGCCGGTCGATGTCCCCGGCGAACACCGGATCGGCCTCGCCGGGAAACAGGAAGCCGCCGGCCAGTGTGTCGAAGTCGAGCGTGATCACCGCGTCGGTCGGCGTGCCGACGGCGTAATTCCACAGCCGGACGTACCAGCCGCGGACGTTGCCGTTCGCATCGCGGCCCTCGATCGTCAGCGTCGGGCCATTGACCGCGTCCAGCGGCATCAGCGCGCCCTCGGCTTGCCAGCGGAAGCTCAGGCGCAGGCCGCGATAATCGCGGTTGGTCTCATAGCCGAGCAGCGGGTGATCCCAGCGGTCGATCGACTCCCAGATCAGCCCGGCGAGGTCGTTGGTCCGCAGGAAGCTGAGGTCGACGCGCACCGTCTGTGGCGCGGGCGTCGTCGCCGCGGCCATCATCGGCCGGGGAAAATCGACCGTCCAGAAGCGCGCGTCGAAACGCTTGAGCCAGTCCTGCCGTTGCTGGTCGGCGGCGGTCGCAAGCCAGTGACGCATCACGCGTTCGCCTGATCAAGCGCGGCGCGGACCGAGCGGGCGATCTGCGCCCCGCTGCGCTGCATGAAGGCGGCCGAGGCGTCGGCCGGCACGGCGACGTTGACCGTGACATTGGTCGACCCCTGCCCCGCGCCGCCGCCCGGCATGATCCGGCCGGCGGCGGTCGGCACGAACAGCTCGGGGCCACGCTCGCCGACGAGATAGGCGCTGCCGCCGGTGACGGGACCGCCGGTCGCCCGCCCCGGCGCGCCGCCGAACAGCGACGACGCCGCCCCGGCGAGCGAACCGAGGAGGCCAGCGCTGCTGCCGCCATCGGTGCCGCCGCCGAAGATCGAGCCGAGGTCGGTCTTCAGTGCGCTCGCGGCGATCTCGGCGAGGGCCGACAGCGCGACCTTCTTGAAGTCGTCGAAGCCGAGACTGCCGCTCTTGATCGCCTTGGTCAGCGCGGTGTCGATCGCGCTGCCGGCCTGCGCCGCGCCGTCGGCGAGCGGTCCGGTCAGCTGGCCGCGGATGGTGGCCACATCCTGCGCAAAGCCGGTGGTATCGGCGCGCACGCCGATCACGAGGCTATCGAGTTGATCCATCGGGGAAAGCCTCCTTCAGGCGGGCAAGATCGGCGGCGACCGCAGTGGGAGCCTCGACCGCGAGGTCGAGCCCGAGGGCGGTTCGCAACTCGGCCGGAGTCGACGTCCAGAAGACATCGGGACTCCAGCCGAGCGTCGTCGCCAGCCGCGCCGCGGTGCGGGCAGCAGCGGCAAAGGTCGCGGCCCCCGCGGCGGGAGCAGCCTCTTTCACCCCCGCGGTGGGAATGGTCCTCATTTGCCGGCGAGGATCTGCGTCAGCAGGGTCTTGAGCGCCGGGGTCACGGCCGACAGCCCGGCCTCGACGATCGCTTCGGCAAAGCTCTCGCGCGTCAGCGGCGGGGCACCGGGAGCGAGGCAGTGCCACAGCAGCGTGACGAGGTCGCCGAGCTTGATCTTGCCAGCGGCCGCCTGCTCGACGGTGGCGAACAGCGGCCCGATTTCCTGCTCGGCGGCGACGAGGGCGGTGAACGTCGGGCGAAAGATGTGCTCGACCCCGTTCAGGACGAGCGACGCCTCGCCGCGGACGGCGTTGACCACGCTCATGCCGTCACCACGGCGCCGGAGGACTCGAGCGCAACCGTATAGCTGCGCTCGCTGTTGAAATCGCCGGCATAGTCGAGCCGAGTGACGAGGAAATTGCCCGTCATGGTTTCTCCACTTTCGAAACAGACCTGATAGGAATTGATCGTGCCGGCGAGGGCGTTGGCCTTGACCGCCGCCTCGGCGGCCGAGCCGTTGAACACGCCCGCCCCCGACAGCGAGACCGAGCGGAAGCCGGCCCCCGACAGCAGGTCGCGCCAGCCGGCCGACCCCTTGTTGGTGACGACGACGGTGTCGGCGGTGATCGTTAGCTGCGTCGTGCGCAGCCCGGCGATGGTGGTGAAGGCGGGCGGCGTCGCGCCGTCGCCCACCTTGAGCAGGAAGGCGCTGCCCTTTTCGGCGGCCATGGACTGTCTCCTTTCACAGTTGTTCGGTGCGGATGCGGAAATCGAGGCTCGCTTGGCTCCAGCCGTCGTTGCCCTTGAGGAAGACGGCGCGGATGAAGACGATGCCGGCGATGCGGTGGCCGTCGCGCGTGCCCGTCAGCGGCCGGAGGGCTGACTCGGCGGCGGCGGCGAGCGACTTCAGTCGAGCGGTGCCGGGCTGGTCGTCCCAGACGCTCAGCTGGACGCGGTGCTCGTGCCCGATGCCGGTCTTGTGGCTCCAGTCGGTGACGCTGTCGGCGCC
>CAHJWP010000009.1 GCA_903642255.1 Sphingomonadaceae bacterium | reverse complement strand
CTGCAGCAGCCCGAAGCGTATATCGGCAACGTGACGAAGGTACTCGACGAGCCCGACACGTCGCGCGAGTTCCTGACGAAGATCATGGCCGCCTTCGCCGACTGGATCGAACGGACAGCGCCCAAGTCTGGATCAAGCAATGGCTAACGTTGTCGTCATCGGCGCGCAGTGGGGCGACGAGGGCAAGGGCAAGATCGTCGACTGGCTGTCGGCCCGCGCCGACGTCGTCGTCCGCTTCCAGGGCGGGCACAACGCCGGGCATACGCTGGTCGTCGGCAACGAGGTCTACAAGCTCAGCCTGCTGCCGAGCGGCATCGTCCGCGGCGCACTGTCGGTGATCGGTAACGGCGTCGTCTTCGACCCGTGGCACTTCCGGGCCGAGGTGGAGAAGCTGCGCGATCAGGGCGTCGAGATCACGCCGGCGAACCTGCAGGTCAGCGAGCTCTGCCCGCTGATCCTGCCGCTGCACAGCGATCTCGACGGCCTGCGCGAGGACGCCAGCGGGGCGGGCAAGATCGGCACGACGCGGCGCGGTATCGGCCCAGCCTACGAGGACAAGGCCGGACGGCGCGCGCTGCGCGTCTGCGACCTCGCGCACCTGGACGCGATGGGGCCCCAGCTCGACCGGCTGCTGGCGCACCACAATGCGTTGCGGGTCGGCTTCGGCGTGCCGCCGGTCGATCGCGCGGCGCTGGTCGACAGCCTCGCCGAAGTCGCGCCGTTCGTCCTGCCGTTCGCCGCGCCGACGTGGAGCAGCCTCGGCGACGCGCGGCGCGCCGGCAAGCGCATCCTGTTCGAGGGTGCGCAGGGCGTCCTGCTCGACGTCGACCACGGCACCTACCCGTTCGTCACCTCGTCGAACGTCGTCGCCGGAACCGCCGCGGCGGGGAGCGGCATGGGGCCGGGCGCGATCAGCTATGTGCTGGGCATCGTCAAGGCGTACACCACGCGCGTCGGCGGCGGCCCCTTCCCGACCGAACTCGACGACGCCATCGGCCAGCGCCTCGGCGAGCGCGGCCGCGAGTTCGGCACCGTCACGGGCCGCAAGCGGCGCTGCGGCTGGTTCGACGCGGTGCTGGTGCGGCAGGCGGTGCAGGTCAGCGGCGTCCACGGCATGGCGCTGACCAAACTGGACGTCCTCGACGGCCTCGACGACCTGATGATCTGCGTTGGCTATGAACTGCACGGCCGGACGCTCGACCATTTTCCGGCCCACGCCGCCGACCAGGCTGCGGTGGTGCCGGTCTACGAACGCTTCGACGGCTGGAGCGAGTCCACGATGGGCGCGCGCAGCTGGAGCGACCTCCCGGCGCAGGCGATCAAGTACATCCGCCGCATCGAGGAACTGACGCACTGCCCAGTGGCGCTGGTGAGCACGTCGCCAGAGCGCGACGATACGATTTTGGTGCGCGACCCGTTCATCGACGGATGACCGACGTCTTTACCCTGCGCCTGCACTGCCTCGACCAACCCGGCCTCGTCGCGACGGTCGCCGGCTTTCTCGCGCAACGTGGCGGCAACATCGTCGACGCGCAGCAGTTCAACGACCGCCAGAACGGCCGCTTCTTCATGCGCATTGCCTTTCAGCCCGGCGGAGCCGCGCTCGCGGCACTTCGTGCCGACTTCGTCGCCGTCGCCGGGCCGGCGGAAATGACGTGGTCGCTGACCGACGCGCGGCCAAAGCGCGTCCTGCTGCTCGTGTCGCAGTCGGACCACTGCCTCGCCGACCTGCTCTACCGCCGACGGCTCGGCGAACTGCCGATGACGGTGGTCGGCATCGCGTCGAACCATCCCCGCACCGCCGTTGCAGCCGTCCCGATCGGCGACATTCCCTTCCACCATGTGCCGGTCGACGCGGCGACGCGTGCGACTCAGGAGGCGCAGATCAAGGGGCTGGTCGACGACCATGACGTCGAACTCGTCGTGCTGGCACGGTACATGCAAATCCTGTCGGACGACCTCGCCGGGCGCTGCATCAACATCCACCACAGCTTCCTGCCCGGCTTCAAGGGCGCGCGGCCGTACCATCAGGCGCATGCGCGCGGGGTCAAGATGATCGGCGCGACGGCGCATTATGTCACGGCCGACCTCGACGAAGGTCCGATCATCCACCAGGACGTCGAAGCGGTCGGTCACGCCGACACGCCCGAAGCCCTGATCCGTAAGGGCCGCGACATCGAACGCCGGGTGCTGGCCGAGGCCGTGCATCTCCACCTCGACGATCGCGTCTTCGTCAACGGCACGCGGACAGTGGTCTTTCGCGGCTAGGCTCGCCGCAGCCAACCCGGGATGAGCAGCGCGTCGACCAGCCACCAGACACCGACCACGCCCCAGATCAGGAACCCGAGGCCCAGCAGCCACCACGTCAGCCAGCCGAGAATGTGCAGGCCGAGCATCATTGCCCCCGTCCCGACGCGCCCGGTCAGGAACCGATGGCCGCCGATGTTGCCGAGGAAGAACCAGACGACATAGGTGATCAGCGTCGAGGCGACCGGCGGGCCGACCTCGTGCGACGTGTAGCGGTCGATGGCCATAACAGGTCTCCGCGAGTGTGTTACCCGGCTAATATAGCGGCTCGCCGCGTCCGTTAAAGCCCCGTCTGCGCGCGGTGCATCAGCCGCGCGTCGGCGAGCACCAGCGCCATCATCGCCTCGGCGACGGGGGCGGCGCGGATGCCGACGCAGGGGTCGTGGCGGCCCTTGGTGACGATCTCGGTCGCGTCGCCGGCCGACGTGATCGTCGGCACCGGCGTCAGGATCGAACTCGTCGGCTTTAGCGCCAGCCGCACCACCACCGGCTGCCCGGTCGAGATGCCCCCCGCGACCCCGCCGGCGTGGTTGGCCGCGAAGACTGGTCTGCCGTCCACCCCCGGCGACATCGCGTCGGCATTGTCCTCGCCACGCAGTCGCGCGGCGGCAAAGCCGTCGCCGATCTCGACGCCCTTGACCGCGTTGATGCTCATGCATGCCGCGGCCAGCTGGCTGTCGAGCTTCAGGTAGAGCGGCGACCCCCACCCCGCCGGGACGCCGGTCGCAACGCACTCGACGACCGCGCCGAGCGACGACCCCGCCTTGCGCGCGGCGTCGAGCGCGACTTCCCACCGCGCGGCGGCGGCGGGATCGGGGCAGAAGAACGGATTGCGGTCGATCTCGGCGTCGTCGTGGGCTGTGCTGTCAATCGAATCCCCGGCCAATTCAACGAGGTAGGCACGAATGCTCACGTCCGGGATCACCAGCCGCGCAACCGCCCCCGCCGCGACCCGGCTCGCCGTCTCGCGCGCCGACGATCGGCCGCCCCCGCGAGGGTCGCGCAGGCCGTACTTCGCGTCATAGGCATAGTCGGCGTGACCGGGGCGGTAGGCCTGCGCGATGTCGCCATAATCCTTCGACCGCGCATCGACGTTGTCGATCATCAGGTGGATCGGCGTGCCCGTGGTGCGGCCGTCGTAGACGCCCGACAGGATGCGGACCTGATCGGGCTCCTGCCGCTGCGTCGTGAAGCGCGAGGTGCCGGGTCGCCGCCGGTCGAGCCACGGCTGGACGTCGGCCTCGGACAGCGCAAGCCCCGGCGGGCAGCCATCGACGACGGCGCCGATCGCGGAACCGTGCGACTCCCCCCAGGTGGTGAAACGAAAGGCGTGGCCGAAGCTGTTGTGGGTCACGCGGCGTGGCGCGGCGCGACCGTCGACACCCCAAGCCCGCCGATCAATGTCTCGACCGAGATGTCCTCGTCGAGCGCGTCCCAATGCAAGCCGCTCGGCGACAGGAACATATCGCCTCGCTCCTCGGGAGTACCCCGCAACAGTCGCGGAAACCATGCCAGCGGCGCGCCGATCGTGCGGCCATCATCGAGCGACACCCACATCATGTCGTCGTCGAACTCGACGCTAGTCGGTTCCGGCAAAAAAGTCGTTCCACGCATCGATAAGTTCATCGCGCCTTAGGATGATGATTTCCGTCGCCCGACGCAATTCCGCACCGGTCAGACCGCGGTCATAGGCCATTCTTACCTGCGGTTCGAGCCAGAATTTTGCGTCGGCACCGGCACGAGTGACGTGAACATGCGCGGGCTCGCGAGGCGAACCCTCGTAGGAGAAGAAGTGGAAACGGAATCCGCCGGCACGGAATATTACTGGCATCAGCGTGTTGCTTCCCCCCCGCCCACGTCACCGCCGCTCAAGCCACACTTATATCCGGCGCGTCCTCCGCCTTCATGCCGATGACGTTGTAGCCCGCGTCGACGTGGTGCACCTCGCCCGTCACGCCGCTCGCGAGGTCGCTGAGCAGGTACACCCCTGCCCCGCCGACGTCGTCGATCGTCACGTTGCGGCGCAGCGGCGAGTTGTACTCGTTCCACTTCAGGATGTAGCGGAAGTCGCCGATGCCGCTCGCCGCCAGCGTCTTGATCGGGCCGGCGCTGATCGCGTTGACCCGCACCCGGTCCGGTCCGAGGTCCATCGCGAGGTAGCGGACGCTGGTCTCGAGCGCCGCCTTGGCCACGCCCATGACGTTGTAGTGCGGGATGACCTTCTCCGCTCCGTAATAGCTGAGCGTCAGCAGCGATCCGCCGTCGGGCATCATCGCCAACGCGCGCTGGGCGACGGCGGTGAAGCTGAACACGCTGACGTTCATCGTCTGCATGAAGTTGTCGGCGCTGGTGTCGACGTAGCGCCCGCGCAGCTCGTTCTTGTCGGAAAAGCCGATGGCGTGGACGAGGAAGTCGATCCGGGGCCATTTTGCTGCGAGATCGGCGAAGCAGGCGTCGAGCGAGGCGGTATCGGACACGTCGCACTCGATCAGGATCGGGCCGTTGCTCCCTTCCGGCAGCGGCAGGCTCGCCGCCAGTGGCCGGACGCGCTTCTCGAGGGCCTCGCCCTGGTAGCTGAAGGCGATCTCGCCACCCTCGCGCGCCACCGCCTGCGCGATCCCCCATGCGAGGCTGCGATCGTTGGCGACCCCCATGATCAGCCCGCGCTTGCCCGCCATCAATCCGGCCATCTACTCTCCTTGGTGCGGCTTCGCCGTCTATTTACCCTGTTCGACGTGCGGCGCTTCTTGGCCCAGTTTCGGGACAATCGCCAGCGCCGCGTTGAGCTGCGCCCCGACCACCAGCCCGAGCCCGATGATGTAGAAGAACAGCAGCGCGACGATCACCCCGGCGAGACTGCCATACGTCCGGTCATAGCCGCCGAACAGGCCGAGGATGACCGGCAGCAGCATCGTCGTGCCGATCCACACCACGGCGATCAGCAGCGCGCCGGGCCAGATCGCGTAGCCGGCGTCGCGGAACTTGCGCGGCGTGACGGCGAGAAAGATGCCCCATAAAGCGACGAACAGCGCGATGGCCGGAAACAGGCGGCCGAGGCCGAGCGCCCCGATCAGATGATCGTTGAGCGGCAGCAGGTGGACGATGAATTGCTCCGCGGCGGTCAGCGCGACCTGGACGGCGAAGGCGACGAGCATCAGCAGCACCGCCCCGATGATCAGGGCGATCGCGCCGAGCCGGTACTCCCACACCGGCCGGGTCGAGGTGGTCCCATAGGCGCGGCGGACGATCTCGCGGATCGTCTCGATGAACCCCGACACGGTCCATAGCGTGACGACGATGCCGAGCGTCAGCAGCCCCTTCTGCGAGCGGGCGGCGATCACCTCCTGCACCGGCGCGGCGATCAGCTTGCCGACGTCGGGCGGAACGGTGCGCAAGAAGGCGTCGACCGCGTGCAGCCCGTCGGCGGTGCGGCCGAAGGCGCCGGCGACGGTCGCGACGACGATGAAGAACGGGAACAGCGTCAGCAGCGACAGATAGGCAAGGTTGCCGGCCAGCGTGAAGCCGTCGGCCCAGGTGTGGCTGACGACGCGCACGACGATGCGGGAACTCCGGGTCGCCAGCAGCCGCGCGAGAAGCCTCGGAACCTGCATCTGCCCCCCCGGCTGCGTTCGGCCAATTGCCCCCGGCCGATCAGTCGACGCCGAGCGCGCTCCGCGGGTTGCGGGACGCGTCGCCCCAACGCTCGGCGAAGGCGCGAAGCTCCGCGTCGTCCGGCGGCAAATCGACCTGCAGCGTCGCCAGCAGGTCGCCGCGCGTCCCGTCGGCGCGGGTGAAGCCGCGGCCGCGCAGGCGCAGCGTCCGTCCCGACGTCGCCCCCGCCGGCACGCCGAGCATCACCACACCGTCAGGCGTCGGCACCTTGACCTTCGCGCCGAGCACGGCCTCGCTCAGCCGGACCGGCAGGTCGAGGCGGATGTCGTCGCCGTCGCGGCGCATGAAACGATGCGGTGTGATCTCCAGCGTGACGAGCGCGTCGCCCGCGCCGCCGGGACCGGCCTCGCCCTGCCCGGCCATCCGCACCTGCCGCCCCGGCTCGAACCCCGCGGGCAGCTTGAGGTCGAGGGTGCGGCCGTTCTGCAGCGAGATGCGCTGGGGCTTGAGTAATGCCGCGTCCTCGAAAGGAACGTTGAGGCGATAGGCGACGTCGCTTCCCTTCGGCGGGGCGGCACGGCCTCCGAAGCTTTGGCGCGGGTCCTGCCCGAACGGCGAGCCGCCGCCCGCGCGGCCGCCGAACAATTCGCTGAACAGGTCGGATGGATCGCCGCCGAACTCGAAGCGTGTTCCGCCGCCGGGGGCTGCGCCGCCGAAGCCCGCGAAGCCGCCCGAGGGATTGAACCCGCCGCCGCCACCGCCGCCACCGCCAAACCCCGACGGAGCCTTCGGCTGGCCGTCAGCGTCGATCTCGCCGCGGTCGTACTTCCCACGCTCGTCGGGGTCGGACAGGATGGTGTAGGCGGCCGACACGTCCTTGAACCGGGCGAGCGCCGCGGCGTCACCGGCATGCGTATCGGGATGGTTCGCCTTGGCGAGCTTGCGATACGCCTTCTTGATGTCGGCCGCGCTCGCGCCGCGCGCGACACCCAGGGTCGAGTAGAGGTCCTTCGCCATGCCCGCCGTTCACCACAGCCGCTGAGTGCCGTCCATTGTTGCCGTTTCGCAACAGGCCCGTAAATAGGGCACAGCAGGGCCGGTGCAAGCCTCAGGCGGACGCGAGGCTCCGTCGCCGAAGGCCGAGGAGCGATGTGCCGAACGCCGCCGGCGCTGGCATCGGGCCGAAGCCGATCGCCACGCTGCCGTCGGCATAGCTCTCGACGTGGCTACCTAGGACGTCGTTCGCCATCCGGGTGAACGCGGCGGGATAATGCCGGACCTTGTAGCGCGTGCTGGAGGCCGCGGCCGGCGCCGCGGTTCCGAACAGCAGCGCGACGGCAGAAATCACGTGAATGTACTTCATCGACCCGCTCCCGGCGGGCGTCGGTTCCGGCCCGCAGCGGCCGGGACGGCAGGCGCGACGGGCAGCGTCGATTGCCTGTTGAGGCAGGTTGCCGGTCCCGTCGTAGCTTTCGGTTCATGGAACGGCACGCCGCACGCCGTCGTTGTGGTGCCATATCGAATAATTATGGGAAGTTCGACATGCGTAATCTCATCCTCGCCGGCCTTGCCGCGGCGACCATCACCACCGGCGTTGCGGCCCAGGAAACCTGCGAGCAGCGGCGCGACAACCGGACGGCCGGCACGGTCGCCGGAGCAGGCATCGGCGCGATCCTCGGCGGTGCGCTCGCCGGCCGTCACGACACCGGGCTCGGCCTCGCACTCGGCGCGGTCGGCGGCGGCGTCGCCGGCAGCCAGTTGGCGCGTGGGCCGGAGGACTGCGTCCACGCCTATGGCTATTACGACAATGGCGGCCGCTGGCACGGCAATCGCATCGACCCCGCCGCGGCGACCGGCTTCTACGACCGCGACGGCCGCTGGATCGCCGGTGCGCCCGCCGGCTATTACGACCGCGACGGCCGCTGGGTGGCGAGCGACGCGTCGCGCGGCTATCGAGACCGTAACGGCTACTGGGTCGCCGCCGGCGCGCCCGGCTATTACGACGCGAACAACACCTATGTCACCGCGCAGCCGGTCTACGCCGACAACCGCGGCTACGCCCCGCCGCCCCCGGGCTATGGCGGTCCCGGCGGTCCGGGCTATGCTGGCGGTCCGGGCTATGACGACCATGATTTCCGCACCCGTATCGCCCGGACCGCCGATCGCATCGACCGCGCCGTCACCGACGGGACGCTGACGCAGGACCAGGCCAGCCGGGCGCGCCGCGACCTGCATGCGGTCAATCTCCAGGCCGGACGGATGCCGCACTACCGCGGCGGCGGCCTGTCGCCGGCGAACCAGCAGATCATCGACGCGCGGCTCGACGAGATCAACGGCCGTATCCGCGCTACCCGCGAAGAGGCCCGGTCCGACCGGCCGGGATACCCCGATCGCCCGAACTATCCCGACCGGCCCAACTATCCCGACCGGCCGAACTACTAAGATCGTTGCGGCGGCGCTGGCGATTGCCGGGGCCGCCGTCGCCGCCTAGAACCGGCGGCGTGACTGCCGCCGATCCCTTCGCCCCGTTCGCCGACTGGTTCGCCGCAGCAACCGCGGCCGAGCCGAACGACCCTAATGCCATGGCGCTGGCCACCGCGACACCCGATGGTCGGCCGGCGGTGCGCATCGTCCTGCTCAAGGCGTGGGACATGCGCGGCTTCGTGTTCTACACCAATCTCGACAGCCGCAAGGGCCGTGAACTCGCGGCCAACCCGTCCGTCCAGCTCGCGTTTCACTGGAAGTCGTTGCGCCGCCAGATCCGCATCGACGGTCGCGCCGAGCCGGTCGCCGACGCCGAGGCCGACGCCTACTTCGCGTCCCGGGCGCGTGATTCGCAGCTCGGTGCGTGGGCGTCGGACCAGTCCCGGCCGCTCGCCGATCGTGCCACCTTCGACGCGCGTCTTGCCGTGGTCGACGCCCGCTTCGCCGGAGCCCCCGTGCCTCGCCCGCCGCGCTGGTCAGGCTTCCGCGTCGTGCCGTCGGCGATCGAGTTCTGGCAGGACCGCGACTTCCGCCATCACGAGCGGACGCTGTTTACCCGGGATGGCGACGGCTGGACCGCTGGGCTGCTGTTTCCGTGACCGACACCACCCCCGCGCGCGGCGACCTCACCCGCCGCGCGGCGCTCGCGTCGGTGACGTCGGCGACGATCCTGCTGTTTCTCAAGAGTTATGCCGCGCGCGCGACCGAATCGGTGGCGATGCTCGGCAGCCTCGCCGACACCGCGCTCGACCTGTTGTCGAGCCTCGTCACGCTGTATGCCGTGTGGCTCGCGGCGCAGCCGGCTGACGAGGATCACCGCTTCGGCCACGGCAAAGCGGAGGCGATCGCCGCGCTGATGCAGACGCTCGTCATCCTCGGCTCGGCAGTAGCCATCGGGGTGCGGGCCGTGATGGAACTCGGCAGCCGCGTGTCGCCGCAAAACGCCGACGTCGGCATCGGCGCATCGCTCATCGGTGCCGCCCTGACCCTCGGCCTGGTCGCTTACCAGCGCCACGTCGTCCGGCAGACGGGGTCGATTGCCATCGGCACCGACCAGATCCACTATCAATCCGACCTGCTGCTCAACCTTGCCGTCGTCGTGGCGCTAGCACTCGACGCATGGGCCGGGCTGCACGGCGCGGATGCCGTGTTCGGCATCGGCATCGCACTGTACCTCGCGTGGGGCGCGCTGACCGCGGCACGGGCGGCGGTCGACATGCTGATGGACCGCGAATGGCCCGACGAGAAGCGCCGGACGCTGCTGGCGGTCGTTGCGCGGCACCCCAATGTCGACGGCGTCCACGAACTCCGCACCCGGTCGAGCGGCGTCACCGACTTCATCCAGTTCCATGTCTGGCTCGACCCCGACATGACCGTGACCTGCGCTCACGACATCGTCGACGAGATCGAAGCCGACGTCGCTGCGGCATTTCCCGGAGCCGAAATCCTGATCCACGTCGACCCGCTCGGCCACTACGACCGGCCGCAGATGCTGGGAGCGTAGGTCAGGCCGCGACGGCCGCTTCGCGCCGCCGCTTGGCGACACCGACCATGGCGATGCCGGCGATAATCATCGTCCATGTCCCGGCTTCCGGAACGCTGGCAACCGTCGCGCTTAGGTTCACCGACGTTGTATCATAAAGGTAGTTACCGGCATTGCCAACGATCAGACCGACCCGGTCGCCTCGCGCCAACGTTAACGTCGGGTCTGCAGTAAAGCTGGGCGACGCCAATGTCAGGCTGCCGAGACGCGTCACCGATCCGCCGGATGCCGATGAATAAGCATATAAATTCGTCCCGGACGCCAAGATGTCGGCCACCTTCGCCGACCCAGCGAAGGTGTAGACGCCCGCGCGCGGTGCCGTGAACATGATTGCCACCGAATTTGATTCGTCAGGGTTTGATCCCGGATGGACGTCGAGTGCATTTGCGGGAGCATATGCCGTCCAATAGTTGAAGGCCCCGATCGTACTCTTGAGCACCTCTGGAAGAATCTCAGGAACGGGACTCGCCGACTGGCAGATGACGTTTGGCGTGTTGCACATGCCGCCGGGAGCGAATTCCGTGAACGACCCGTTAACCACATCAAACGAGCCATATGTAAAAGGCCCGGTCGCACCTGGTGTCGCTGAGAAGCTCGTGAACGCGTCATACGTCGTTATCGCGGCAAAACATGGTGAGGCACTTGCAGCCAATGCTGCCATCGCTAGAATCACACGCATACACCACCTCCTACCCACAACGAAACCATACACATATCTTACCTAGAGTAAACCTCTTATTTATAATTCCTCGTGTTTGTCAATGTTCCCTGCGTTTTTACAAACTTTTATGACAAAATGACGCGATCACAGTGCAGCTCGATTCGGACATCTGGAAGCCTTAAGCGCCGAGTAACAGGCACAAGCGAGGCGAGCATGACTGCGCTCCGCCCTATCCTTCGGCGGCAAAACCCGGCATTCGGAGGCAGTAATTTCCGAAAGCCCCGCCCGTGCGCATCCCGTTCCACCAGATCGACGCCTTCGCCGACCGGCCGTTCACCGGTAATCCGGCGGCGGTGATGCCGCTGGCCGAGTGGCTCGACGACGCGACGCTGCTCAGCATCGCCGCCGAGAACAACCTCGCCGAGACCGCCTTTCTCGTGGCGCGGAGCGACGGGGTTGCCGATTACGACCTGCGCTGGTTCGCTCCGGCGTGCGAGATCGCGCTGTGCGGTCATGCGACGCTGGCAGCGGGGTCGTGGGCGCTGGCGCGCAATCGCAGCCTCGACCGGGTGACCTTCGCGACGCGCCGGGCCGGGGTGCTGACCGTCGCCCGCGACGGCGCGGGCTATACGCTCGACCTGCCGGCCCGCGGGCCGCGCGCGGTCGACGACGCCGAGCTGACAGCGGCGGTCATGACGGCCCTCGGCGCGACCCCGGCGGCGCTGCTGATGTTCGGCGACGACTATCTCGTCGCGGTGTTCGCCACCGCCGCCGAGATCCGTGCGCTGCGCCCCGACGCCGGGGCGGTGATGGCGCTCGACACCGGTCCCGACCTGCTGCTGATCGCCACCGCTCCCGGTGCCGACGACCCGAGCGCCGCCGACGTCGTCAGCCGCGCCTTCGCTTATGAGGCGGGTATCGGCGAGGACCCGGTGACCGGCTCGGCCCACTGCATCATCACGCCCTACTGGGCCGAACGGCTCGGGCGCGACCACTTCACCGCCTATCAGGCGAGCGCGCGCGGCGGGCATATCGCGTGCCGCCTCGACGGCGACCGGGTGATCCTCGGCGGGGCGTGCGTCGAGGTGATCGAGGGGGCGTTCCTGCTGTAACGCTGTCCTACAGGCCGGGGTTCGGCGTAGACTGGCGACATGAACGACGCTGCTCTCCCCGCCCCGTACCGCCTGTCCCGCGACCTGCCGGTCTGTACCGTTCCGGTTCTTCGCTGTAGGATCGGCGGTGTAGGATGTGTGAGCTTTCGTCGAACTGACGGTGGTGAATATCTGTTCGCCATCGTGTGAGGTTCGGCTGCGGGGGTTGTTGGGAAGAGCAGGCTCGGCACGTGCCACAGCGGTTCATCGGCCGAACCTCCGTCCGATGCACCACGCCGCGCCATTGCGTCACTCCAGTGATCTGCGTATGACCGGTCCGTACTTTCAGGAGCCGTGCTGATGAACGCCCCCGTCAAGTCCGGCACCTTCGTCTCCGGGGGCAAGGACCTCCACCTGCCGACCTATGCCGAGCTGGCGCACCTGCCCGGGCTCAAACCGCATCCTCTGCCGCTGCTGCGGACGATCGAGTTCCTCAAGGACCCGCTCGCCGGGGTCACCGCCAATGTCGCGAAGTTCGGCCGGGTTTACCGGGTCAACAACTTCGGCGGGTGGAACGTCGGGCTGATCGGCCCCGACGCCAACGAGCTCGTGCTGTTCGACAAGGACAGGAACTTCTCGTCCGAACTCGGCTGGACGCCGATCCTTGGTCGCGTGTTCCCGCGCGGGCTGATGCTGCTCGACTTCGACCACCACCGCGCCGACCGGCGGACGCTGTCGGTCGCCTTCAAGCCCGAGCCGATGCGCCATTATCTCGGTGCGCTCAGCGACGGCATCGCCCGCGGCGTCGCGGCGTTCCCGGTCGGCGAGACGTTCAAATTCTACCCGGCGATCAAGGCGCTGACCCTCGATCTCGCCGCGACGTCGTTCCTCGGCATCGCCTGGGGTCCCGAGGCGGACGCGATCAACCGCGCCTTCGTCGACATGGTCGCCGCGTCGATCGGCATCGTCCGGGTGCCCCTGCCCGGCACGGCGATGGGCCGCGGGGTCAAGGGTCACCGCTTCATGTCGAAGTTCTTCGCCCGCGAGATCCCGGCACGGCGCGGTGCGACCGGCGACGACTTCTTCACCCAGTTCTGCAACGCGACCAACGACGCGGGCGAGCTGCTGACGACGCAAGAGATCATCGACCACATGAACTTCCTGATGATGGCGGCGCACGACACGCTGACCTCGTCGCTGACCTCGACGCTGTACCACCTCGCCAAGTACCCGGAGTGGCAGGACCGGCTGCGGACCGAGATCATGGCCATCCGCGCCACCGCCGGCCCGGCCCTGCCGTTCGACCGGCTCGGCGAGCTCGAGCAGACCGAGTGGGCGTTCAAGGAGGCGCTGCGCCTGTTCCCGCCCGTCCCGTCGATCCCGCGGCGCGCGCTGCGTGACTTCGAGTTCGCCGGCCAGCATATTCCGGCGGGCACCCACGTCGGCGTCAACCCGATGTATACCCACCGCATGCCCGAATATTGGGACGAGCCCGAGGCGTTCGACCCGTCGCGCTTCAGCCACAACCGCTCGAAGGGCCGCCACAAATATGCGTGGGTGCCGTTCGGCGGCGGGGCGCACATGTGCATCGGGCTGCACTTCGCCTACATGCAGATGAAGGCGTTCTTCTACACGCTGCTCAGCGAGTATCGGGTGACCGTCGCCGACGGCTATACCTGCGACTTCGCGATGTTCCCGATTCCCAAGCCCAAGGACGGCCTGCCGGTCCGGATCGAGCGGCTGTAGTGGCAGTTTCGCGGGGGTGGCGGATCGTGCTGTGGGTGATCGGTGGCGTGTTTGCCGCCCTCGTCGTGGCGTGGCTGGTGTTCCGCGTGCCCGACATCCCCGTCGCCACGCTGCGCGCGAAATACGCCTCGCCGGCATCGCAGTTCGTCGAGGTCATGCCCGGCCTGACGGTCCACCTGCGCGACGAGGGGCGACGCGACGGCGTACCCACCGTCCTGCTCCACGGCTCGAACGCGTCGCTGCACACGTGGCAGCCGTGGGTCGCGCGGCTGGGTGACCGCTACCGGCTCATCAGCTTCGACTTCCCCGCGCACGGCCTGACCGGGCCGGCACCCGACGGGCAGTATACGCAGGCGGCCTATGCCAGGGTCGTCGACGCCGTCGTCGCGAGGCTCGGGCTGACACGCTTCGTCCTCGCCGGCAACTCGATGGGCGGCGGAGTCGCCGCGCGCTACGCCGCCGACCATCCCGACCGCATCGCCGGCCTGATCCTGATCGACGCCAGCGGAGCCGAATATCCCAAAGGCGAAGGCGACACGCCGTTCCTGCTCAGGGTCGTGCGCCTGCCCGTCGTCCGCGACATCGTCGCCGTCATCACGCCACGGGCGCTGATCGCCGCCTCATTGGACGGCGCGGTGTCGGTCAAGACGGTGATGACGCCGGCGGTCGTCGACCGCTACTGGGAGCTGCTGCGCTATCCCGGCAACCGCGTCGCGACGATCGAACGCTTCGCCCAGGGCTACTCGTCCGTGCCGCAGGCCGACCTCGCGCGGATCACCGCGCCGGTCCTGATCCTGTGGGGCCGCGAGGACCGGTTCATCCCTCTGGCGTCGGCGACGTGGTTCAGCACCGCGCTGCCGCACAGCCGGACGATCGTCTACGACGGCGTCGGCCACCTGCCGATGGAGGAGACCCCCGACCGCTCGGCCGCCGACGTCGCCGCCTTCGTCGCCGCGCTGCCGGTCACGCCGGCGTCTGCGCCAGGTAGTGCGCCATCGCCTGCATCGCCCCGGGGCTCAGCGAGATGAAGGCGCGGCGGGCATCGGCGGGGTCGTCGCGACGCTCGAACAGCCCGGCGTCGCACAATGTGCGGATCCAGCGCAGCGCCGTCGTCGTCGGCACCGCGGCGGCGATGCACAGGCTCGACACCGCCGTGTCGCGCGCCTCGGCCGCCGCGACGGCGAGGTCGAGCAGCATGTCCCACGCCGGTTCGCCGAAGATCGCCGCCGGAAAGAAGGTATCGCGCGCGCGCCGCGCCTTGATCGCCCCCCGCAGCCGCGTCGCATCGAGCGGCGGCAGCGCGGCGTCGCCGGCTGGCTCCAGCCGGGCGAGCGCCGCGGCGATCCGCTCGGCCTCGCTGCCCATCGCGGCGAGCCTGCCGGTTTCGCTGTTGCTCAGGTCGGCGACCCCGAGGGCCGGTGCCGGCACGAACGCCGCGGCGACGACAGCCGCCAGTTCGTCGTCGGCCGGCTCGGCCGGGATGAAGTCGACGAGGTTGGCAGCGAGCGCGAGCCCCGCATTGGCCGGCTCGCCGAACGCGATCAGCCGCGGACCGGTCGCCGTCAGCCGCGCCCCGAGCGCCGGCACCGCGAGGGCGAGATCGACGATGACGAGGTCGACGCTCCAGTCGTCGGCCAGCGCCTTGGCCAGCGCCTCCCCGGAGTCGTGGAACGTCGTCGTCGCCCCGACGACGGCGAGTTGCCCGGCGAACCGCCCGCGCCACGCCGGCATGACCGCGGCATGCACCGAACAACCCGGCAGTATCGACGAAATAGATGTTCTCCTTAAGAATTGGGCAATGCGTCCGTAAACTTGCGAAGCGTACGTACCATCTTCGATGCCGCAGGAACAGCTTCGATCCATAATGGCGGTATTCCGGTGGAACGAAATCATGATGTTATTGGTTATTGCCAATAGGTAAATAGTTGCGTTGAGTAGGGGGAGTGTCCACGCGATGAGCCGGACACAGCGGGTCCCGACTTCCGTCCCCAAGCCTGAACTCGTCCGCGCCTTCCGCCACGTTGCGGGCGACAGGGGTGAACGGTCGCATCCGCGGTTCGCACCCGACGCGGTCGCCTATCTCCAGCGTCAGGACTGGGCCGACAGGGATTGTCGACTGCACACCTTCGTCGCGCAGGTCGCCGCAACGTTCCCCGAGCACGAGATCGACGAGCCGCTGGCGGCCATCCTGCTCCACGGCGAGCGGCGCCACGTTGACCGGTGGCGCGCCACCGACGCGCGTCCGCTGCCGATGCCGAACCGGCGGAGGCCGCCGCCGATCGTCGCCGCCGAGGAGGTGCTCGACGTGATGAAGCTGCGCAATGATCTGGCGCAGGCCATTGACGATGGCTTGCCGTCGGCGGCATTGGGCCTCGCCGCGGTGGCCAATCTGCTCGGCCTGCGGCGGACGACGGATGCCGAGCAGATGCGTCGCCGTCGCATTACGCCGCCGACCGAGCCCGACGCCTGAGACAATGCCGCAGCGCGGAACCAGCGCCGCCAGCGCGGGTTGTCGAACGATCGTTCCGGGTGCGTGAAGGATACGGCCAAGATGTTGCGCGACTTGTTCCCCCGCCGCCTGTTCCAGTGGCTCGGGCCCTTGATCTCCGCCGGGCTGATCGGACTGGTGATCGCCGCGGTGGTCGTCCTCACCGGTGTGTTCAACCTCGCCGCGACGACGCCGCACCCGCAGCCGTGGGCGAACTTCCTGCACTTCGTCTTCCGCCGCTCGGTCGCCTTCCATTCGAGCGACCTGAAGCCGCCGGCCGACCTCAACAGCCCGAACCGCATCGCGCTCGGCGCGGCGCATTACGCCAACGTCTGTGCCAACTGCCATGGCGCGCCAGGGATCGGTCAGAACCCGATCGCGCTGGCGATGACGCCGCGCCCGCCGTGGCTTCCGGCGCAGATCGCACAGGACGACGACAAGGCGATCTTCTGGATCCTCAAGCACGGCGTCAAGTACAGCGCCATGCCCGGCTGGCCGACGCAGGTGCGCGACGATGAGATCTGGTCGATGGTCGGCTTCGTCAAGACGCTGCCCAAGCTGAAGTACGACGTCTATCGCCGTGTCGCGTTCGGCGAGACCGGCACCGCGCCGACGCCTCTGCCGCGCCTCGATTTCGGCAGCGACCCTGCGCTGCGCCGCTACGTCAGCTTCAACTCGACAATCCCACAGGGCAACGTCAACCACTACGATTTCCCCGCCAGCGGACCCGGCGAGTTCGGCCAGACCGGCGACGTCGTCGCGACCTGCGCGCGGTGCCACGGCGCGGCGGGCACCGGCCGCGCGGTCGGGGCCTTCCCCAACCTCGCAATCCTGAGCCCGCAGTATATCCGCAGCACCCTGACCTCGTTCGCGTCGGGACGCCGCCAGAGCGCCTATATGCAGACCGTCGCCGACCAGCTGTCGCCGGCGCAGATCGACGGCGTCGCCGCCTATTTCGCCGCCCAGCCGAAGGCCAAGTCGCTCGCCGCGGCGACCTTCGCGGTGCCGCCGGCCGACGTCGCCTACGGTCAGCAGATTGCCCTGCAGGGCCTGCGCGACCGCAAGATCGGCGCCTGCAGCGGCTGCCATGCCCTCGCCGATGCCGACGTCCGCCAGTATCCGCGCCTCAACGGCCAGAACGAGGACTATCTCATCATCCAGATGAGGCTGTTCCGCGCCGGTGGCCGGGGCAATTCGGGGACGTACAATCCGATGGTGTCGGTCGCGAAGAACCTGAGCGACCGCGAGATCGGTGCGGTGTCGGCCTATTATGCCGCGCAGACGCCGTATGGCGCGAGTGTGCTCAAGGCCGAAGGCAAGCTGGTCCAGACGCCGCGTTGAAGGTCCTCGGCGCGGGGTCGCGGGCGATCCCGGCGTCGCCGCGCTCGCGCGCTCGCGCTCAGATGTCCTGCGCCAGCCGGCCGTAAAGGTCGGGGCGGCGGTCGCGGAAGAAGCCGAAGCTCGCCCGGTTGGCGCGAACCTCGGCGAGATCGAAGGTGGCGATCGCCGCCCCCGCCTCATCGGTGCCGAGCTCGTCGACGATGTCGCCGCGCTGGTCGGCGATGAAGCTGTTGCCGTAGAAGCGCTGGTCCTCCTCGACGCCCGTCCGGTTGGCGGCGACGACGGGGACGACGTTCGACACGGCGTGGCCGACCATCGCCCGGATCCACATCCGCCGCGTGTCGAGGTTAGGCTCGGCCGGTTCGGAGCCGATCGCCGTCGGGTAGAACAGGATTTCCGCCCCCAGCAGCATCATCGCCCGCGCGCTCTCGGGGAACCACTGGTCCCAGCAGATGCCGACGCCGATCCGGCCATGGTCCGTGTCCCACACCCGGAACCCGGTGTTGCCGGGGCGGAAGTAGAACTTCTCCTCATACCCCGGCCCGTCGGGGATGTGGCTCTTGCGGTAGACGCCCATGACCGCGCCGCGCCGGTCGATCATCGCGAGGCTGTTGTAGTAATGCGGCCCGTCGGCCTCGAAGAACGAGCACGGGATGTAAGTGCCGGTCTCCTTCGCCACCGCCTGCATCGCCAGCACTGCCGGGTGCGACGCGGTCGGGAAGGCGCGGGCGAAGAAGCGGTCGTGCTCGTGGCGGCAGAAATAATAGCCCTGGAACAGCTCGGGCGGCAGGATGACCTGCGCCCCCTGCCCGGCCGCGGCACGGACCGCGGCGTCCGTCGCGGCGATGTCGGCATCCATATCGTCGCTGAAGGCGAGCTGGAGGGCGGCGGCGGTGATGGTCGTCATGGCATCGCCCCTAACCTACCTGTCATCCCCGCGAAAGCGGGGACCCATCGCCCGAGGGTCAGGCGATGGGTTCCCGCCTTCGCGGGGATGACAGCAAGAAGCTAGAGGGCGACGCCGAACCGGGCCAATCCGGCGACCATCGCGACGTAGAGCATGACCGTGACGGCACAACCGGCGGCGAGCGCCGGCGGAAATTCCACCCCACTCCGCAGCAGCGCGGGCACGATCAGGAACAGCGGCAGCGACGGCAGGACGTACCAGAAGGTCGCCCCGGCGTGCGCCGCGAGCCGGGCACCGTCGTGCGTGTCGCGCCACAGCCAGATCATGCCGAGGATCGACACCAGCGGCAGCGAGGCGATCAGCGCCCCGCCAGCGGGATAGCGGCGCGCGACCTCGCTGACGGTGGCGACGATGACGCCCGAGACCAGCGCCTTGATCGCCCAGTAGAGCGTCACCGGCTCATGCCGGCTGCTGCTGGGTGATGCAGTGGAAGCTGCCGCCGCCGGTCAGGATGGCGTTGGCGCGCAGGCCGACCGTTCGCCGGCCGGGGAACAGCGAGCCGATCACCCCGACCGCCGCCTCGTCGTTGGCGACGCCGTAGGTCGGCACGACAACGACGCCATTGGCGACGTACCAGTTCATGTAGCTCGCCGGGACCGCGACGCCGTCGACGATCACCGCCCCCGGCGACGGCACGCGGACGAGATCGAGGCCGAAGTCGCGCGCCCGATCGTAGGCGTCGTCGTAGACTTCGACATTGGGGTCGTCGGTGCCCGCCGCGACCGGCAGGGCAAGGACGCCCGGCGCGACGAAGCGGGCGAGGTTGTCGACATGGCCGTCGGTATGGTCGTTCGCGAGACCGTCGCCGAGCCACAGGACGCGCTCGAGGCCGAGGTCGCGGCGCAGGTGCGATTCGACCTCGGCGCGGTCCATGCCGGCATTGCGGTTGGGGTTGAGCAGGCACGCCTCGGTCGTCACGCACAGGCCGGAGCCGTCGACCTCGATCGCCCCGCCCTCGAGCACCCAGTCGTGGCGGGCGAGGGGGACGCCGGCCGCGTGCGCGACGAACGCCGCGACCGCCTCGTCGCCGTCGAGCTGGTATTTGCCGCCCCAGCCGTTGAAGCGGAACCCGGCCGCCGCCGGCCCGGCGCTTGAGCCGAGGAACAGCGGGCCGGTATCGCGCAGCCAGATGTCGCCGAACGCCTGCCGGTGGAAGCGGACGTTGGCGCCGTGCAGCGCCTCGTGCGCACTCGCCGCCGCTTCTTCCGTAGCTACCAGCAGCTCGACCCGCTCGTGCTCGGCGATGGCCCAGACCAGCGCGGCAACCTCGGCGCGGGCGGGGCCAAGGTCGGCTTCCCACAGGTCGGGCGCGCTCGGCCACGCGGTCCAGGTCGCGGCGTGCGGTTCCCACTCGGCGGGCTGGCGGGCGGTCACTGGCGCTGCGCCGCCGACGCGTCGCGGACCGCCTTGAACGCGTTGCCGTCGTGCCACTGCGGCCAGAGGTGACCGTCGTCGGCCAGCTGGCGGCCGATCGCGTAGTACAGGTCGAGGTCCTCGACCGCGCCGGCCCAGTTCCAGTTAGGATCATAATTGTCCGACGGCTGGTGATAGCGGTGCGCCGTGTAGTCGTCGGCCGCCGCCTGCCCCGCGGCCTTGCCGCCGTCGAGCCGGTCGACACCGCTGCCACCGCGGAACATCGGCACGCCAAGCTTGGCGAAGCTGAAATGGTCGGAGCGGAAGTAGCCGCCCTTCTCAGGGCTCGGCTCGGGCGTGATATAGCGCCCCTGCCCCTTGACCAGCGCCGTGGCGAGGTCGTCAAGGCTCGACTTGTCGCCGCCGCTGAACACCACGTCGTGCGTCCGTCCACCGACGTTGAGCCCGTCCATGTTGACCCCGCCGGCGGTCAGCGCGAGCGGATAGACCGGGTGCTCGGCGTACCAGCGCGAGCCAAGCAGCCCCGACTCCTCGCCGGTGACCGACATGAAGACGACGGTGCGTTCGGGCTTCGGTCCCTTCGCGAAAGCGTCGGCCAGCGCCAGCACGCCGGCGACGCCGCTCGCGTTGTCGACCGCGCCGTTGCAGATGTCGTCGCCGCTCTTGTCGGCCGGGCAGCGGCCGAGATGGTCCCAGTGGGCGGTGACCAGCACCGTCTGCTCCGGATATTTCGTGCCGGGCACGATGCCGATGACGTTCTTCGATGCGGAGTGGGTGATGGTGTTGGTCAGGCTCGCGGCCGCAGTCAGTGGCAGGGGAACGGCGCGAAAGCCCCGCGTCTGCGCCGCCTTGGTCAGCGCACCAAGGTCCTGCCCGGCCACCGCCAGCATCCGCTCGGCGGCGGCGCGGGTGATCCAGCCCTCGACGCCGACGCGACCCATGCCGTGATCGGCACTGTCGAGGTCGATCTGCGGCCCGGTCCAGCTCGTCGTGATGACGTTCCAGCCATAGCCCGCTGGCTCCGTATCGTGGATGACGAAGGCCGCCGCTGCGCCGTGGCGCGCCGCCTCCTCGAACTTGTAGGTGTAGCGGCCGTAATAGGTCATCGCCCGCCCCTCGAACGGCCCGGCGTCCTTACCTGCCGCCCTGGTCTGCCAGTCGGGGTCGTTGACGAGGAACACAACCGTCTTGCCGTGGACGTCGAGCCCGGCATAGTCGTCCCAGCCCTTCTCGGGCGCGGTGATGCCGTAGCCGACGAAGACGATCGGCGACCCCTCGATCACGTTACCGCCGCTGAGGGTCTGCTTGGTGACCTGCCGCTTGGTCCAAAGCACGACGTCGGTGCCGTAGGCCAACAACCTCGTCGCCTCGACATGCCCAGGATTGATTGCCGTCACGATCAGCGGCGTCGGCGCGGTGGTGATCGTCACGAACGGCACATCCTGCGTCCACGCGCCGTGATTACCCGGCTGAAGCCCGATCGCCTGCATCCGCTGCGTGATGTACGCCACGGCCTTGTCGCCGCCCGGCGTCCCCGGCTTGCGCCCCTCGAAGGCATCGGACGCGAGCATCGCCGTGTCGGCCTTGAGGCTGACGTCGGTGATCCCCGACAGCGGCGCGGCGAGCGCGGGCGCGGAAAGGAGCAGGGCGAGCAGGACGGCAGGCTTCACGGGGGGCTCCTCAGTCGGCAGCGTCGTCCATGCCATCGGGGACGGGCGGCGGCAACGGGGGCTCATCCGCCCGCCCCTTGAACCCCTGGGCGACGACGTACCACTCCGACGATCCCGCGCGGCTGGCCGGCGGCTTGGCGTGCTTCACCGCGGCAAAGTGGCGTTTCAGTTCGCCGACCAGCGCCGGGTCGGCTCCGCCCGCCAGCACCTTGGCGACGAACGCCCCGCCGGGTCGCAGCAGGTCGATGGCGACGGCGAGCGCGGTCTCGACCAGCCCCATCGTCCGGATATGATCGGTCATCTTGTGACCCACCGTGTTCGCCGCCATGTCCGACAGGACGAGATCGGCGCTGCCGCCGAGCGCGTCGCGCAGCAGTGCCTCGGTGTCGTCGGCGAGGATGTCCTGCTGGAAGATCGTCACGCCGGGGATCGGTTCGATCGGCAGGATGTCGATGGCGACGACGACCGCCTTCGGCCGCGCCTTGAGGACGATCTGGCACCATCCGCCGGGCGCCGCCCCCAGGTCGACGACGCGCGTGACGTGCTGGAGCAGGCCGAAGCGCTCGTCCAGCTCGGCGAGCTTGAACGCCGCGCGGCTGCGGAACCCTGCTGCCTTCGCCGCCTTGACATAGGGGTCGTTGAGCTGCCGCTCGAGCCAGCGGTTCGACGAGTTCTTGCGCTTGCGGGCAGTCAGCACGCGGACCTTGCCGCCCTGGCTGCGCCCCGACCCGCCGCCCGACTTGACGGTGGTCACCGGTGTCCCTGCCGGCTCATCAGGACGCGCAGCACGCCCTCGCGGATGCCGCGGTCGGCGACGCGCAGGGTCTCGGTCGGCCATTGCGTCATGATCGCCTCGAGGATCGCGCAGCCGGCGACGACGAGGTCGGCGCGGTCGGTCCCGATACCCGGCACCGCCGCGCGCTCGACCGGCGAGCGCGAACTGAGCATCGCCGAGATGTCGCGCATCGCCGCCGCCGTCACCGTGCAGCCGTCGACCCGCCGCCGGTCGTAGCTCGGCAGGCCGATGGCGATCGACGCCAGCGTCGTGATCGTCCCCGACGTGCCGAGCAGCTGCAACGGGCCGGGCGCGCTCGCCGCCACCGTCGCGGCGAAGCGGTCGAGATGCGCCGCGACCGTCGCCATCATCGCGGCGTACACCGCGGCGCGCTCGCCCGCCGGCGGATCGTACGGCGCGGTCTCGGCAAGGCTGACGACACCCCACGGCACGCTGATCCACGCCCGGATCGCCGCCGTCGCCGCGTCGACGAGGATCAGCTCGGTCGACCCGCCGCCGATGTCGAAGATCAGCGCCGGCGGCCCGCTCGCGTCGATCAGCGACGCGCAGCCGAGCACCGCAAGCCGCGCCTCTTCGGCCGGCGAGATGACGTCGAGCGCGATACCGGTGACCTCGAAGACTCGGGCGACGAACTCGGTCCCGTTGGCCGCGCGGCGGCACGCTTCGGTCGCGACGTTGCGGGTCAGCGTGACGCCGCGGCGCGCCAGCTTGTCGGCGCAGGTCGACAGCGCGGCGACGGCGCGGTCCATCGCCGCATCGGACAGCCGGCCGGTCTGGACCAGCCCCTCGCCGAGGCGGACGACGCGCGAGAAGGCGTCGATCACCGTGAAGTCGGCCGCCCCGCCAGTCCCCCCTACCCCGCCGGGCCGGGCGATCAGCAGGCGGCAGTTGTTGGTGCCGAGGTCGAGCGCGCCATAGACCCGGCGCGCCGGCCGGATGGCGGGGGCGAACCGCGGGCCGGGCGCGGCGCGCAACAGGACGCCCGGCGCGTCGGAGGGAGCAATATCGATGGTCACACACAGCCTTCACGGTAACGCGGCAATGGACCGGGCACCGAACTTGGCCATTGTCTAGCACGGTGGCTGCGGCGTTGACACCCTCCGCCCACGACCCTAAGTCCCGGCTCCACGCGGCATTGCCCTGTCGTCTAAAGGTAAGACCACAGACTCTGACTCTGTTAATCGAGGTTCGAATCCTCGCGGGGCATCCACGCCGCTTTCCGCCTGTGCACGGCGACGCTAGGGTAGCCGGGTGAGCACCACCGCCGCCCGGCCCGCCGACACTGCCCCCGACTGGACGATCGACCAGCGCTGGTCGCATTATACGCCCGCCGAACACGCCCTGTGGGACCGGCTCTACGCGCGGCAGACGGCGCAGCTTGCCGACCGGGCGCACCCGGCGTTCCTCCGCGGGCTGGCGACGCTCGACCTCGGCGGCGGCGGGATTCCCGACTTCCGCCGGCTGAGCGAGCGGCTGCACGCCGCGACGGGGTGGCAGGTCGTTGCGGTGCCGGGCCTCGTCCCCGACGACGTCTTCTTCCGCCACCTCAGCGAACGCCGCTTCGTCGCTGGCAACTTCATCCGGTCGCCCGAGCAGCTCGATTACCTCGAAGCGCCCGACGTGTTCCACGACGTCTTCGGCCACGTCCCCCTGCTCGCCGACCCGGTGTTCGCCGACTATATGCAGGCGTACGGCCAGGGCGGACTGCGCAGTCTCGAGTATGACGCGCTCACCCGCCTGTCGCGGCTCTACTGGTACACCGTCGAATTCGGCCTGATCCGCGACGCCGGCGACCTCAGGCTGTACGGTGCCGGCATCGTCTCGAGCCACGGCGAGAGCATCTTTGCTCTCGACGACCCCTCGCCGCACCGCATCGGCTTCGACCTCGCGCGGGTGATGCGGACACCGTACAGGATCGACGACTATCAGGCGCTCTACATCGTGATCGACAGCTTCGAGCAGCTGCTCCGCACGACGCTCGACACCGATTTCGGCCCGCTCTACCGCGCATTGGCCGACCAGCCCGACCTCGCCATCGCCGACCTGCAGCCGGGCGATGCGGTCGTCAGCGCTGGAACGCAGAGCCGCGCCTGATCCGCCGATTTTGCCTGTCGGACAGCATCGCTTTGTTGCCTCCCGCCGGCGCTGCGGCATGAGGGGGCATGGACCGACACTCCCCGACCGCGCGATGATCGTCCTCGACGGCGTTCACAAGCGGTTCGGCCCCGGCGGCGCGGCGGCGCTGGCCGGAGTCGACCTGCGGATCGCGCGCGGCGAGGTGTTCGGCATCATCGGCCGGTCGGGGGCGGGCAAGTCGACGCTGGTGCGGCTGCTCAACGGCCTCGAACGCCCGACCGGCGGCCGGGTGGTGGTCGACGGGACCGACGTCGCCGCGCTCGATGCCGCCGGGCTGCGGGCGCTCCGGGCGCGGGTCGGCATGGTGTTCCAGAGCTTCGGGCTGCTGTCGTCGGCGACCGCCGCGGCGAACATCGCCCTGCCGCTGCGCGTGGCGCGGCTGCCGGCGGCGGCGGTCGCCGCGCGGGTGACCGAACTGCTCGGCCTTGTCGGGCTCACCGACCACGCGGACAAGTACCCGGCGCAGCTGTCGGGCGGGCAGAAGCAGCGCGTCGGCATCGCCCGCGCGCTGGCGACGCGGCCCGAGGTCCTGCTGTGCGACGAGGCGACGAGCGCGCTCGACCCCGAGACGACGCGCGAGGTGCTGGCGCTGATCGCCGCCCTGAATCGCGACCTCGGCCTGACCATCGTCCTCATCACCCACGAGATCGATGTCGTCCGCCAGGTCTGCGACCGCGTCGCGGTGCTGGCCACGGGACGGGTGGTCGAGAACGGCCCGGTCGCCGACGTCGTCCTCGATCCGCAACACGCCGAGACCCGCGCCCTCCTCGCCGACGCCGGCGAAGCGGCGACCACCGCGCTGCGCTTCGCCGGCGAGGTGGTCCGCTTCACCATGCACGGCGCGGAGGTCGCCGCCCCGGTCATCAGTCGCGTCGCGCGGGCGACGGGGACCGACATCAGCATCCTCGACGGCCGCATCGGCGCGCTGCGCGACACGCCGTATGGCCAGCTGACCCTCGGCCTCGCCGGTGGCGACGTTGCGGCGGCGCGGGCGCTGCTCGCCGCACACGGACGGGTGGCATGACCGGACTGCTCGCCAATATCGACTGGGGCGACATCGCCGCGGCGACCCGCGATACGCTGGCGATGCTCGCGGGGTCGCTGCTGCTCACCATCATCATCGGCCTGCCGCTCGGCGTCGCGCTGTTCCTCACGGCACCGCGGCAGGCGTGGGCCAGCCGGGCGGTGCACGGCGTGCTGTCGGTCGTCGTCAACGTCCTGCGGTCGCTGCCGTTCATCATCCTGCTGATCGTCCTGATCCCGGTGACGCTGGCGCTGGTCGGTACGTCGCTGGGTGTCGTCGGCGCGATCGTCCCGCTGGTCGCCGGGGCCGCCCCGTTCTTCGCCCGCCTCGTCGAGACCGCCCTGCGCGAGGTCGACCGGACGACGATCGAAGCGGTGCTGGCGACGGGCGCGACGACCCGCGACCTCGTGCTGCGCGCCCTGCTGCCCGAGGCGCTGCCGGGGATCATCGCCGCCGCGACGGTGACGGCGATCGCGCTCGTGTCGTACACCGCGATGGCCGGCGCGGTCGGTGCGGGGGGCTTGGGCGATCTCGCGATCCGCTACGGCTATCAGCGGTTCCAGACCGATGTCATGGTCGTCACCGTCGTCCTGCTCATCGCCCTCGTCCAGCTGCTGCAGATGCTGGGCGACCGGCTGGTCCGCCGCTTCAGCCGCCGCTAGGAGACCGCATGATCCGCCGCCTCGCCCTCGCCGCCCTGCTCGCCCTCGCCGCGTGCAGCAAGCCGGCGACCGACACCCGCACGCTGAGCGTCGCCGCCACCGCCATCCCGCACGCCGAGATCCTCGAGCATATCAAGCCGGTGCTGGCGAAGGAGCGCATCGACCTGCACGTCATCGTCCTCAACGACTTCGTCCAGCCCAACGTCCAGGTCGCCGAGGGCCGGGTCGACGTCAACTATTTCCAGACCAAACCCTACCTCGACGAGTTCAACCGCAACCGCTCGCCGCAGCTGGTGACGATCGCCGGCATCCACGTCGAACCGCTCGGCGGCTATTCGCACAAGTGGAAGACGCTGGCGGCACTGCCCGACGGTGCGGTGGTCGCCATCCCCAACGAGGGCAGCAACGGCGGCCGGGCGCTCGCGCTGCTGGCGAAGGCGGGCGTCATCACGCTCCGGCCGGGGGCCGGCATCCTCGCCAGCCCGAAGGACGTCACCGGCAACCCGCGCCACCTGCAGTTCCGCGAGCTCGAGGCGGCGACGCTGCCCCGCGTCCTCGACCAGGTCGATCTCGCGCTGATCAACACCAACTATGCCCTCGTCGCCAGGCTCGATCCGACCCGCGACGCGCTGGTCATCGAGGGCAAGGACAGCCCTTACGTCAACTATGTCGTCGGGCTCGAGGCGGCGCGGCGCGATCCGCGGGTGGCGAAACTGGTCGCCGCCCTGCGCAGCGACGACGTCCGGGCCTTCATCGCGGCGAAGTACCACGGCGCGATCATTCCGGCTTTTTAGGCGTTGAGCACCCCGATGACCGACCTCGCCATCCTCTACGAACATCCCGACTGGTTCGTGCCGCTGTTCGCCGCGCTCGACCGCGCCGGCATCGACTATGCTGCGATCCCCGCCGGCGGGCACAGCTTCGATCCCGCCGGCAGCCCGCCGCCGGCCCCGCTGATCTTCAACCGCATCGCCATGTCGAGCTTCCTGCGGTCGGCCGAGCATCCGATCTTCTACGCCCAGGCGCTGTTCGCCCACTGGGAGGGGCATGGGGCGCGGGTCCTCAACGGCAGCGCCGCGCTGGCGATCGATGCCTCGAAGGCGCGGCAGCTGGCGCTGATCGACCGGCTCGGGCTGGCGATCCCGGCGACGCGCGTCGTCCACGCCCGCGCCGACCTCGCCGCGGCGGGGGCCGCGATCGGCTTCCCGCTGGTGGTCAAGGCCGACATCGGCGGGTCGGGCGCGGGCATCGTCCGCTACGACACCGCCGCCGACCTCGCCGCCGCGGTCGCCGACGGATCGGCCCCGATGGGGATCAACGGCGTCACTTTGGTCCAGGACTATGTCCCACGCCGCAGCGGGCGGATCACGCGGGTCGAGACGCTCGGCGGACGCTATCTCTACGCCCTCGACATCGCCAGCGACGGCGACACGTTCGACCTGTGTCCGGCCGATGCCTGTGCCGTCGGCCGGCCGCCGGTCGCCATGACGCGCGCCGACCCGCCACCGCGGCTGATCGCGGCGGCGGAAGCCATCGCGCGAGCCGCCGGCCTCGACGTCGGCGGCGTCGAATATCTGATCGACGACCGCGACGGCATCGCCCGCTTCTACGACGTCAACGCGCTGTCGAACTTCGTCGCGCGGCCGCGCGAGGTGCTCGGCTGGGACCCGCACGACCGGCTGGTCGACTGGCTGCGCGGCCATATCGCCGCTGTCCGGCAGGCCGCCTGATGCGCTTCGGCTTCTGGATGCCGGTGTTCGGCGGCTGGCTGCGCAACGTCCCCGACGAGGGGATGCGCGCCGACTGGCCCTATGTCCGCGACCTGACGCTGGCGGCGGAAGCGCAGGGCTGGGACCTGACGCTCATCGCCGAGCTCAACCTCAACGACATCAAGGGCATCGACGCCCCGGCGCTCGACGCATGGTCGACCGCGGCGGCGCTGGCGGCGGTGACCTCGCGGCTCGAGCTGATGGTCGCGGTGCGGCCCAATTTCCACCACCCCGCGCTTTTCGCCAAGCAGGCGGCCAACATCGACAATATTGCCGGCGGGCGGCTGACGCTCAACGTCGTGTCGTCGTGGTGGGCCGACGAGGCGCGGCAGTACGGGCTGCAATTCGACCGGCACGACGACCGCTACGCGCGCACCGCCGAGTGGCTGACCGTCGTCGATGGCCTGTGGACCCACGACCGCTTCACCCACCTCGGCCAGTTCTACCATACCGAAGGGGCGATCTGCGCGCCCAAGCCCGTCGCCCGACCCCGCCCGCGGGTCTATGCCGGCGGCGAGAGCGAGGCGGCCAAGGCGATGATCGCCCGCGAGTGCGACTCCTACGTCATGCACGGCGACCCACCCGACGTCATCGCCGGGAAGATCGCCGACATGCGTGCACGCCGCGCCGCGCTCGGCCTGCCGCCGATGACCTTCGGCATGGCCGGCTACGCCATCGTCCGCGACAGCGCGGCGGCGGCGCAGGCCGAACTCGCCCGGATCACGACGCTGACCGGCGACCCGCCCGCCGGCTACGCCAACTTCGACCAGTGGCTGTCGGGCACCCAGCTCGAGCGCGACCTGCAGGTCCAGGAATATTCGGTGTCGAACCGCGGCCTGCGCGCGGGTCTGGTCGGCACGCCGGCGCAGGTCGGCGCGCGCATCGCCGAGTACGAGGCGGCCGGCGTCGACCTGCTGCTGCTCCAGATGAGCCCGCAGGCCGAGGAGATGGCACGCTTCGCCGACCAGATCATCGCGCCGTCGCGGTAGCCGCTCACCGGGCGTGCGCATCGATCGCGCGGGTCGGTGTCGACGGCCGGTCCGTGGTGGAGCAGAGGGGCTTATAACTCTCGTTCCATAGCGTTTCAAGCCGTCCAATTAACCATTTCATATCAGTACCTTGTTGCAGGTTGCGACATCTCCTAAACTCATATTGTATCAGCCAGTGCTACCTAATGTGTGGTACCAGATGTGGGACTGGAGAGTACGATGCCCGGTTTGACAACCTTACAGGTCCGCACCGCGAAGCCCGGCCGCCATCCTGACGGCCGCGGGCTGTACCTCGTCGTTCGCGATAGCGGCTCGCGAGCATGGGTCGCCCGCATTCAGGCCGACGGCAAGCGTCGCGATTTCGGCCTTGGCTCGACAACCATGGTCTCGTTGAGTGAAGCCCGATCGGCGGCGGCCGAACTTCGCCGGAAGTACCAGAACGGCGAAGAGGTCGGTCTGAGGCGCAAGGCGACGGTCGAGCGCCGCGCGATACCCATCTTTGAAGATGCCGCGCGGGCCTGTCACGCGGCGATGAAGGATGGATGGCGAAATCGAAAGCACACGGAGTCGTGGATCGCCTGCCTTGAGAATCATGTCTTTCCGTCACTTGGAAACAATCCGGTCAATCAGATTGATAGCATTGCCGTTCGTGACGTACTTGCCCCTATCTGGCTGAAGGTTCCGGAAACCGCCCGGCGCACGCTGCAACGCATCGGGTCCGTGCTAGACTATGCGCACATCAATGGCTGGTGCTCGTCAGAAGCAGCGCTTCGGTCAGTGCGGAGGGGGCTGCCGCGTCAACCGCGCCGGGATGGTCACTACGAGGCGATGCCCTACGATGCTGTGCCGGCATTTGTACGGCATCTTAAAAGCCTGCCGCAGACTTGCGGCCGGGATGCGCTGCTGTTCACGATCTATACGGTCGTGCGGTCGAACGAGACACGCTTTGCGACCTGGCCTGAATTTGATCTGCTCAAAGCCGTTTGGACTATTCCGGCCGAGCGGATGAAGGCGGGCAAGGTGCACCTTGTGCCGCTGCCAGAATGTGCGGTCGAACTCTTGCAACGGCGGCGTGCTGTGCGAGCATCAGACGACGCGTTGGTATTCTCGCAGAACGGCCCAAAGCCGTTAAGCGATATGACGATGACGAAAGTCTTGCGCGATGCCGGCCACGCTCGCGTCACTGTCCATGGGTTTCGTTCCTCATTCACCGACTGGGCTGCGGAGGAGACGGACACGCCTAAGGAGATAGCCGACAAGGCTTTGGCGCATCAGATCCCGGATAGGGTCGAAGCGGCATACCGGCGCACCGATTTCTTTAACAAACGGCGTGTTCTGATGAACGCTTGGTCGGGATATATAGAAACGCGGACGACTAATGAGCGGCCGGCACAAGATGAAATATGCCAATGATAATCGTGGCGACCAACGGCACTTCGAGGCTCTAGGCCATTCTCTCCTCAGCTTCCGCTTCCATCAGACGCACATGCTTGTCGATCCAATCTCGTGTGATACCGAAGCGGTCGCGTTCAGGTGCCGTGAAAGCCTCCAGCTCCCGGTCCGCTTCTTGAAATAGCACGATGAGCTCGTCGCATTTGGCGATCATATTCGTTCGTCCCACCGTCGTCATAAAGTCAAGGTCGTGCTCACGGAAGAAGCGGTGCGCCAGATTATCCCGTTCGAGCTTGGCCGTTCGCAGCCGTGCCAAAAGATCGGGAGGAAAGCCATTGAGCGGCTCCAAACGCTTCAGCATGTTGCCAAAGGTCTTCGCCAGTTCAATGTCGTAGAAGCGGTCGAACGCGGTCTCCCACGCCGCACGATCACTGAAGGTGCTCATCGTCGGCAAAAGGCTGAGCACCAGCGCTGCGTTGACCATACCGTGTTCAAGGACTTGGGCCTGGAACATCGCAAGGCCAAAACGGGCGTGGACCTCTCGCACCTGTTCGTCGTCGGAACTGGTTGAGCGCCATCGCACCAGGTTCGTAGTCATCCATCCCGACGTCAGACACTTACGGCCTCGCTGTACGATCTGCGGCTGTTAGGCATATTGCTGCCTGCTTTCGTCGGCTGCAATCTGGTAACGCTGAGCGTCGGCTGTGTTTAAAATTGAGCCCCGCTTCACTGAGCGCTTGGGCGCGAACGGTAAAGATGACCCGTGGAGTTAGGCACCGCTCTTCATTCCACGACTATTGCCGCGGATCGTATCGGAACCGATATTATTGTTCGTCAACCCTGTAGAACATCGGGTTCCTGAGCCAGTCCCTGATCGCAGACTCTCGCCACCCGGTGCAGCGTTCGGCAATGCGGATCTGACCGGGAAAACTCCCGCCCTGGATCTTGCGGTAGAGGGTCGAGCGGCTCAGTCCGGTGCGGTCGAGCACGGCGTCGATCCGGAGGATGCGGTCGGGAACGTCGGACATGGCGATGATCCTGTTTGAGGGAGGGGCGCAAACCCCGGCTCCCACCAAAATCCTCTTCCCATGATCGCCCGACAATGAGGGTCCCCCGGATTTTCCTCCAGTTTGAAGGTGAGCATCCGGACTTCATGAGGGTCCCCCGGATTTTCCTCCAGTTTGAAGGTGAGCATCCGGACTTCATTCGGCGACCCGGAGGATCGCCG
>CAHJWP010000008.1 GCA_903642255.1 Sphingomonadaceae bacterium | reverse complement strand
GAGAAGATCGCGAGCGTGTACGATCACTCGTCGACGCACTGGATGCGGCAGGTCTGACGGTCTGGTGGGATGTCGCGCTCGCTGGTGGCGTGATCTGGCGGCAGGCGATTCAGACAGAACTTGACGCCGCGGCGTGCGTGATCGTCGTGTGGAGCAAATCTGCGGTCGGGCCCGAAGGGCACTTCGTCCACGACGAGGCCGCGCACGCCGTTCGCCGCGGCGTCTATCTTCCCGTTCGGATCGACCGTGTCGAGCCGCCGCTTGGCTTTGGACAGCGGCAGCTGCTGCCGCTCGAGAATTGGCGCGGAGACCGCGACGACCCTCGCCTACTCGATCTCCTTGCTGCGGCGCGGGCGATGGTCGCCGGCCTCGACGCGCCAGTGGCACGCGCGACGCCTCGCCGCCGCCGCCGCCGATGGTCGGTGGTATTGGCGATTATCGCTGCTTCGGTCGGTGGCCTGATCCTGCTGCCGCGAACGGTCCTGTGCTCGGTCGGCATCGACTGTCGACGTCCAGCCGCCGCCGTCGCGCCGGCCAACAGCATCGCCGTGCTGCCATTCGCCAACCTCAGCGCCGATCCGGCCCAAGCCTATTTTTCGGACGGCCTGTCGGAGGAGCTCCTCAGCGCACTGGCCGGCATTGACACGCTGCAGGTCGCCGCACGGACATCGTCGTTCAAATTTAAGAACAGCCGGGACACCAGTAGCACAATCGGGGCCAAGCTCGGCGTCGCCTTCATCCTCGACGGCAGCGTCCGGCGCAGCGGTGACCGGGTTCGCGTCAGCGCGCAGTTGGTCGAGGCGGCGTCGGGGTTCGAGCGCTGGTCCGACACCTACGACCGTGACCTGACCGACGTCTTTGCCGTGCAGCGCGGGATTGCCGAAGCAGTCGCCGCAGCGCTCAGGGTCCGGCTCGCCGACCGCGCCGTCGCTGCACTCGGTCGAGCGGGAACGGCGAGCGCAGCGGCGAACGACGCCTACCTCCGCGGCCGGGCGGCGCTTGACGCCGGGATAGGCGAGGCAGGGATGAGGTCGGCGCTGGTGATGTTCGACACCGCCGTCGCCGCCGACCCGCGTTTCGCGGAGGCGCATGCGGCGCGGGCGCGGGCGCTGCTAGCGATGGCCAACCAGTTCCTGACGGCGTCGCAGGCGCAGCGCGCGGCCTATGACGCCGCCGAGGCGGCCGCACGCCGCGCCGTCGCGCTGGCCCCCGACTCGGCCGAGGCGCAGAGCAGCCTCGCCGGCGTCCTGCTTTATGGACGCTTCGACATTGCCGGTGCCCGGCGGGCATACGACCTCGCGCTGCGCACCGGCAGCGGCAATGCCGACATCCTGCTGCGCTATGGCCTGTTCGCCTGCCGCACTGGCGCGGTCGGCCCCGGGCTCGCCGCGATCCAGCAGGCGGTGCGGCGCGACCCCTTTAATGCGCGGGCATTCAAGACGCTGGGCCTATCACTCATCGTCGCCCGCAGCTATCCCGAGGCGATCGTCGCGCTGCGCCGCGCGCTTACGCTCAATCCAGCGATCATCGGCGTTCACTCGGCGATTGGCGATGCCCTGTTGCTGCAGGGAGACATTCCCGCGGCGGCCACCGAATATGCCGCCGAGCCCGAGACGTGGGAGCGGCTGCGCGGGCAGGCGATCGCCCACGCGCGGCTGGGCGACCGCGCGGGTTCTACCATCGCATTCAATGCTATGGTCGCCGATGGCGGCGACAGCACGACCTATCAGCAGGCACAGGTCCATGCCCAGCGCGGTGAAGCGGCACCGGCCCTCGCCGCCCTGACACGCGCCTATGCCACCCACGACGCTGGCATCCTGCTGATCGGCAGCGACCCCCTGCTCGATCCTGTGCGGACGGCAGCGGGCTTCGCCGCCATCGCGCGGCGCTTAGAGGGACAAGATTAGCGCTTTATCTTGCAACTGTCGCGCGAACCGGCAAAGTAACGAGATTGTCTAGCAGGGATCAATTCGTTATGAACAGCAAGCATCTGACTGTCGCCATCATGGCCGCAATCGCCGTCGCCGGCTGCCACAATCCCGATCCGACCAAGAGAACGACCATGACTACCCAGAAGACGACGCCAGCGACCGATCCCGCCGCGACGACCATGGCCTCCGCCCCGCCGGCAACGGACGCGACGCCGGCCGGCGGCGATCTGCACAACGCCGACCCGACGGCGAGCAAGTCGACGGCGGCTCCCGCTAAGCCCTAACAGCTACTTCTGCCTGGCAACGGCTTCGACGCCGTTGACGAACGCGGTTGCCATCACGTCGACGCCGATGTCGGTTATCGCCTGCGCCTGAACATCGACCCCGCACAGGGAGTGGAAAGTCATCGCACCCTTGGTCGGGAACGGCACGGTGATCAGCCAGTCGGGATCTGCGACTTCGACGTCGAGAACGACCGTCACTTTCTGATCGGCCTGATAGAGCATGATCCGCACCGGCCGACAGGCCGACGCGACCATTGCGGCGTGGACCGTGTCGACCGCCTGCCGAGCCAGGAGTCCGCTCTCCGCCGGATCGTCGCGAAACTCGATTGAATAGGTCCACGTCGGGTTGCGCGGTAGCCGCGGGGTCGCTGCCGATCGACATGTCGGGCCGGTGCACCGCAGGTCGGCGAGGGCGATCGTCACCGGCAGTATGAGCTGCGCCGTCCGATCGAGCGGGTCGGGATTGGACAGGTCGGTTCCCTTGTCCGCAAGCCTGGCAGCCCCCGACGCCAGCGCGGCGACCGTGTTGATCGCTTCGAGTCGGTGGTCCTTCGCCTCGACGGCCAACGCCTTGAGGCGAAGTGAGTTCGACACATAGCTCGGCACGAGAATCGTGCTGACCAGCCGTCGGCTACGCGGTTCGAGGCCATAGAGCACGCCACGGAAGTCGGTCGGGATGGCCGCGACCGCGACCGCACCGCACACGCCGCCGGGGCAGCGGACAACGACGGGAGACAGATCGACCGGCGGCGCTGCCGCGCCGTCGGCTGCCTTGGCGATAGGTGCCCCGATGACGACGATCGAGTCGGTCAGATGAAACGGCACCCACTTGTCGTTGCGCGCACCGGGGCCAAGCTGGTGGTAATCGACGGTGGGAACCGTCGCACAGCTCGCGACGAGGGCGAGGGTTGCGGTGGCGGCGAGACGGACGATCACCGGTGCGCCTCGGCCGCGGCGATGGTCGCGTTGATCCACGGTACGAAGGCAGCAACGCTGGTGTATATCGCCGGGCCGCCCGTACAGTTGCCCCACGACACGATGCCGACGAGCACCGGACGTTTGGCGACGTCGGCGACCAGAGGACCACCGCTGTCTCCCTTGCACGCGAGCTGCGCATCGTCGGCCGAGCCGGCACAGATCAGGGTAGGGGCTAGCGGACCGAACCCGTGACGGCGGCTGCACACCTCGCGCGGCATGACTGTGATATCGATCCGGTTAAGCGACGCCGACATGACGCGCTCCTGCGCATTTCCGACCGACGTTGCACCCCAGCCGGTCATCGTCACCGGCGATGGTGGGCGGATATCCACGCTCGGCGCGGGAAGGCGGATCGGCTTGATCTGACCGGTAGGCACCGCCTGTAAGGTGAAGCTGCGCCCAACGACCGGCTCGACGTGGGGCACGATCCGCAGGAGCGTGATGTCATTGAGCGGCGGCACCGGCGGCTGCGCGGCCGGATCATAGTCGTGGAAGCAGTCATTGCTTGCAGTTTGGGTACAGCGCCGGATGTAGACGCCAACGACGTCGAAATTTTTCATTTCGGCATCAAGCTCAGTCGAGCCGGCGCGGACGACGGTGTGCGCCTGCGCCTCGGCGTCCGAGCGCAAGAGGTTGTCGGCGGTCAGAAAACAGTGCGTCGCGGTCAGCACCCAACCGGCGCGGATCAGGCTGCCGCCGCAATTATGCAGCACCAACGGCGAGAAGCCACTGCCGGGCGGCGCGCGATACTGCAGCTCGACCTGCCAGGGAAATGCATTTGGTGCCGCGGGTCGCGCCCCGATCGCCGCCGCCAAACCGTCGTTGAAGGTGTATATCGCGCCGTATCGTGGGTCGGCGGCGTAGAAGGTGAAGAAGTCCATACGTGCAGACATCTTATTGCTGTCAAAGGGTATCGGTCCGAGCGGCGTCATGACGCGCCGCCTATCAACGTCGGTGGCGAAGGCCATACCCGCTGCCTGGGGCGGCAAAGATGACGTTTCAACACGGCCGTCAGCGACGCCGACGACCACCACCTGCGGCGTCGCCTGCCTGGCAAAGGCGTGGCTTCCGTCTTGATCGAATCCGACCTCGACCACCACATCGGACGCGAGCGGCACATGGACCAGCGGCGTCCAAGTCGTCGTTGTCCAGACGACGAGTTCCTGCCTGCCGCCCACCGCCACGACGGAGACGAAGCGACTGCCGTCGGGCATGGCCGCAACAACCCGGCCGTCGCCGAAGCCAATACCTAGGGCCGAATCGTGCGTCGTCCGCGGATCGATTACAGCAAAGTCGCACGCCACCGTACACCCGGCGTGCGGCCCCGCGACGACGCCCGTGGGGATCCAGAATAACGCCGGCCGGTCGATTGTTTCCGTTACCTTCTCGGCGACAAGATCGACGAGAAGGGTAACTGCCGGACGACCCGAGGGCAGCACTGTTACGGCAGCGAACATGCTATCGGGGCTGATCCGGAGCGTCACGCGCCGCGGCGCGCCGCTGCCGGTCGGTCGCGGCGGCAAGGTGCCGAGGGTCATCGTGTCGATCAGCCGCCGCGACGCCGCGTCCCAGAACAGCAGCATGTTGTTCTCGTCGATCGTCAGGATCTGCTTGCCATTCCGCCGCCACGCCGCCGCCTCGAACGCTCCACCCGGCGGAAGGGCGACGCCACTTATCCCGAACGGCCCATCGCCGTCGGCCCGAGCGGACGTGCCGACGAGCAGGGCAAGCGCGACGACAATCGCCCCCAGCAAACGCATCTCAGACCCTTCCCCGCTACGATTCTGCGCTGTCTGCCGCCGCACCGTCAAGTCAGTTCTAGCTGGCGCTGCTGGTGCGACAGCCGCCATTCGCCGAGGTCGGCGAACATTGCGCGCGCCGCGGCCTCGATGCCGTCGGCGGTGCGCGACAATGTAGTTGGCCGCGCCTCGAGTGCGGCGGCGACAGCGGCAAGGTGGTCGGCGGTGACTTCGGAGCGGGCGGCCGTCCCGGCGAAGTCGCCTTGAACGCGAATGCCGAAGAAGGCCGTGCCGATCGCCGGCAGGCCTGCCGACAGGGCGACGAAGTCTGCCGCGTGAGCGACCGTCCATGCGTGATCGATGAGATAGGCGCCGATGAACGCCGCGCAGCTAAGGCAGGAGATGGCGAACAGCACCGTGCCGGCACGGTGCAGCGCGTGATCGAGGTGGTGGACAGTTGCCGCACTGGTACGGTGGTAGGCGACTTGGGGGAGAAGCTCCCGCGTGACGATTGCCTGCGTAAGCCCGGCAACGTCGCGGGTGAGCTCCCCGGCCGGCATGCCGATGCTCCGCCAGATGCCGGCGGCGTACCAGTCGACCCAGCTGGTGGCGCGGCGCGTTACAGGTGCTCGGTCGGGCTGGGCAATGCCGACCGCCGACAGGCTCGCCATTGGCCGCAACCGCTCAGCCAGTTGGCGGTAATCCAGCCAGCGGCGATGCCAGTTCCGTGCGACGCCGACGCGGGTGTTCATAATGAACGCACCGATGACCGCCAGTTCGGCAAACGCGAGCCATAGCTTGACCTCCGGCAGCACCAGCCCCGACAGGCCAAGCAGTACCGCGAGTGCGCCGGCGCAGAAGTTGAAGACATGACCGCTGCGGTAGCTCTGAGCGAAGTGCGCCGCGAGCCCGTCGCTCCAGAAGTACGCCGCCCGCCACACGTTCACGTCACCTGTTACGTCCCCCGGGCTGCCGGAAGAGGGTTCATCCGTCGTGAGATACGGGGCCGCCAGGAGCGCCGAACGCCTCAGGCGGCGCGCTCCGGCGGCGGCGAGCAGTAATGGATATTCCATACGTAGCTTGAACCGACGCTGGCGCTCGGCAAGAAACTGTGTCAGATGCCCTCGTTCATTGATATCTACCGGCGGCGCGAGCAGCCGGTCGATCAGTACGATGTAACTCGCATCGTCCAGTTGCCGGGCCGAGATTTCTTCGACTCGGGTCTGCAGCAGGTGGGGCTCGTGCGCGCTCCATATCAGTCGGATAGGCTGATTAGCATCGAGCGGGACATGGATCACAGGTAGGCCGAGGCGAAGCGCATGCTCGACGACTTCCGCGGTGCCACCCGCACCGCGGGCTGGCAGGCCGTCCCACGCCGCAATGAGAATGTCGCTGTGCGCGATCGTCGCGCGTCCGGCAAGTGCGTACGCCGACGGTACTTCCCCGCGCCGACACGGCAACTCGAGGACACGTGAAGCGCGGGCGAGAAGCGTAGCATAAGTTGCAGCATGGTAGGTGTCGACGAAATCGGCAGCATAATCGTCGCGTCGAAACGGTAGGACGGCATGCAGGTCATATCCGAGGTCGAGCGCGATGGCCGCGGCGATCTGGTCAGCCCCCTGCGCCAGCGGGCAGACCAGCCTGATTTGCATAGGTGCTGGTCCAAAGCTCTGAGCAATGCCCTCCTGTCCGGCCGCATCACGCAGGCGGCAGAGGACCTGTTCAAGTCGCGGACGCAGACCTTCGTTAGCCCCGGACAAATCACGATGGCCTGTGACGCCTATGGTCAGACATAAGGGGACCGTGGGCACGCCGCTCAAGACACGTTCCTGCCGCGTATGTGGACCTTGCATCTGCCAACGTTAGCAATGGTCGCGCCTAGGTGCTACTCTTCAAACTCGGTGCGGGCGTGGTGGCTAATCCTCGGGTTAGGCGCGGCAAACTACGCGGCATGCTGAGGCAACTAGAACCGCTGTGTACGACTAGTGGACTAAGCGCTGAAATAGGATCGCGCGCTGGAGGTCCAAATCTCCGTTTTGAAATGCAGTCCAGCGTGGCCGGATGGCGCGCAACGCATTCGGAGGTGAAGCGGTATCGGATTAGAGTTCCCGACGCGAGTTGCACCGTCTGCCCAGGCGATATGCATCTCAAGGCAGAGCTCTGGATCATCCGTCCGATTGCCTGCCTCGGCAAGGGAGCATCATTCATGCGGCGCAGGCAAACCAACCTTTGTGCCGCCGTTGACTCTCATACGGATGGCGGTAAGAACACACCAAGAACATATGAATTTTTCGCCCTCATTGAACCCCGCATTCGGCGGAAGGACAAAGCTCAGCGGCAAAATCTCTGTCGTTGAAACCGGCGCGGTAAAGAGCGATGCATTGCTGAGGGGCGGACTGGCACGAGCAGCGTTGCACGAGATTTTTGCCGGGTTGCCCGAAGATCGCTGTGCGGCAGCAGGCTTTGCTCTGCTGCTGATCTTGCGCGCCTGTCTAGCGAGACCAGTCTTTTGGGTCCGGGAAGAGCGAAATGAGCAGCGTGACGGGCGACTCTACCCTCTAGGTTTAATTGAACTGGGAGCCGACCCCGCTGCCGTTTTGCTGGTGACAGCACCAGATACGCTTTCATTGTTACGGGCCGGTGCCGATATCATTAATTGCGGTGGAGTAGGCGCGGTGATCCTTGAACCGTGGGGTAAGGCTCCATTGCTTGACTTGACTACGTCTCGCCGACTCGCGTTGGCGGCGGCACGATCAGGGGTAATGACCTTGGTGGTGCGCTCAGGCGTCGATCCCGTGCCGAGCGCAGCCCAGACACGGTGGCGGATCAGCGGAGCGCCCTCACGAGCGCTGGTAGGCAATGCGCCGGGACCTCCAGCGTTTGACATCAGCCTGTTGCGCCATCGCGGAGGAATTGCCGGGTTCGATGCCCGTGTGGAGTGGGACCGTGACCGAAGAACGTTCAGGGACGCGCCGATATCTGGCGGTGTTTCTGCCATTGTTGGCAGCGGAACGGCTGTTGAGGGCGCGCGGCGCGTCGCCTGAAACACCCTTTGCACTGACTGAAAAAGTGCGTGGATCGATCCGCCTCGCGGCGGTCGACTCACGCGCTTGCGCGGCCGGCATCGCGCCGGGGTTGACGCTGGCCGATGCGCGGGCGCGACTCCCCGAACTTGCGGCGTTCGAGCACGATGCGGCTGCCGATGCGGCTCTGCTCGACTGGCTGGCAGACGCCTGTGATCGCTATTCTCCCATGGTGGCGACCCATCCGCCGCAAGGGATTGTCATCGACATCACCGGTTGCGCGCATAAGTTCAGGGAAGAGGCTGGCCTTGTAGCCGATCTGCAACGTCGGCTTATTCGTCAGGGCATCAGCGCCATCACCGCGTTGGCACATACACCCGATGCTGCTGTGGCGCTGGCCACATTCGGTGGAGACAACATTCATGACCTACCGGTGACGGCGCTCAGGTTGGATGCCGACATCCATTTAGCGTTATGCCGTGCTGGGTTGAAAACCATCGGTCATCTGGCGGCGCGGCCGCGGGAACCTTTGGCGGCGCGCTTCGGGGCGGCAATGCCTGTGCTGCTGTCGCGACTGCTCGGCGACGAGGAAGTCCGTATCACCCCACGTCGTCACTCGCCTGACGTGCAGGTCGAAAAGCATTTTACCGAGCCGGTGTTGCATATCGACGCGGCGCTCGGCACAATTGATTGGCTATTGTGCAAGGCCGAGGCTGTCCTGTTCAAACGCGGGTGCGGTGGCCGGCGGTTCGAGGCAGCGCTGTTCCGGAGCGATGGCCATGTCGCGCGCCTTACGGTTGAAACCGTCCAGCCGACACGTGATCCCAAGGTCATTGCTCGCCTGTTCCGTGAACGGATCGATACGCTAAGCGATCCACTCGACCCTGGCTTCGGCTATGACCTGATCCGACTTGCCATACCGCTGACCGAACCGATGATTCCGCACCAGCTGCCATTGGAAGAAAGTACGGCTACTGATGCCCAATTAGCCGCCCTGATCAATCGGCTAACAACACGCTTGGGACATAACCGGATACGGCGTTTCGCAGCCGGTGACAGCCACATCCCCGAACAGGCTGCGTTCGAGCTGCAATTGGCAGTACAGTCTCCCCCTGTGTCGTGGCCGGTGCTCGAAACTGGCGAACCGCCGCTGCGCCCGCTTCATATGTTCGATCCCCCGCAGCGCATCGAAGTGATGGCTGCCGTTCCGGATGGGTCGCCGTTGTGGTTCAAGTGGCGACGGCTGTACCATGATGTGATACGCGCCGAAGGCCCGGAGCGTATCGCTGCCGAGTGGTGGAAACGCCGCAGCGGTAAAGGGCTGACCCGTGATTATTACCGCGTCGAGGATAAGCGGGGACGGCGGTTCTGGCTATTTCGGCATGGACTGTATGGCGTCGAAAAGTCAATGCCGGACTGGTACCTGCATGGGCTTTTCGCGTGATCTTCGCCGAACTTGCCGCTACGACTAACTACTCATTCCTACACGGCGCATCGCATCCATCCGATATGATCGGAGAGGCATTGTCGCTCGGTCACAGCGGCATAGGTATTGCGGATCGTAACACAGTTGCTGGGGTGGTGCGCGCATGGTCGGCGCTGAAAGAAGCGAGTGAGAACGCTGCCAAAGCCGGGCTAGGCAAGGTCGACTTCAAGCTCATCACTGGCGCTCGGCTGATTTTCGGGGACGGCACTCCGGACATCGTTGCCTATCCGGTAACGCGGCGTGGCTGGGGGCGGCTGACGCGACTGCTGACTCTCGGCAATCTGCGCGCCGAAAAGGGCGGCTGCATCCTGCATCTCGACGATCTGCTCGACCATTGTGATGATTTGTTGCTGATCGTCATGCCGGGGGCAGGCGGCTCCGCTTCATTGTTAAATATATTACGCCAAGCCGCACTTGGACGAGTGTGGCTTGGCGCCACCATGGATCATGGCGGGCGCGACCGACGGCTGCTTCAGCAGCGCTTGGCTCAGGCCCGCGCCGCATTGCTGCCGCTGATCGCCGTGAACGACGCACTTTACGCAACGCCCGATCGACGTCGGCTCCATGACATCCTGACCTGCATTCGCGAAAGGCGCACCATCCAGTGCGCCGGACGTCTGCTTGCTGCCAATGCAGAGCGCCATCTGAAATCCGCTGAACAAATGGCAAGGCTGTTTGCCGATGCGCCACATGCCATCGGCGAGACGCAGACACTGCTTGGGCGCATCCAGTTCGACCTTGGCCAGTTGCGGTATGAATACCCGCATGAGCCAGTTCCGCCGGGATACACGCCGCAAGGCTGGCTTGAAACGTTGACTTTAGACAAGGCGCACGAACGCTGGCCGGAGGGCATTCCGAACAGGCTGAAAACATTGCTCGCCGACGAGTTCGCCATAATCGAACGGCAGCAATACGCTACGTATTTTCTTACTGTTCACGATATTGTCGCGTTTGCACGAGGCAAAGGCATCCTATGTCAAGGACGAGGATCGGCGGCCAATTCGGCGATCTGTTACGTGCTTGGCATAACAGCAGTCGATCCACTTAAGAATAATCTGCTTTTTTCCCGCTTCATCTCGGAGGAACGCCGCGAACCGCCCGATATAGATGTCGATTTCGAACACGAACGGCGCGAGGAGGTCATGCAGTACATCTATCGCCGCTACGGTCGCGAGCGTGCAGGAATCGCTGCCACCGTGATCCACTATCGTCCGCGCAGCGCGGTCCGCGAAGTCGGCAAAGCGTTGGGTCTTACCGAAGATGTCACGACACGGCTGAGTACCACCATCTGGGGCAGTTTTTCCGACAAGATGGAGCGCGAGCGTTTCACCGAAACCGGCTTCGATCCTGACTCACCGGAAATCGCCCGGCTCGCAGATTTAGTCGGCCAAATTCTCAAATTCCCACGCCACCTGTCGCAGCACGTCGGCGGCTTCGTACTAACCGAGGATCGGCTCGACGAAACTGTGCCGATCCACAACGCCGCGATGGCTGACCGCACCTTCATTGAATGGGACAAGGACGACATTGATGCACTGGGCCTGATGAAGGTCGACGTGCTGGCACTCGGTATGTTGTCATGCATCCGCGAGGCGTTTGAACTGATCGAAACGCATGTAGGCAAGCAATACTCACTTGATAACGTACCTGAAGATGCTTCCGATGTCTTTGACATGCTGTGCCGGGGTGACAGTGTCGGTGTGTTTCAAGTCGAAAGCCGAGCGCAGATGAACATGCTGCCGCGCCTGCGTCCGCGAGAATTCTACGATCTAGTCATTCAGGTCGCAATTGTCCGGCCCGGCCCGATCCAAGGCGACATGGTCCACCCCTATCTGCGGCGACGGCAGGGTCTCGAGTCGCACGATTTCCCCTCACCGGCGTCGCCGCATGACCCGAACGAACTGCGGGACGTGCTCGGCAAGACGCTGGGCATCCCACTGTTTCAGGAACAGGCGATGAAGCTCGCCATCGTCGCTGCCGATTTCACCCCCTCGGAAGCTAATCAACTGCGCCGCGCGATGGCGACCTTCCGCAATCTCGGAACCATGGAGCAGTTCGAGGCCAAGATGGTCGGCGGCATGGTACGGCGGGGCTACGATGAGGCGTTCGCCCGGCGCTGCTACAGGCAGATCGAGGGCTTCGGCAGTTACGGCTTTCCCGAAAGCCACGCACTGGCCTTCGCGCGACTGGTCTGGGTATCGTCGTACATCAAATGCCGCTATCCGGCGGTGTTTGCAGCCGCGCTGCTCAATGCCCAGCCGATGGGTTTCTACGCTCCGGCGCAGATCGTGAGAGACGCGCGCGATCATGGTGTCGAGGTGCTGCCCGTCGACGTGAACTTCAGCGACTGGGACAATAGCCTTGAATGCCGTGGAAAGGGCGATTTCGCTTTGCGTCTCGGCTTTCGTCAGATCGATGGTTTTCGGGCAGCATGGGGCCAAGACATCATAGCCAACCGACTCTTCACGAGTATCGAACAACTGGCGCGAACAGGCAAATTACCCCAGCGCGCACTATGCCTGCTTGCCGATGCCGATGCATACGGCTCGATCGGTCTCTACCGTCGCGCCGCACTCTGGGAAGCGCGTCGAACACCGTCTGATGTCCTGCCGCTATTTGCCGCCGCCGACGCCAGCGAACTTGGCATTGAGCCGAATGTCAATCTGCCGGTCATGTCGAAAGCCGAGGAGGTCGCGGCGGACTATCAGACTATACATCTGTCGCTTAAAGCGCATCCGATGCAATTTCTGCGGCCGATTTTCGACCATGAAGCCGTGCAGACCTGCGCCGGTACATCCAACGCCAGACATGGGGATCAGGTTAAAACCGCCGGCATCGTCCTCGTCCGGCAGCGTCCCGGTAAGGGCAACGCCATCTTCGTCACGCTTGAGGATGAAACCGGCGTAACCAACGTCATCATTTGGGCGCGGCTGTTTGAAAGCTACCGCAAAAATATCATGGCATCGCGTCTGATGCTGGTCGAAGGCGAGCTGCAGCGCAGTTCGGAAGGGGTGGTCCATCTAATGGCGACTCATATACACGACCGCACGGCAGAACTCGACCTCCTGTCAAAGACTCACGATGCCACTCCTCAGAAAACGCAAGCCGATGAAGACCTCCACCCTGGTTACTCGCGCACTTACGGGCACCCGCGCAGCGTCCGCATCCTGCCCAAGTCGCGAGATTTCCATTGAGTAGAATCTGAACCGAAGATCCTGCCGCTACTAAAATCTGGATGCGTTTTATGAGTCGCTGACCCAGATCCATGTAACGCTCGATCAATTCTATTGGCCTAGCCGTGTGCCCGCGAGTTGTTCGCGCTAAAGCTGGCGTGCCCCCGGCAACCGCCTCCTTCCTGATCCATGGTCGCGCGCTGCTGCAGTTCGACATCGGCGGCGTGGCGGCCGGCGAGGTGGTGGCGATCGTTGTCGCCAACCTAGTCGCGATGGAGCTGGCCCGCACTGTGTCGCGGCGATTCGGGTATGAGCGCACGGGTCGCGCTCGGCCGCGCCAGTGTCGCCGTTCTCGGCTGGGGAGTAGCGCTGGCGCTGTTCTTTCCGATCTTCCTGATGGCGGAGTGCGGCAAGTCGACCTTGATCCGCATGATCGTCCGGCTCAAGCCGATGTCTTCCTCTTCGACGAGCCGCTGTCGAACCTCGACGCGGCGCTGCGCGGCGCGATGCGGGTCGAACTCGCCCTTGATGACAGTTCAGGCGATCGGCAGAGGCGACTGACCACATTCGCCGAACTGGACTCATTTCGTACAAGTCGCGCCCGTGTCGCGTAGAATTGTCGCTGCTGCTCCACCGCGGTATTCGCCAGTTACGAACCTGTCTGAACGCCTGATCAAAGCGCAGGCGCTGCAGCGCACGGCCGCCGCCCGCCTGTCGACAGCTCCGGCGCGCGGCACCAACGACTTTACCACCGCAGGCCTCAACGCCACATTCGCGCCCTCAGAGCACGCTCGCCGCAGCCGATTTTACCGGTCAGCAGGTCAGCTCACAGCAGCTTCAGATATTCGAGCAGATCGCGCTTCTCGGCCGCCGAAAGATCGGTGCCATAAACATGCCCGCAGCGGCTGTTGCCCGAGTTCAGGTCGTCGCAGCCGGTCGTCCGGCGCAGGTGGGGCACGCCTGGCTGAACCGGCGCCAGCCCGACGGCGTCGAGATCGTAGGCGGGGCCGACGGCGAAGACCGGCAGCCGCGCCGCGGGCTTCTCGAGCAGCTGGGCGAGCGAGGCGACCGACCCGTTGTGGAGATAGGGCGCGGTCGCCCAGATGCCGTGCAGGACGCGCGCCTCGTAGGGGTGCGCGACGCTGTTGGCGGCACGCTCCGCGACATCGCTGTGGTAGGCCTCCGCGAGCTCGCGCTGCGGCGTCTTGACCGTGGTCCCGCCGAGGTGCGGCAGCGCGAGATGGATCGGCTGGATCAGCGCGTCGACCGGCAGGCCGTTGTGAGCGAAACGGTCGACCAGCGTGCCGACGACCGACGCCGCGAGGATGTTGAACTCGCGGTCCTGCGCGCGCAGCCGGCCGCCAAGGCCATAGACCGCGCCCTGCAGCACGCCCGTGTCGCCGGTGCGGCCCATGACGTCGTACTCGCGTGTATCGCTGCCGACGTCGACCAGCGGCGTCTTCCACGTCGTCGATACGGGAAACAGGCGCAGCGCGCCGGGGCGGATCGCGTGGCAGCTGCTGCAGTTCTGGTCGTACAGCTGCGCCCCGCGCGCGACGCGGTCGGGGTCGGTCGGCCACGGCCACGTCGGCGCGCCGATCTTCCGGACCAGCCCCTCGAGCCGGTCGAGCCCGGTGAAGTTGGCCGAGTTCTCCGTCAGATAGTCGTAGCCGAGCAGGCTGCCGTTCTTGACGGGATGGAAGGCAGCGAACACGCCATAGACTTCGCCGAGGTTGCGCGCGCTGGCGAGGACGACGTCGCCGTTGTCGGCGAAGCCCGGCCATTGCGTCCGTTCCTGCCGCGGCGCATCCCAGATGAACGGGTAGCGGACCGGTGCGTCGGCCGGCTTGATGTTGTCGGCGATGATGCCGTCGTCGGCGGTGCCGATGTCGAGGCCGGACACGCGGTTCAGGATCATGCTGACCGCATCGAGCCGCCCGACGCCCCACGGGTCGGCCGGTAGCGCACGGGCGAACAGAGTGTGCTGGCGATAATACCAGGCGGCCACCTCCTGCCGCAAAGCCGCCCGCTCGTCGGCGGTCGCCGGGTGCGCCAGCACCTGATCGGCAAACGGCGCGAACGCCGCTTCGTCGGCGAGGATATGACCGACGGCGTGGTCGAGATCGGCGAGGAACGACTGGAAGTCGCTCAGCGCGGGGCCGCCGTCGATGCGGATCGGCGCACCGCCGACCTCGATCTGGCGGGTATGGCAGGCGGCGCAGGTCATCCCGAGCCGGGTCACGCCGCCCCGTTCCGCGGCGACGAAGCCGACCGGCAGCTCGGCGGCGTCGTCGAGCGGCAGATAGCCGTAGCGGGTGAGGCGGTCGCCGAGGAACGGGGTGCCGTCCGGGGCCCTCAGCGCCCGCGCCCACGCCAGCGGCATGATCTCCGAGCCCTGGTCCATGGTATAGAAGCTCGCCCGCTCGCCGGCGCCCCATTGGCTGCCCTGATCGAGGTAGCGCGGCCCGGCGGGTGCAGCGCCCGTCAGGACGATGCCGCCGGTGGCCAGCCCCGCCCCGGCAACAACAGCGGCAAGCGTCAGATGTAGACGGCGCATGACAGTCTCCCCCTCAATATTCTTCGACGATCTCCACCCGGGCCGAGCCCCGGTTGTTGGCGTAAAAGGCGTCGGCTGGCTGCCCCGGAACGACTGCGTCGTTGACGTAGATCGCCGTGTCGCCGTCGACCGGCGCGACGAAATGGGCATAGAAGCTGCCGTCGGTGGCGAGCTGCGGCGACAGGTCGACCTTGTACAGCCAGCTGCTGCCCGGGCTGCGGATGGCGATGACCGGCTGGAACCAGTGGGCGGCAAGGTCACGGCGGACGGCGATGCCGAAGAAGTGCGCCACGGCCCCGTCAATCGCGCCGAGGGTGCCGCCGGCGCGCCACCCCTGCTTCAGGCTGTCGACATAGGTGAAGCCGAGCGGCGAGGTTGCCACCGCGTCGTCGCGCCATGGGTTCTCGACGGTCAGCCGGACGCGGTAGCGATGCGCCGCGAGGACATGGAAGCCAAGGTGGTGGCACGGCTCGGCGGTGGCGAAGCTCGGGGTCGGTGGGGCCGTCGCCGGGCATAGGTCGCCGCCCATCTCACGTCGGATCAGCGCGCCCTGGCTGATCGCCGTGATGAGGACCAGCGCCGCGACGAAGTAGAAGCCCAGCCCGAAGACCCCTGGCAGGATGTCCCAGCGCAGCCGGCGGCGTATCGCCAGCGTGAGACTGAGCAGCCAGTCGCTTCGCGACCCGGCCGCGGCGGGCTCGACGATATTCGTCGCGCCAATGGAACCTCGCGCCCACATATCGGCCGACAGCCGGTCGATCCGTGTTCGCGCCCGCTCGCCGAGCCCGAGCCACAGCGCCATCGCGACGGCGCAGATCGACAGCCACGATCCGGCTCCGCCATAAGCGGTGCGCAGCCAGTCCGGCAGGAACGGGACGAGCCCAAGCACGGTGCCGAGCAGCGGCGCGAGTAGCTGGTCGCCGACGACCACCCACGGCGGCTTCGGGTAGAGCGGGGCGAACAGCGCGGCCGCGAGGGTGATCAGCAGCATCCGTTGGAACAGCTGACGGGTCCGGACACCCGCCCAGATCGCGTCGCGCGTGTCGGCCGGCAGTGACACGTGGCGGCCCCGGTCGTCGCGAAACTCGGTCGGCAGGACGATCGGCGCATAGCCGTCGGGGTCGCGAATACGCGCGATCACGCTGTCGTGGACGATTATGTCGGTCATCAGCGGCTGGTTGCCGCTTTCCGGATCGCGCAGCGGCGAGTTCGGCGTCAGGCCCATCAGCGCGTTGATGCTGCGCGGCTGATAGCGATAGGCCACCGCAAGGCCCGAGCGCGAATCGTGCATCGGTCCCCACGCGTTGGCATTGTCGCGGATGGCCGCTTCGGCGGCGGGGAGGAACGTCAGGCCGGCGGCCTTGGCCTCGTCGAGCATCCAGGCGAGTGCGATGCTGCTCAACCCGTCGTCGGCGTAGCCGCCGCCGACATCGCTATGGACGCCGGCAAACCACACCTGCCTGATCCGCTCCGGCTGATCGGAGCCGACCTCGTCCCACGGCAATGGCAGGAACGCCTCGCGCTCTTCATCGAGCGACAGGGCATGGCGGGCGCGGCGCACGCTGCCCGCCAGTTTGTAATCGGGCATCGACAGCGGCCAGACCCAGCGGTCGAAGCCGCGCACCATCTCGATGATGGGGCCGCCATAAGCCGCGACCGTGTCCCACACACCGACCAGCGTGATGTGCGGCTTCAGCCGTGTCGCCGACCACTCACGCTTGCGGTCCACGCCGAGAAGCGCCGCCCCGGCGGACACGATCGCCCGGCGAACGAGGCCCATCTGCGCCAGCGCCAGCCGCAGGCGGTTGCGGCGATAGGCGTCGCGCACCCACCGGTCGAGTTCGGCCTCGTCGTAGATGTGCCGGACGCCCTCGTGGTGGATCAGCCCGGCGAGGATGCGGACGGTGAACGCGCCACGGCTGAAGCCGAACAGGTGGATCTCATCGTCTTCGGCACCAAGGTTGCGGCACAGGAAGGCGTAGAGCGCCTGGATGTTGCGCCCGAGGCCGAGGCCGAAGATCCCGCCGAGCAGGCGCAGCGGAGCGAATGCCGAGGTGCCGACGCCGTCGTGATAATAGGCGATCTGGCCACTTTCGGGACGACTGTCGATCGCCGTGTAAAGCTTCCACACGTTGGTGCGGAACTGTGCCGTGCGGGCATTACCAGTGCCGTCGGCGAAGAGAATGATCTTGACCATGTCGCGCGAACCAGTTCGCCCCCAGAACCGTCGCCATACTATGCTGTCATAGGGGCAATAAAAGCTAGTGTCATTGCTGATGCCTGTTCTCCACCGCTTCGGTCGACGGTAGCCATCGCGAAGGCCGGGAACGAATGCGACGGACGGTTGAAGATTTCGGCGTGGCGACCAGTCGCGGGCGGGGCTAGAGCATCGCTACAACTAGGCCGCGGCATTCACCGAAGCCGATCCCCACGAAGCCCGGCGCATGCGCCGTGCCGCGCAGCGTCACCTCGTCGCCGTCGTCGAGGAAGGTCCGCGTCTCGCCGTTCGGCAGCGCGACGGGGTTCGTGCCGCCGGCGCTGAGTTCGATCAGGCTGCCGCAACTGCCCAGGTCGGGCCCCGACAGCGTGCCGGTGCCGAGCAGATCGCCGGGGTTGAGCGCACAGCCGTTCGACGCGTGATGGGTGACCATCTGCGCCGCGGTCCAGTACATATGGCGCGCCGCGCTCGTCGCCAGCCGCACCGGCGCGGTGCTGGCGGCGCGCATCGCCGCGGTCGTCAGGTCGACGGTCAGTCGAATCGCGAACGCCCCCGCCGCCTGATCGGCGGCGTCCAGCAGATAGGGCAACGGCTGCGGGTCACCGTCGGGACGCGGGGCCTGGGCGATGCGGAACGGCGCGAGCGCCTCGGCGGTGACGATCCATGAACTGACGGTGGTGAGGAAGCTCTTGGCAAGGAACGGGCCAAGCGGGACATATTCCCACGCCTGCAGGTCGCGCGCCGACCAGTCGTTGAGCAGGCTGAGCCCGGCGATGTGGTCGGCGGCGGCGGCGATCGGGATGGGGCGGCCCAGATCGTTGCCGGCACCGATCCACACGCCCATCTCGAGTTCGTAGTCGAGCCGCCGGCTGGGGCCGACGGTCGGTTCGGCGTCCGCCGGGGCCTTGCGCTGGCCGGCGGGGCGCACGACGGGCATGCCGCTCGGCCGGACGGTCGAGGCGCGGCCGTGGTAGCCGATCGGCACGTACTTGTAGTTGGGCAGCAGCGGCTGGTCGGGCCGGAACAGCCGGCCGATCGCCGTCGCGTGATGGATGCCGACGTAGAAGTCGGTGTAGTCGCCGATCGCGGCGGGCAGATGGAGGGTGACGTCGCCGGCGGCAACGAGGTGCGGCTCGACCGCCGTCCGATGCGCAGGGTCGGCGAGCAGCGCCGAAACCTGCACGCGCAGTCGCCGGCGCGCGGCGGTGTCGGCGAGGAGCGCGTTGAGCGTCGGCCCGGCAACGAGCGCGGGAGCGACATCGATCAGCCCGGCGGCGCTGAGCGCGGCGAGGTCGACGATCCGCTCGCCGATCGCCATGCCGCCCCGGGGGGCGTCGCCACCGCTGAAGATGCCCAGCGGCAGGTTCTGCACCGGGAAGTCGTGGCCGTCCGGCACGTCGACCCAGCTGGTCAGCGCAGGGTCGTGGGTCGCGTCGATCATGGCAGGCGGGCTTTCGGAAAATCTGACCAGACACTGTCGTAATCCGGCTGGAGCGCCGGGGACGCCAGGGCGGCGGCGGTCGGGCGGAAGACGTGGCGGCTCTCGACCATGAACGCCATCGTGTCGGTGAGCTTGTGCGGCCTGAGGTCGGCGGCGACCGCGGCGGCGTAGCTCGCGGCGTCGGGGCCGTGGCTGCTCATCGCGTTGTGCAGGCTCGCCGCCCCCGGCGCGAAGCCGCCCGCCTTGGCGTCGTAGGTCCCCTCGATCAGCCCCATGAACTCGCTCATCGCATTGCGGTGGAACCACGGCGGGCGGAACGTGTCCTCGGCGACCAGCCAGCGTGGCGGAAAGACGACGAAGTCGGCGTTGGCCGTGCCTGGCGTGTCGCTCGGCGACGTGACGACGGTGAAGATCGACGGGTCGGGATGGTCGAAGCTGATGCTGCCGATCGTGTTGAACCGGCAGAGGTCGTAGCGCCACGGGGCGAGGTTGCCGTGCCACGCGACGACGTCGAACGGCGAGTGGCCAAGCGTCGTCGTCCACAGTCGCCCCTGGAAGCGGTGGAGCAGCAAGGTGGCGTCATCGTCGTCGACGAACGCCGCCTCGGGGCTCTCGAAGTCGCGCGGGTTGGCGAGGCCGTTCGAACCGATCGGGCCGAGGTCGGGCAGGCGGAACGGCGCGCCGTAGTTCTCGGCGACATAGCCGCGGACCGGCCCGTCGACCTCGACGCGAAAGCGGACACCGCGCGGAATCAGTGCGATCTGGCGTGGGGCGACGGTGAAGCCACCGAACTCGGTGACCAGCGTCAGCGCCCCCGACTGCGGGACGATCAGCAGCTCGCCGTCGGCGTTGCTCAGGGCCGCGATCATCGACCGTGTTGCCGTGTAGCCGTGGACGGCGACGCCGCTGGCGGTCGCGACGTCGCCATTGCCGGCGTAGGTCGTCAGGCCGGATACGAAGTCACCGTCGGCTATGGGCAACGGGTTCCAGCGCAGGCGGTTCGGTGACGGTGGCCCGGCAAAGGGGGCGCTCGCCCAGCCGGGAGCGGCATCGGACGGCGTGAAGGCGGCGTGCTGCGCCGTCGGGCGCAGCCGATAGAGCCAGCTCCGCCGGTTGTCGGCGCGCGGGGCAGTGAAGGCGGTCCCGCTGAGCTGCTCGGCGTAGAGGCCGAACGGCACGTGCTGCGGCGAGTTGCGGCCGACGGGGAGGGCGTCGGGGACGGCTTCCGAGGCGAAGTGGTTGCCGAAGCCAGTCAGCATGGTTTCCCCTCCCGTTGGCGTTCCGCCGCCTGCGGCTCAGGGGAGGGGCGAGACACGCGCGGAGCGCGGCCCGGGGGTGGGGCCGTCGCAACGGCCGAGGCGTCCTTCCCTACCCCCGACCCCTCCCCTGAAGGGGAAAGGAGACAATCACTCCTCACCGGCCCTTCGGTTTCGGCTTCAGCCCGTTGGCGCTCGCCACGATCCATTCGTGCAGCGACGCGCCATCGGCGACGATCTCGGGCGGCAGGACGACGTAGGTCTTGCTTGGCGGCGAGGCTGGGTCGTACTGGAGCGGCTTCGCACCGGGGAGCGCCAGCGCCTTCTCGCGCTCGGCCGGCGTGAACTTGAGCGCCAGCCCGACGTTCGACAGCGACGCGAACGGCACCTCGGCGGCATAGCCCATGATGCCGCCGAACATCTTGCGAAACGACAGCTCGATGTCCGGCGCGGCGGCGAGCATCTGCGCCTGCAGGTCGGTTGGAACGGTCTCGGTCATGCGTCCACCTTGCCGGGGATCACCCCACGCCTAACCTGGTCGAGTTCGAGGCTCTCGAACAACGCCTTGAAATTGCCCTCGCCGAAGCCGTCGTTGCCCTTGCGCTGGATGATCTCGAAGAAGATCGGGCCGACCATGTTCTCGGTGAAGATCTGGAGCAGCAGCCCGCCGCCGGTCTCGGGCGCGCCGTCGATCAGGATGCGGCGCTTGCGCATCTCGTCGACCGAATGGCCGTGGCCGGGCAGACGCGCGTCGATCAGGTCGAAATAGGTCTCGGGCGAATCCTGGAAGCGAACGCCGTTGGCCCGCAGCGCGTCGACGGTCGCGAAGATGTCGTCGGTCGCCAGCGCGAGGTGCTGGATACCCTCGCCCTGGTAGGCGCGAAGGAATTCCTCGATCTGGCTATGCTCGTCCTGCGATTCGTTGAGCGGGATGCGGATCTTGTCGTCGGGCGCGGTCATCGCCTTGCTGAACAGCCCGGTCGACTGGCCCTCGATGTCGAAATAGCGGATCTGGCGGAAGCCGAAGATGCGCTCGTAGAATTCGGCCCAGTGCGCCATCCGCCCGCGGTTGACGTTGTGGGTCAGGTGATCGAGCGTATGGAGGCCGACCGACCGGTCGTTTACCCCCGCGCCGGTCGGACGGAAGTCGATGTCGTAGATCTCGTGTTCGCCGGCCGTGTCGACGAGATAGAGGTTCGACCCGCCGATCCCCTCGATCGCCGAGATGTTCAGCTCCATTGGCCCGACGGGGCCGGTGACCGCGGTCGCGCCGCGTTCGACGGCCATGGTCAGCGCCCGTCCCGCGTCCGCGACGCGGAACGCCATCGCGTTGGCGCTCGGCCCATGGGCGTTGCGGAAGTCCGCCGCCTGCCCCTGCGTGTCCATGTTGAGCAGGAAGTTGATCTGCCCTTGCGCGTAGCGGCGGACGTCCTTCGACCGGTGCGTCGCGACATGGGTGAAGCCCATCGCCTCGAACAGCGACGCCAGCGCGGCGGGGTCGGGACCGGTGAACTCGACGAACTCGAAGCCGTCGAGCCCCATGAAATTGTCTCCCGCATCGGTTGCCATCGTCGCCATCCTCCGCCAAGATCGTTGCAAATGAAACTATCTGCCGACGCCGTGGCTGACAAGCCGGAAACGCCCGACAGGTCGGCAATGGTCCTCGACCTCGACGGCTTCCTGCCGTTCCAGCTGTCGGTGACCGCCAATGCGGTCAGCGAGCTGATCGCCACCGCCTACCGCGACCTGTTCGACCTGCGCGTTCCCGAATGGCGCGTGCTGGCGATCGTCGCGCAGTCGCCGGGGCTGGCGAGCCAGGCGATCGCGCGCCGCGCCGAACTCGACAAGATAACGGTGAGCCGCGCCGTGGCGGCGCTTCTCGCCCGCCGGCTGATCGTCGTCGGGGCGCAGCCGCGAGACCGACGGTCGCACCGGCTCGAGCTGAGCGCCGCGGGCGAGGCGCTGTACCGCACCGTGGTGCCCGCCGCGCAGGCGCTGGAACGCCGCATTGCGGACTGTCTGAGCGCCGCCGAACGCGTCCAACTGGCCACCCTGCTCGCCCGCGTCCGCGACGCGGCGCGCGGCGAGCGACCGGACTCTTCCAGCATCTGTGGTCAATCGTGATCGCCGCCGAGCGCGTGGCCGGACCGAGATAATGGTCGTGACGCATCAGCAGCGCGGTAGCTGGCGGCTGATGGTCGGCGCGACCGGCGTCGTCTTCGGCGATATCGGTACGTCGCCCCTTTATGCCTTCCGCGAAAGCTTCATCGGCGTCCATCGGCTGCCGCTCGATCCGGCGCACGTCCTCGGCGTCCTGTCGATGCTGGTCTGGGCGCTGATCATCGTCGTCACGGTCAAGTACGTCCTCGTCACGATGCGCGCCGACAACGACGGCGAGGGCGGGTCGTTCGCGCTGCTCGCGCTCGTCGAGCGGCTGCGCCCGGGCGACCGCGCGCTGGGGTGGATCAGCGTCGCCGCACTGCTGGCGACGGCGCTGTTCTACGGCGACGCGATGATCACCCCGGCAATCTCGATCCTGTCGGCGGTCGAGGGGCTCGAGCTGGTCGATCCCCGCGCGACCGCCATCGTCATCCCGGCGACGCTGGTCATCGTCGTCGGCCTGTTCGCCATCCAGCGGCGCGGCACCGATGCGCTCGCGGTGTGGTTCGGGCCGGTCATGGTCGGGTGGTTCGTGACCATCGCCGTCCTCGGCCTGACGCAGCTCGTCCGCGCGCCCGTCGTGCTGACCGCGCTCAGCCCGCACTATGCCCTCGCCTTCGTCGCCCGCGATCCGGTTCGCGCCTTCCTGACGCTGGGGACCGTCGTCCTCGCCATCACGGGGGCCGAGGCGCTGTACGCCGACATGGGGCACTTTGGCCGGCGACCGATCGCCCGGGCGTGGCTGTGGCTGGCGCTGCCGGCGCTGCTGCTGTGCTACGCCGGCCAGTCGGCGCTGGTCCTGACCGACCCGGCGGCGATCGAGAACCCGTTCTATCGCATGGCCCCGCCGCTGCTGCTCGTGCCGCTCATCCTGCTGTCGTCGGTGGCGACGGTGATCGCGTCGCAGTCGATCATCTCGGGGGCCTTCTCGGTGACGCAGCAGTCGATCCGCCTCGGCTACCTGCCGCGCCTCGAGATTCGCCAGACCTCGGCGACGACGCTCGGCCAGGTGTATGCGCCAGCGGTCAACGCCCTGCTGTTCGTCGCAGTGATCGGGCTGGTCCTCGGCTTCGGCTCGTCGTCGGCGCTGGCCGCGGCATTCGGGCTGGCGGTGACGACGACGATGGTGCTGACGACGCTGATGGTCGGCTTCGTCATCTTCCGCATCTGGCGGTGGAACCCGCTATGGGCGGTGCCGCTGTACCTCGTCGTGCTCGCCTTCGATCTCGGGCTGTTCGCGGCGTCGTCGACGAAGTTCGTCGACGGCGGCTGGCTGCCCGTCGGCGTCGCCGCCGCGCTCGGCTTCGTCTTCGCGACGTGGCGCACGGGGCAGAAATTGATCGGCGCGGCGCTGGCGGCCGACAGCATGCCGGTCGAGACGTTCCTCGCGTCGACCGCCGGGGTGCCGCGGGTCGAGGGAACGGCGGTCTACCTGACCAGCCGAACGAGCGGCGTACCGCCCGCGCTGCTCCATAACCTCAAGCATAACCGCGTCCTCCACGAACGCGTCATCCTTGCCACCGTGACGACGCGGCTGGTGCCGGCGGTGCCGCCGGCCGAGCGGATCACGGCCGACGACCTCGGCCGTGGTGTGTCGCGCGTGACGATCCGCTACGGCTTCATGGAAACGCCCGACGTTCCTGCCGCGCTGGCCGGCCTGCCGGTTCCGCCGCCGGTCACCGTCACCTATGTCCTCAGCCGCCAGACCCTCGTTCCGGGCGCCAAGCCTGGCATGGCGTTGTGGCGCGAGCATCTGTTCGCAGCGATGGTCCGCAACGCCGAGACGCCGATGTCCGCCTTTCGCCTGCCGATCAACCGGGTGATCGAGCTGGGCTCGCAGGTCGAGATTTGAGATGCAGCAGGCGGCCTGCTGCTCGACGGGCGATGAAGCGGGCACCGTGGCCCAGGCATCTCGGACTGCCGGCTAGGCCCGCCACGGCGAGGTGATGATCATCAACCGCGGCCCCGCGTGCTCCACCAGTGCCGTGCGAAGGCGTTGCGCCTGGCGGCCGTGCAGCGGGCGTTCCCACCAGTGTCGCAGGACGAGTTCGGGAATGAGGATGGCCACCGAACGGCCCGGCGTCGCGGCGTCGAGCTTGCGGACGAGTTCGAGCAATGGTTCGTGGATCCGGCGGCGCGGCGCCGGCACCAGCATCAACCGCGGCGGCTCAATGCCCTGCGCGACGAGCGGTGTCGCCACCTGTTGCTCGAACTGTTCGCGAATCGTGCGGCAATCCTCGTCCTGATCGGGGTCGGAGAGGCGCAGCAGGTGCACTGCAACGACATTGCGCGACAGGCTCATGGCGAAGCGGAGCGCGCGGTCCGTCATCCGGCTGCGCGCCTCGTAGGCGACGAGAACGGTCGGTGCCTCCATCTCGTCGGCCGTAAAATCGCCCGGGGCGGCAAGCCTGTCCGCCATGCGCCGATAATATCGCCGGATGACGATCAGACCGGCCACCGACAACGGAATGGCCAGAACCACGATCCACGCGCCATCGAGAAACTTCGCCGCCAGAATGACGACCAGCGACACGATGGTGGTGGCAGCACCCAGCGCGTTGATGCCCAGCCGCCAAGCGGTGCGTCCCGGTTGCCGGTGCCAATGCACGACCATGCCCAGCTGACTGATCGTGAAGGTGAGAAAGGCGCCGATCGCGAACAGCGGGATCAACCGGTCGGTGATCCCGCCGAAGACGATCAGCAGGCCACCGCCGGTCACCGTCAGGAACAGCACCCCGGCAGAAAACACGAGGCGGCGGTCGGCGACCGCGAACGCCTTGGGCAGATATCCATCGAGTGCGACCAGCCGGCAGAGGCGGGGAAAGCCGACGAAGCTGGTATTCGCCGACAGGCAGAGCACCGCTAGCAGGCTGGCCATCGCCGCATAATAGATAGTCCCATGACCGGCGACGGCACCCGCCAGCTGCGACATCACGCTTTGATACCCCGGCTTCGTCTGGTCCATCGCGCCGAGACCGTAGCCCCGCGCGACATAGGCGACGCCGGCCAGCAGAAGACCGAGGACGACGCAGATCACCGTCAGCGTCGCATGCGCCTGACGAACGACTGGCTCCTTGAAGGCATTGACGCCGTTGGACACCGCCTCGACGCCGGTCATCGCCGTGCAGCCGGCGGCGAAGGCACGCAGCAGCAGCCACCAGCCGACCGCCTGCGTCGCGCGGCCGAGCGGCGGCGGGGCGATGACCACGTGCGGCGGCCCGTGATCGAACGCCAGCCGGGTGATGGCTACGGCGATGATCGCGAGAAACGAGAGGATGAACAGATAGGTGGGCAGGGCGAACAGCAACCCCGCCTCCCGCGTGCCGCGCAGGTTGGCGAGCGCGACGGCGAGCAGGACGCCGAGGCAGAGCCACAGCGTGTACGGTTGCAGCGCCGGAACCGACGACGTCAGCGCGCCGACGCCGGCCGAGATGCCGACCGCGACGTTCAGGACATAGTCGATCATCAGGGCCGCGGCCGCCAGTAGCGCGCCGTTTATCCCGAGGTTTTCCTTGGCGACGGTGTAGGCACCGCCGTTGCTCGGATAGGCGACGACCGTCTGCCGGTACGACAGATACAGGATCGCGAGAAGGGCGACGACCGGCACCATGACCCAGCCGATCCACGCGAGGCTGGCCGCTCCCGCCGGAATCATGATCGCCAGCGCCGCCTCGGGCCCATACGACGAGGAGCCGAGGCCATCGAGCCCCATCGCCGGGACACCGGCGAGCCAGCCGATCTTCTGGTCGCCGTGCTCGCGATTGGCGAGGCGGCGGCCGAAGATCGCGTCGAACAATTTCATGCGGGGGAAACCGACGCCGGCCGCGATCGTGCCATGCACCGCCTGCTGACGACGCTGCTCGCCTATCGCCGCCGGAGCCGCCTCATGCTGCATAGATCAGGTCGAGCACCTCGGCGACGCGGATGACGCTTTCCGCCTCGTCGTCGAAACCCCTGGCCACCGTCAGACGAGCCGCCCAGTCGGCCGCCGCCCGGCCGCCCCAATCGTCGGGTCCGTCGGTAAGGATCCCGGCAACGGTTCCGGTGAAGCGTTCGGCGGTGAAGTCGTAGAATGAGCCGCCGACGTTCCGCCACGCCGCGCCGCCCGCGGTGCCGTAGAACACCGCCGCGATTTCGGCGTCCCGCCCGGCGTGCAGGTTCCACGAGCAGGTGAGGCGGACGGTCGCCTGCCCGACCCTGAACTCGGCAACGGCGAAGTCTTCGACCTCGCCCGCCCCCACCGGTCGCCTCACATGCTTCAGCGTCGCCGATACCGCGCCCGTCGTGTCGCCGCCGAGCACCCACAGGGCGAGATCGACGAGGTGGACGCCGAGATCGATGACGCAGCCGCCGCCCGACTGCGCGGGGTCGAAGAACCACGGCTTGTCGGGCCCATAGGCATTGTGAAAGGTGAGGTCGACGGCGAACACCTCGCCCAGCTCGCCGTGCCGGATGGCATCGCGGATCGCGATCATGCCGGCGGTGAAGCGGTACGACAGGTCGACGCGGAGCAGCCGGTCGGCCGCGCGCGCGGCCGCGACGACCGCCCGCGTCTCCGCGGCGGTCCGCCCGAGAGGCTTCTGGCAGAACACGGCCACGCCGGCATCGAGTGCCCGGATCGACTGCGCGGCGTGGAGCGCGCTCGGCGTGGCGATGACCACACCGTCGAGCCCGAGCGCCAGCATGGCGTCGAGCGAGTCGACGACCACGGCAGCAGGCGCGAGGTCGCGAGCGGCGGCGACCGCCTCCGGCGATGGATCGGCGACCGCGACGGCCTGCGCGCCGGTCGCCAGCATCGCCGCCATCCGGTGACGTCCGATCCACCCCACCCCGAGAAACCCGAGCCGGATCACAGCGTGACCAGCGCCTTGACGAAGCCGCCCGGCTTGTCGCGTGTCGCGTCGAGCGCGTCGGCCAGCCGGTCGAGTGGATATACATGGGTGTAGAGCGGCGTCGGGTCGAGCCGGCCACTGGCGACGGCGTCGACCGCCTCCTCGACACCGCGCCGGCAGACGGCGGGATCCCGCTCGTGCGCGTTGATCACGTCGATACCCTTCCAGTTCCAGTCCTGCAGGTTGACCTGCCGCGGCCCGTCCTGATGATAGCCGGCGATGACCAGCCGGCCGCCGGGCGCAACGAGCGCGCTGGCCAGATCGAGCGGCCACTGCTTGCCGACCGCCTCGATCACGCGCGGGCACAGGGCACCCTCGGTCAGCGTCGTGACCCGCTCGATGATCGCCCAGTGGTCCTCCATCGCGATTGTCTCGGCCGCACCATAAAGGCGCGCGAGGTCGAGCGACTCCTGCCGGCGCGAGATGGCGATGACCCGCGCGCCGGCATCGCTGGCGAGCTTCGTCAACACCGCGCCGAGGAAGCCGATGCCGACGATTGCCACGGTGTGTCCCGCCCGGATGTCGCTGCGCCGGAAGATGTTGAACGCGCAGCCGAGCGGCTCACCGGGAAAGGGTCCGACCACCCCGGACGGCAGCCTGACGACGGCCGCGGCGGGGGCGATGTCGAACTCGGCGAAGCTGCGCGTGCCGAGCGTCGCCACGCGGTCGCCGGGGGTCAGCCCGGTCACGCCCTCGCCGACCGCGTCGACCGTCCCCCAGCCCTCGTGGCCGAGCCCGCCCGCGTCGCCGGGATAGGTCAGCCACTCGAGCCCCGCCCACGGCTCGAGGTTCGACGCGCAGACGCCGCAGCCCTCGAGCCGGACGCGCACCTCGCCCGGCCCCGGCTGCGGCACGGCGACGTCGGCCAGCTCGATCCGGCCCGGCGCGGCGAGCACCGCCGCGCGCATCGTCGCCGCCATCAGGCGGCCTGCGCCGCGGGGCTCTGCAGCGACGCGCCCAGTTCCTCGGCGAACCACGCCGCGGTGCGCGCCAGCCCGGTGTCGACCGGCACCTTCGGCGACCAGTCGAGCAGCGCCTTCGCCCGGCCGATGTCGGGCCGCCGGCGGCGCGGATCGTCGACCGGCAACGGCCGGTGGACCACCGCGGCGTCGCTGCCGACGATCGCCCGGACGCGCGCCAACAGGTCGTTGACGGTGATCTCGACCGGGTTGCCGAGATTGACCGGCTCGCTGCCGTCGATGTCGCTCTCCATCAGCCGCACCAGTCCGTCGACCGTGTCGCTGACATAGCAGAAGCTGCGCGTCTGACTGCCGTCGCCATAAATCGTGATCGGTGCGCCCGACAGCGCCTGACACAGCAGGTTCGACACCACCCGGCCGTCATCGGGGTGCATGTTTGGACCATAGGTGTTGAACAGCCGGGCGACGCGCACCTCGGCCCGGCCGCCGCGGGCATAATCGAACGCCAGCGTCTCGGCGGCGCGCTTGCCCTCGTCGTAGCAGGCGCGCGGCCCGGTGCAGCTGACGGAGCCGCGATAATCTTCGATTTGCGGGTGAATCTCGGGGTCACCGTAAACCTCGCTGGTGGACGTCAGCAGGAAGCGTGCCTTTGCCGCCTCGGCGAGGCGCAGCAGGTGGTGGGTGCCGACGACACTGGTCAGCAGCGTGTGCTCGGGATCGGCCTGATACTGCGGCGGCGAGGCGGCGCAGGCGAGATTATACACGCGGGTGATCTGTGCCATCCGCTCGGTCACCGCCGGCGGCAGCGGGCGGACGACGTCGGCATGGACGAAGGTGAAGCCGGGCGAACCCTCGAGCGCCCGCAGGTTCGACGGGCGCGCCGTCTGCAGGTTGTCGACGCAGATCACCTCGTGCCCGCGGTCGAGCAAGGCGCGGCACAGATGCGAGCCGATGAAGCCCGCGCCGCCGGCGACGACGGCGATCCCTGGATGCATGATGTTCTCCTTGGTCATGCCACCGCCGCGCGGGCGGGCGCGGCGCGGGCCGCGGTGAGGCAGGCGTCGAGTTCGGCGGCGCGATGCGCGGCGGTATGGGCGGCCAGCACCCGGGCGCGGGCCGCCGTGCCGATCGCCGTGCCGTCGCCGTCAAGCGCGGCAACGACGTCGGCAGTGGTCGCCGCCAGCACGATCTCGCGGCCCGGCACGAACAGCTCGCCGAGGCCGTCCCAGATGTCCGAAACGATCGGCGTGCCGCACGCCGCCGCCTCGAACAGCCGCACCGACGGCGACCAGCCGGCCGCGATCATGTCGGCGCGCGTCACGTTGAGGGTGAAGCGCGACGCCGAGTAGAAGTCGGCGTGTTCCGATGGCGGCAGATGGTCGATCCGCTCGACGTTCGCCGGCCAGTCGATACCGGCGGGATACTGCGGTCCGGCGACGACGAAGGAGCGCTCCGGCAGCGCCCGCGCGACGGCGAGCAGCAGGCGGTCGAGCGTCGGCTGCCGGTCGGGGCTGTAGGTGCCGAGATACGACAGGTCCCAGCGCTGCGCTGCGCCGGTTGAGGCGTAGAGTACCGGGTCGACCGAGCAGTACAGCGCCCGCGCCGTCGGCGAGCCGTAGGTCCGCTCGATCAGGTCGAGGGTCGGGCCACCGGTGAACGACAGATAGACCTCGTAGCCGGGGATCAGCGCCGGCGACAGATAGGCGCAGTCGCCACGAACCAGGGCAGCGAGCGTCACCGGCGTGTCGATGTCGTAGAAGGCGGTGACGCCCTGCGCCGTCCGTTGCACGAGCCGCCCGACGTCGATACCGTCGGGGACGTACGACCCGACGATGACCGCGTCGGCCGTCGCGATCTCCTGCCGCCACGCGGCGAGGCCGTCGACGCCGTCGTAGAACGCCAGTCGACACCAGTCGGGATCGACCAGATCGCGGTGGCCGGCGTACCACGGCACGTCGCGTTCGAGGAACAGCACCTCGTGGCCCCGCGCGGCGAACGCCTTGAGCAGCGCGCGGAAGGTCGTCGCATGGCCGTTGCCCCATGAGGACGACAGGCTGAGGCCGAGGACGACGAGCCTCATGCCGCGCGCCGCTGCCGCTCGTGCGCCCGGAACAGCGCGTCGACCTGCGCGCCGCGCAGGGCGTAGGTGTGCTCGCGTTGCACCCGCGTCAGCGCCGCCGCGCCGATCGCCCGCGCGCGTTCCGGCGTCAGCGTCGACAGATGCTCGGTGACGTCCTGCCCGTCGCGGGCGACGAGGACCTCGATTCCGGGTGTCAGGAACAGCTCGATGCCCTCCCACGCGTCGGTAATCAGGCACGCCGCCGCGCCCGCCGCCTCGAACACGCGCGTCGCCGGCGAGAAGCCGACCGACGCCATGCTGTCGCGCGCGACGTTGAGCACGGCGAGCGGCGTCGAATTGAACGCGTTGTGCTCGGCGGTATAGACGTGGCCGCGGTGGCGGACGTTCGCCGGCATCGCTTTGGTCTCCCACCCGTTGCCGCCGATGAGGAAGTGGCGCTCCGGCAGCGCGGCCGCGGGCTTGAGGAAGAACTCCTCGACCCGCGCCTCGCGGTCGGGCAGGCGGTTGCCGAGGAAGGCGAGGTCGCAGGCGAAACGATCGTCCGGCGGCACCGGGAAATGCGTCGCCGGATCGAGCGCGTTGTAGACCGGCACGCACTCCGCCGCACCGAAGCCGCGATAGGCGTCGACCACCGGCGCGCCGCCGCCATAGGTCAGGACGAGATCGAGGTCCGGTAAGGCGGCGCGCACCGGATGGCCGGGGTCGCTCCGCATCTCGTCGAGCGTCGCGGCGGCGTCGACATCCCAGAATACCCGGAGCGCGCCGGGCCGGGCGCGCGCGACGATGCCTTCGAGAAGCTCGCGATCGTAAACCCCGACGCCGTTGGCCTTGACGACGATGTCGGCATCGCCGGCTTCGGCGAGCACGCTTGCCAAACCGGCGGCGGTCGCCGGGTAGACCACCGAGCGACACCAGTCCGGCGGCTCGATGTCGCGATGCTGCTGCCGGTCGAACGCATCGGGCTCGTAGAAGGTGATCGCGTAGCCGCGCCGCGCCAGTTCGCCGAGGATGCCGCGGTAATAGGTCGCCGCGCCGTTCCAGTAGGACGACACGAGGCTCGACCCGTAAAAGGCGATCCTCACGCGACACTCCGCTGTGCAGGAGCGGCCAGCGACGCGACGATCGCCAGCAGTTCGCCGGCGCGATGCGCGCAGGTGTGGCGCGCGCGGATCGTCGCGAGGCCGGCCGCCGCGGTCGCCGCGCGCAGGGCCGCATCGTCGCGCAGCGCGATCAGCTGGCGCGTCATCGCCGCGCCGTCGGCCGCCATCAGGTAATCGCCCGGCCGGAACAGCCCTTCGGCATCGTCCCACGGGGCCGACACCAGGGGGATGCCGCACGCCAGCGCCTCGAACACGCGGATCGTCGGGATGCCGGGCAGGACGGTCGTATAATAGCGGCGAGGGACGTGAACCGTCGCAAGATGGCGGGCGAAAATTTCGGGCGCGGTCGCGTTCGGCGCCCAGCCGCGATAGCGCGCGCCATGGCCGGCGACCATCGCCTGCGCCTCCGCGGGGTAACGAACGCCGTAGATGTCGAGGGGCAACCCGGCGCTCCGAGCTGGCCGCAGCAGGAACTGTTCGATTTCCCCCGTGCGTTCGCCGTCGCCCCAGTTGCCGATCCACACCAGCCCGGCGCGGGTTTGCTCGACGGCAGGCGGATGGAAGCGGCGCGTGTCGGCCGCCTCGTGCCACGTCCAGACGTTGCTCCACCCCCAGCGGCGATAGACCTCGGTCAGCGCCGCGCCGAACGCCAGCACGCCGTCATAACCCGACAGGTCGAAGGCGCGGATCGCGTGCGGATCGCTGACCGCGCGGTGATGGGTGTCGTGGAACAACAGGGTGAAGCGCCCGCCGCCGACCCGCGCCCGGCCGATCGCGGCGACCAGCGCGGGCGCGTTCCATTCGTGGACGATGACGAGATCGGCGTCGCCGATCAGCGTGGCCGGGTCGCTCGCCGGGTCGTACTCCGTCGCGATCAGTTCGGGATAGGCGGCGCGCCACGCGGCGAGCCCTGCGTCGCCCTGGTCGGCGAGCAGGTGGCTCAGGCTCCAGTTGCCGGCCGGTTCGAGCGCACGCACGGCGTGACCCCGGCTGACCAGTTCGCTCAGCACGCCGCGGACGAAATGCGCGTTGCCGTGGTTCCAGCACGATCGCAGCGAGTGGGTGAAATAGACGATCTTCATGCGGCGGCCCGTGTCTCGGCGGCGAGCAGGCGGCGGTAGATCGTGTCCATGCCGGCGGCCATCACCGCGGGCGCGTAGCGCGCGGCATGACGACGTGCCCGCGCGCCGCTGGCGTAACGCTCGGTCGTATCGCCGATCAGGGTCTCGATCGCGGCGGCGAAGCCGGCGTCGTCGCCAGGCGCGACAAAGGTCGCGACCCCGTCCCATAGCTCGCGGAAGGTTGGGATGTCGCTCAGCACCAGTGCGCAGCCGGCGAGCGCCGCTTCGAGAACGGCCAGCCCGAACGGCTCATAGCGCGCCGCGCTGACGAATACCGGCCGCGCGGCGAGGCAGGCGGCGAGCGCCGGTTCTTCGAGCCGGCCGAGCGCCTGCAGGTGACGCAGCGCGACCGTTTCGCCGTGCGGCCCTGCGAGCGGACCCGCCGCCTCGAACCGCACCGCCAGCCGCGCCGCCGCGCGATCGAGCGTGGCGATGTCCTTCCCCGCATCCCACAGCCGCCCGGCGGTGAAGGCGAAATCGGCGATCGGCACTGGCGGCGCGATCAGCGCCGAGCGCCCGTTGTGGACGACCGACGGCGTGACGTCGTAGCGCGCGGCGATCGTCGCGGCGAAGGCGACGCTCGGCGCGACGATCGCATCGGCCGCGACAAGGCCGCGTGCCGTCAGTTCGGCCTGCCGTGCGAGGTCGGCCGGCAGCGGCCCGCTATGAACGGCTTCCCACCACGTCGCGACGCAGGAGTGGACCGCGACGACGAGCGGAATGCCGACGGCGAAACCCGCGGCGAGCGCCGGCTGGTTGAGCTGGACCACGTCGACGTGCTCCGTCTGGGCCAGTGCCGCCAGTGCGGCACTGGCTTCCCGCACGGCGGTCGCGTCGGCGGCGAGCCAGTCCAGCGCGTGACCGGTATCGACCAGACGAACGCCGGCGGCCGCGGCGGCCGCGCGCTGGCCGGCACTGGCGGCCGGTCCCAGCAGCGCGAGCACCGTGTCCCAGC
>CAHJWP010000007.1 GCA_903642255.1 Sphingomonadaceae bacterium | reverse complement strand
GACAGGCGCAGGCGCGAGGCGGTGGCGTCGAGCAGCGGCGCGTCGGCCGGCAGCAGCGCGGCGAGCCGTCTTAGCGCATTTGGTTCGATGCCGTAGGCCTTCTCCGCGGCACACACCTGCATCAGCCGCGCGACACCGCCCGCACCCACGTCCGCATCCACCCCGGACAGCACCGGCGCGAGGACGCCGCACGCCTGCATCACCCGCACGGTCGGGACGGGATCGGCGACCGCGAGTAGTTTGAGCAGCTCGTCGCGGATCCGCTCGCGCGACAGGGTCATCAGGTCGTCTGCCCGGGCGGTCGCTGCCGCAAGGCCGGCGGGGTCGGGCTCGCCCGCGCCGAAGCGCGCGTGGAAGCGGAAGAAGCGCAGGATGCGCAGACGGTCCTCGGCGATGCGGGCGAGGGGATCGCCGATGAAGCGCACGCGGCCGGCGGCGAGGTCGGCGATGCCGCCGAAGAAATCGTCGATCTGGCCCGTCAGCGGATCGGCGTAGAGCGCGTTGATCGTGAAGTCGCGGCGCGCGGCGTCGGCGCGCCAGTCGTCGGTGAAGGCGACCGTCGCGTGGCGGCCGTCGGTCGCGACGTCGCGGCGCAGCGTCGTCACCTCGGCGACCAGCCCGGCGGCGACCGCGGTGACCGTGCCGTGGGCGATGCCGGTCGGCACGGCCTTGATCCCGGCGGCGGTCAGCCGGGCGACGGTGTCGGCGGGCGCGAACTGGGTGGCGAAATCGACGTCGCTGGCGGCGAGCCCGAGCAGCCCGTCGCGGACCGCGCCGCCGACCAGCTTCGTCCGGCCGCCGGCGACGTCGAGCGCGGCGACGAGACGCGCGCCGCCCGGGGTCTCCAGCCACGCCGGCGGCGGCAGCCGGTCGGCGATGGTGGGTGCGGCGGTCATGGGCGCCCCTGCCCGGCTCACGCCAGCCGCCGCGACAGGTTGACGATCATCGCCGCCGTCGCCCCCCAGATCTCGTGCGTCTCCCACGCGATGACATAATAGGACCGCGCCCGTCCCTGCCAGTCGCTGCGCCGCAGCTGATGGTTGGCGGGATCGAGCAGGAAGTCGAGCGGCACCTCGAAGATCGACGCGACCTCGTCGGCGTGGGGAACCAGCGCGAGCCCCGGCGGAACGATGCCGATGACGGGCGTGATGTCGTAACCGGTCCCCGTCGTGTAGCGGTCGGTCGCGCCGATCACGGCGACCGCGGCGGGCGGCAGGGCGATCTCCTCGTGCGCCTCGCGCAGCGCGGCGGCGACGGCGTCGGCGTCGTCGGGGTCGATCCGTCCGCCGGGAAAGGCGACCTGCCCCGCGTGAGCGCGGAGCGTCGTCGTCCGCCGCGTGAACAGCACCGTCGGCCGGTCGTGGGCGACGACGGCGATCAGCACCGCCGCGGGCGTCAGCGGCTCCGGGTACGGCGCGTCGGCATTGCCGGCGAAGTCCCAGTCGCCGCGGCGCAGCGCGGTCGCGGCGAGCCCGACGGCGCGGGCGAGGCGGTCATGGAGAGCAGGAGCGACGAGCGGCATCGCCGGCGTCGTCGCGCGCGCGGCGGGGGCGTGTCAATCGCGGCGACGGCTCGGTGACGGCGGTGGGCCGGAAGCGTCGGGTGGAACGGCCGCTGCCGACCTCGTGGCGGAATGGGCGAAGAGCGGCTTTGCGGCTTCGCGCTTTCGCGTGACATTCGGCGGGACTGCCCGCGAGGTGGGTCCACGCGAAGCCGCGAAGGCGCGAAGCGGAAAACCGTCTTTCGCTTAAAGTTGGACGATCGTTGGACGCGTCGCCATACTGCAAACCGGTCGTCGCCCCGTGCTTGACACGGGGCTTGGCTGACCTTCGGGATCGTCGCGGCTAGGCTTACCGCCTGGGCGGACGAAGCAGCGCAGCCCCGCGCCAAGTGCGGGACGACGTAAGTGGCGTGTCTGTTTACGCCCACTAGCGGTCATAGGGCAGGCCGCTTAGGCTGAGCTATGATCGAGTTGGATGATCCGCGCTGGCAGAAGCTCTCACATGCCTACGGGAGCGCCGCCGACATCCCTGAACTGCTTCGTGACCTCGCTTCTGCGACTGGTCCGAAGTCTGGGTATGATTGCGAGCCGTGGTTCACGCTTTGGTCGAGCCTTTGCCACCAAGGCGACGTTTATGATGCATCCTATGCTGCTCTGCCGCACATTGTTGAAATCGCCTGCAATGCGACGAGACCCGTAGATTTCAGCTTCTTCCAGCTACCCGCTGCGATCGAGATTGGACGTCATAGCGGAAAAGGCCCTCCCGTTCCGGCCGATTTGGCGAATGCTTATGGTGACGCCGTTTCACGTCTGACGGAATGCGTTGCGCTGCACCGTCACGAAGATTGGGACGAGCTCACTCTTCTGTCGGCTGCATCTGCATTAGCCGTGGCCAAGGGGCATCATAGGATCGCCGAGGCCATATCGAACCTCGATGACGATCTCATCACGAGGCTGATTGAACTTGATTTTGGTGATAGCTGACTGTCTGCAATCCACCCAAAGCAGACGATGCACCACCGTGACCCGGCGACGCGCCCTCAGCTTCCCATCGGTTGCCAGAACTCGATCTTGGTGCCGTCGGGGTCGAGGATCCACGCGAACTTGCCGGTCTTGTCGCCTTCCTGCTTCAGGATGGCGACGCCCTTGGCCTTGAGGCCGGCGACATAGGCATCGAGGTCGTCGACCGCGAAGTTGATCATGAATTCGCGCGACGACGGCACGATCTCGTCGCTGTTCGCGGGCATGGCGTTCCACAGCGCCATCGGCGGGTGGCCCGGCGCGTCGTAGCGCAGGATCGCGCCGCCCCACGACTCGAGCGTGATGCCGAGCACGTCCTTGTACCAACGGGCGAGCGCCTTGGGGTCCTTGCTGGTGACGAAGACGCCGCCGAGGCCGGTGACGTGGCCGGCGGGTGCGGCGTGGACCGGCGCGAGCGTTGCGCCGATCAGGCCGGCGGCAAGCAGAACGCCTTTGTACGATGTCATGGCTTCCTCGCCCCGTGCTCGAATGACCCGCCGACGATGCCATGGTGACCGGCGCGAGTCGAGAACGGCACGCGACGGGTACACCGCGTCGCCCCTTACCGGCTCCACGGCGACGGCAGGTGATGACGATCCGACCTACGAAACTTTAGGGGATGGCTCGCCCCCGGCCGCTGCCCTACGCGGGGGCGATGACCATCCCGGCGAAGCAGGGCCTCGACGCGCTGACCGAGAAGGAGAAGGCGACGCTGCGGATGATCGTCCGCGGCCACGACGCGAAGTCGATCGCGCGTGCCCTCGACCTGTCGGTCCATACGATCAACGAACGGCTCCGCGAGGCGCGGCGCAAGGTGGCGGTGTCGAGCAGCCGCGAGGCGGCACGTCTGCTGTTCGAAGCCGAGGACCTCGTCGCCGCTTCGCGCCGCGAATCGTTCGGAGACAAGGAAATCGGGGATGCCACGGCGCGCCCCTCGCCCGACGGTAACGCGGCGTCGATCCCCGGCGCGGGGCGTCACCGGCGCCCGTGGCTGACGATCGGAGTCGTGCTCATGCTTCCTGCCCTCGCCCTGCTGGCGTTCGTCGCCTTGCCGCAAGTCGACGCACCCTCCCCGCCTCCACCCGCGACGACGGTCGACGTCAGCGATCCGGCGGTCGTCGATACCGCGCGGAACTTCCTGATGCTGATCGACGACAAGCGCTGGAACGCGAGCTACGCGGCGACGGGTGCCGCAATCCGCAAGGCGAACACGCTCAAGGTCTGGACGGCGGCGTCGGAGCAGGCCCGCGCCTCGCTTGGCGCGGTGGTCACGCGCACCTTGCTCAGTGCGGAGAGCGTTCCGGCGCCGCAACATGACCTGACGCTTGTCAAGTTCCGGACGCAGTTCGCCAACCAGACTGTGATCGAGACGGTGACGCTCGACCGCGAAAGTGGGGCGTGGCGCGTCGCCGGGATCACGATCGGGTAGCGCCGGATGGCGCGTATGCTCCCGGCTGCTTACCCGAAGGCGAAGAACGCGCCGCCGCTCCACAGGCCGGGCGGTTCCGCGCCCTCGGCGAGGGCCCAGTCGGCGAGGTCGTAGAAGGTCGCGCGGTTGACCAGCGCGTCGAGGCCGCCGCGGACGCGGACGTACGGCCGCGGCGTGCCGTCGGCGGCGGTGGTGACGCGCAGCGGGTGCTCCGGCCCGGCGAGGACATGGTCGCCGGTGTTGAGGCGGAACGCGATGCGGCGCTCCGGCCCCTCCCCTTCGCTGGTCGCCGCGACGGCGACGAACGGCGCGTCGTCGACGGCGATGTCGAGCTTCTCGCCCGGTGTGACGAGGACGAAGCCGCCGTCCGCCTCGCGGCGCAGGATGGTCGAGAACAGGCGGACGAGTTCCGCCCGGCCGATCGGCGAGCCCTCGTGAAACCACGTCCCGTCGGCGGCGATCCGCATATGGCTGTCGCCGCAATGCGCCGGGTGCCACGTCTCGACCGGCGGCACCGTGTGCGCGGCGACGAGAGCGGCGATCGCGGCGAGGTCGAAGTCAGCCATCGACACCGACCATAGCCGCAGATCGGCAGGACACCGAGTCCGCCGCGACGACGTGCGCCGAGCGCGGCAGCGGTCGGGTAACGCGCTGGCGGAGCAGCAGGCGGTCGCGCTCGACCGGGCCAGGCAGGGTCCAGCCGGCGGTCGCGGCGGCGGTGAAGCCGAACGGGCCGTAATAGCTGAGGTCGCCGATCAGCAGGATCGGATCGATGCCGGCGTCGTCGGCGATAGCGAGCGACGCCGCGATCAGCCGCCGGCCGAGGCCGATCGACCGGGCGACCCGCGCGACGGCGACCGGGCCGAGCAGGGTGAGGGGGATCGCGCCGTCGTCGTCGGCGACCAGCGCGATCGGCCACAACTGGATCGAGCCGAGCAGATCCCCGTCATCGATTCGAGCGACGAGGCTCGGGCCGACGAGCGGCACCGCCCCGACCCGCAGTCGCGACGCCGTGCGGGCGTGGCGACCGGGGCCGAAGGCGGCGTCGAGCAGCGTGTCGATCTCGGCGGCGTCGGTGGGGAGCGCGGGACGGATCAGCATGGGTCCCTCGCGCGGCTCCGGTCGTCGCCGGGCGCTATCGCCTTACTTGGCGGTGACGACAAGCTCCGTGCGGCGGTTCTCGGCCTGGCCGGTCGCCGTCGCGTTGGTCGCGGCGGGGTCGTTCTCGGCGCCCGTCGCGGTCTCGATGCGGTCGGCGGCGATGCCCTTGGCCTCGAGCGCCTTGGCGACGGCGGCGGCGCGGTCGGCCCCGAGCTTGGCATTGCCCTCGGCGATCGGCCGGGCGTCGGTATAGCCGATCAGCCTGACCTTCGCTTTGGGATAGCTCGTCAGCGTCTGCGCCAGCGAGTCGACCGTCGACATCTCGTCGCTCTTGATCGTCGCCGACGCGGTGTCGAACAGCACCTTGTCGAAGGTGAAGGTCTTCGGCGCGGGGTCGTTGCCGGCGAGGAAGGTCTTGACGTCCTCGTTGAACGTCGACGTGGTGGCGGTCGCCGCCGGTGCCGCCGCGGTCGACGTCGTCGTTACCGTCTCGGTCATCTCGCCCTTCGGCTTGCGGTCGCAGCCCTTCAGGCCGAACAGCAGCAGCGCGAGCAGGCCGGCGATCAGCGCGGCCCACGCGAGCCAGTTCGGCTGCTTCTTCTCGACATGGAGCGCGGTCGGCGCGGCGGCGGCGGCATAGCCCGGCCAGCCGGCGAACACCGTCGTCGCGGGGACGTTGAGGTGGACATGCGCGTCGACGTGGTCGACCCAGCTGAGCGGGATATAATGGTGCTGGCCGTCGCTCGAATCGTGGCGCGTCAGCTTGATCCGGTCGCCGTCGAGGTGATCGACGATGCCGACCTTCTGCCGGTCGGCGGACAGGACCTCGAGTTTCGGAACGATCTGGTCGGCGATGGCCATGGCGCTGCTCCCTGTTAAGCCGCGTCAACCGGCAGTCGCCGGGAACGTTCCGCCGCCGGTCAGCGGCGCAGCGCGGCCCGCAGTGCCGGGGCGACGAGCGGCAGCCACACCGCGGGCCGCGCGAGGGTCGCATGACCGCTGGTCGCCGGCGACGCGGGCACCGTCAGCCGGGTGAAGCGCGCCGGAAGCGGCGGCGCGTCGGCGGGCGGATAGAGGATGTCGTCGGCGAAGTTGAGCTCGACCACCGTCGCGGTGACCGCGTCGAGCTTCGCCTGCGGCGCATAGGTCCGCACCGCGTCGAGGGCGAAGGCGAGGTCGACGGGATCACCGGCGGCGGCGGCGCGGGCGTCGAGCACGGCCTGGGCCGTCGCCGCGTCGGGGGCGAGCTTCGCGAGCAGTGCCGGCGGCACGTTGCCGACCAGCGTGATCGCCGCCGCGGCGCGCGCCCCGCTGCCGGCCGCCGTCGGGCTCGCCAGCAGCGCGTCGCGCGCCGCCAGCCGCCACAGCAGGTTGCGTCCGGCGACCGGAGCCGGCCACGCGCCCATCGCGACGAATGTGCCGATCTCTTGCGGATAAGTCTCGGCCCATGTCCAGCCGACCATCGCCCCCATCGACACGCCGACGACGGCGGCGACGTGCGTCACCTTCAGGCTGGCGAGGATCGCGCGGACGCCGGTCACGACGTCGGTATAGTCGTAGTGCGGGAAGCTGACGCCGAGACCGTCGCTGGGCTTGCTCGACGCGCCCGCGCCGATCGCGTCGGGCAGGATGACGAACGTCGTCTTCAGGTCGAGCGGCGCGCCGGGGCCGAACAGCAGCGGCGCGTCCGTGCCGAGGAACGCCGCGCTGCTGCCGCCGGTGCCGTGGAGCAGGACGACGGCGTTGTCGATCGCGCCGCCCGCTCCCTTGTGCGGCGCGCCGAGTGTACGAAAGCCGAGCTTGACCGGCGACGTCCGCCCCGCAGCGAAGTCGAACTGGCGGACGCGGAGGCTCTGGACCGGCACGCTCGCCGGCACGGTGATGTCGACCGGGGCGGCGGCGCCAAGAAGCATCGGCGTCATCAGCCCCACGGCGCGCACGAGCGCCCTCAATGCGCCGGTTCCACCATCAGCTCGACGAGGACACCGCCCATGTCGCGCGGGTGGACGAAGATCACCGGCACGCCGTGCGCGCCGATCCGTGGCTCGCCGGTGCCGAGGATCGTCGCGCCTTTCGCGCGCAGGTCGTCGCGCGCGGCGATGATGTCGGGCACCTCGAAGCAGACGTGGTGCTGCCCGCCGGCCGGGTTCTTCGCCAGAAATCCGTGGATCGGCGAGGCGTCGCCGTACGGCTCGATCAGCTCGATCTGGCTGTTCGGCGTATCGACGAAGCACACCCAGACGCCCTGCTCGGGCAGCGCGAACCGTTCGCCGATCGCCGTCGCGCCGAGCAGGTCGCGGTAGACGGCCACCGTCCGCCCGATCGACGGCGTGGCGATGCCGACATGGTTGAGGCGGCCGATCATGGGGGACTCCGTTGGTATGGGCGGCACGATAGCTTGCGTTTCGTGCGCCACAATGCCGTATGTCGGTACGGTCAGCGACGGGGGTGACGATGCGAGCGATAGCGACGGCAGTGTTGATGATGGCGATGCCCGCGCTGGCCGCACCGGTCCGCGATCCGGTCGCCGGCGCAGCGTTGCTCCGCGACCGGGCGCTCGCCGAAAATTCCGCGCTCGCTATCGTCACCGGGCTGACGACCGAGATCGGCCCGCGCCTCGCCGCGTCGGTGCCGGAGGCGCACGCCCGCGACTGGATGGCGGCAGAGATGACCGCGCTGGGCCTCGCGAAGGTCCACATCCAGACCTTCGCCGTGCCGCACTGGGAGCGCGGGGTCGAGACGGCGACCACGATCGGGCCGAACCCGCAGCGGCTGATGCTCACCGCGCTCGGCTACAGCGGCGCGACGCCCGATGCCGGCCTCGACGCCGACGTCGTCCAGTTCGCCGACCTCGATGCGCTGAAGGCCGCCCCGGCGGGCAGTCTGGCCGGCAAGATCGTCTTCATCGACCACGAGATGCGCCGCGCGCAGGACGGGTCGAGCTACGGCGCGTTCAACGCGATCCGCACCGCCGGCCCGGCGATCGCCGCGGACAAGGGCGCGGCGGCGTATCTCCACCGCTCGCTCGCCACCGGCCCGGCGCGGCTGCCGCACACCGGCGTCACCCGCTTTCCCGACGGGACGAAGCCGATCCCGGCGGCGGCGCTCAGCGTGCCCGATGCGAAGCAGCTCGCGCGGCTGGTCGCCCTCGGCCCGGTCCGCCTCCACCTCGTCCTGACGCCGCGCGACCTCGGGCCGGGGACGTCGGGCAATGTCGTCGGCGAGATCACCGGCACCGGGCCCGACGTCGTCCTGACCGGCGGTCATCTCGACAGCTGGGACCTCGGCACCGGCGCGATCGACGACGCTTCGGGCGTGGCAATCACGCTCGGCGCGACGAAGGTCATCGCCGATGCGGTGAAGACCGGCGCCCTGCCCCGGCCGAAGCGCACCATCCGCATGGTCGCGTTCGGCGATGAGGAGGCGCAGGGACCGCTCGGCGGCGCGACCTACCTCAAGGGTCATCCCGAACCCGTCGTGTTCGCCGTCGAGGCCGACTTCGGGGCCGACCGCGTCTGGTCGCTGCGGTCGCGCGTCGCCCCCGCCGCCGCGCCGGCGGTCGCCGCCCTCGCCCGCGTTCTCGCGCCGCTCGGCATCGCGCCGTCACCGCTGCCGGCGTTCGGCGGCGAGGACATCGCCGCCGCCGTGCAGGGCGGGGCCGGCGTCGTCGACCTCGCGCAGGATGGGACACATTATTTCGACCTCCACCACAGCGCCGACGACACGCTCGACAAGATCGACCCGCAAGCACTGACCCAGGCCGTCGCCGCCTACGCCGCGACCCTGTGGTGGGCAGCGAACAGCGACGTCGAGTTTCGCCCCGGCCCGCCGCACTGAACGGTCGTGATTGCCATGACCCAACCCGCTGCTGAGCCTGTCGAAGCGCGCACAACCGTTCGTGCGTGCTTCGACAGGCTCAGCATGAGCGGGGTTGGGATACTGGCATGAGCGGGCCTGGTGTCCGTGGCATGATCGGACCCGGTGCCTCTGGCCGTGGCTCGAGCAACCGGCTAAATCCTTGCGCGGATTAGGGGACGCACGGTGCAGCTGACCGACGTCGGGTTTCTCAGCCATCTGATCGCGGCGATCGGCTTCGCCGCGCTGGCGATCAGCGTCATCGCCCAGCGGTCGGCGAACGGGGCCAATATCTGGCTGGTCATCGCCGCGCTGACGACCGCGGCGTGGGCCGGCGACTTCGTCCTCGCGGCGCGCTTCGGCGGCCTCTACGTCGCGCTGCTGTCGCCGGCCGAGACGCTGCGGACGGCGGCGTGGATCGGCTTTCTCGTCGCCCTGCTGCGCACCTCGTGGCAGCTCGACACACGGCTGAGTTCGTCGTTCGTCATCGCCAGCGCGATCGGCTTCGTCACCGCGATCCAGCTCGGCATCGACCTCGTCGACTTCGCCCGCGCCGGCATGTCGCTCCACGCCCGACCGATCGTCGCCGCGCTGTTCGCCGTCAGCCGGCTGACGGTAGCGATCTCGGGACTGGTCCTGATCCACAACCTATACGTCAACGCCGAACCCGGCAGCCGGACCGGCATCCGCCTGCTGTGCGTCGGGCTCGCCGGCTTCTTCGGCTACGACCTCAACCTCTACACGCTCGAATTCCTGCTCGGCGCGGCGTCGGCCGACCTGTTCAACATCCGCGGCGCGGTCGACGTCCTGACCGTGCCGCTGCTCCTGCTGTCGGCGCGGGAGGCGTGGGTCGCGCGGGTCCAGGTGTCGCGCCGCGTCGTCTTCCACACGCTGTCGATGTCGATCATCGGGGGTTACCTGATCGCCATGGCGCTGCTCGCCTATGGCCTGCGGCTCGTCGGCGGCGACTGGGGCCGGCTGCTCCAGATCACCTTCCTGTTCGCGACGATCATCCTCGGGGCGGTGGTCGGGCTGCTGCCGCGCTTCCGCGCGATGCTGCGGGTACAGATCGCCAAGAACTTCTTCGCCTATCGCTACGACTACCGGGTCGAGTGGCTGCGTTTCATCGCCACCGTGTCGGGGATCGACGCGGCGCAGGGCCGGCTGCCCGAGCGCGTCGTCGAGGCGGTCGCCACCGTCGTCGATTCGCCCGGCGGCGCGCTGTTCGTCCCCGGCGACGACGGCGACTTCGACGTGCTGGCGAAATGGCACTGGCGCGGTTTCGCCGGTGGGCCGGTCGCCGCCGACGGCGACCTCGCCACCTTCCTCGGGCAGCGCCAGCGGATTGTCGACCTCGACGAGCTGCGCGACGGGCGTGGCGACTATGGCGACCTTGCCGTACCGGCATGGGCGGCCGGCGACCGCGGCGCGTGGCTGATCGTGCCGCTGCTCCACCTTGACGCCCTGCGCGGCTTCATCGTCATCGAGCGGACGCTGGCGCGGCGGACGCTGAACTGGGAGGATTTCGAGCTGCTGCGCACCCTCGGGCGGCAGTCGGCGAGCTACATCGCCGAGGCATCGACCCAGGCCGAGCTCGACGAGGCGGGCAAGTTCGACGAGTTCAACCGCCGCTTCGCCTTCATCATGCACGACATCAAGAACCTCGTCAGTCAGCTGAGCCTCGTCGCGCGCAACGCCGAGCGCCATGCCGACAACCCCGCCTTCCGCGCCGACATGGTGGCGACGCTGCAGGGCTCGGTCGGCAAGATGAACGACCTCCTCGCGCGGCTCGCCCAGCGGACGACGGGGCGGGCCGAGAACGGCGAGGCGGTCGACATCACGCAGCTGCTCGCCGACGTCGTTTCGGCCAAGTCGCGCCAGCACGGCGCGCTGACCCTCCACGCCGTCGGCGCGCAGCATTTCGTCACCGGCGATCCCGTCCGGCTCGAGGCGCTGTTCGGCCATCTAATCCAGAACGCGATCGACGCCAGCGCCGCCGACGCGCCGATCCGGGTCGACCTGCGCCACGAGGCGGCGACGGCGGTCGTCGACATCACCGATCACGGGTCGGGCATGTCGCCGGCGTTCATCCGCAACCAGCTGTTCAAGCCGTTCAAGTCGACCAAGTCGGGCGGCTTCGGCATCGGCGCCTACGAGGCGCGCGAGATCGCCCGCGCCACGGGCGGCCATCTGGACGTTGCGAGCCGCGAAGGGCAAGGGACGGTCTTCACCATCCGCCTGCCGCTGGCGATGCTGATCTCGACCGGGCGGCAGGACGCAGCCGAACCCAGCCAAAGGATGAATGCGTGATTGACGGTGCGGTGTCGCGCAAGCTGCTGGTGGTCGAGGACGACGAGGGCCTGCAGCGCCAGCTCAAATGGTCGTACGAGGATTACGACGTCGTCACCGCCGGCGACCGCGCCGCCGCGCTGACGGCGGTCGAGGCGCACGCGCCACCGGTGGTGACGCTCGACCTCGGCCTGCCGCCCGATCCCGACGGCACCAGCGAGGGCTTCGCGACGCTCGAGGCAATCCTCGCCGCCCGTCCCGGGACCAAGGTCATCGTCGCATCGGGGCACGGCGCGCGGGCCAGCGGCCTGCGCGCGATCGCGTCGGGCGCGTTCGACTTCTACGCCAAGCCGATCGACATCGACGAGCTCGGCATGATCGTCCGCCGCGCCTATCACGTCCACGACCTCGAGGCGGAGAATCGTCGCCTGCGCGCGACCGGCGGCGGCACCGACGTCCTCGGCGGCATCGTCACCGGCGCCCCCGAGATGCTCAAGGTCGCCCGGATGATCGAGCGCGTCGCGACCGCCGACGTCTCGGTCATGCTGCTCGGCGCGAGCGGAACCGGCAAGGAACTGCTCGCCCGCGGCCTGCACGACGCGAGCCTGCGCAAGGACAAGCCGTTCGTCGCGATCAACTGCGCGGCGATCCCCGAGAACCTGCTCGAAGCCGAACTGTTCGGTTACGAGAAGGGCGCGTACACCGGCGCGGTCAAGACGACCGAGGGCAAGATCGAGCTCGCCGAGGGCGGCACGCTGTTCCTCGACGAGATCGGCGACGTCCCCCTGCCGCTGCAGGTCAAGCTGCTCCGCTTCCTGCAGGAGCGTGTCATCGAGCGCATCGGCGGGCGCAAGGCGATTCCGGTCGACGTCCGCATCGTCTGCGCGACGCACCAGGACCTCGAGAAGATGATTGCCGCTGGGCGGTTCCGCGAGGACCTCTACTACCGCCTCGCCGAGATCGTCGTCCGCATCCCCTCCCTCGCCGCGCGCCACGGCGACGCGACGCTGCTCGCCCACCATTTCCTCGCGAGATTCTCGCGCGACCACGGGCGGACGTTCAAGGGCTTCACCCCGGCCGCGCTCGCCGCGCTCAACGACTGGCACTGGCCGGGTAACGTCCGCGAGCTTGAGAACAAGATGAAGCGCGCCGTGATCATGGCCGAGAACCCGCTGCTCGACGCCGTCGACCTCGATCTCGGCGAGCACGACGTATCGTCGCTGACGCTGAAAACGATGCGCGAGGACGCCGACCGCCGCGCCATCCGCCTCGCCCTCGCCCGCACCGAGGGCAACGTATCGACCGCGGCCAAGCTGCTCGGGGTCAGCCGCCCGACGCTGTACGACCTGCTCAAGCAGTACGGGATCGAGGGGTAGGTGACGGCGGTCGTCAAACCGCTGTATAAGGCTGCATGGCTACCAAACCCGCTCCCGCCACCGACCCGCTCGACGACCTGTGGGCCGAATTCGAACACGCCGCCCAGTTCGACGACGGCAAGGCCGCGCGCGATCATCTGGAGGCAGGGCGGGCGGTCTTCTACCGCGAAAAGGATACGCCTTTCGGGGTGGTGATTAAGCATCACCCCGACGGGCATCGCGAACTCGTCCGGTTCAACGGAGCCGATGAAGTGGTCGTGCGACCGCTCGCGTGAGGCCGCAGCTCTGGGTCGTGGGTGGCCCCAACGGTGCCGGCAAGTCGACGATCGTCGAGCGTTATGGCGACAATCGGCTCACCGTCATCAACCCCGACATCTATGCCCGCGATCTATCGGCGGCGCTCGACGACACGGCGCGCATCGCCGCCGCCGCAGGCTTGCGGTCCGCGCACGCGAAGCGGCGCTGGCGGAGGGTCGTCCGTTCCTCATCGAGACGACGTTAACCGGCAACAGCGAACTGGCCATCATGCGAGCGGCCGCCGCCCGCGGCTTCAAGGTCAACCTCGTTTATGTCGGGATCGATGATCCGACCCTGTCCGTCAGTCGCGTCAGCGTCCGGGTCGCCGCCGGCGGCCACAACGTTCCAATCGCCGACCTTAACCGCCGCTACGCGCGCAGCTTCGGCAATCTGCGCGCGGCGATGGGCCTCGCCGACCGCGTCATCCTGATCGACAACAGCGGCATGCGCCGCCGGCTGCTCTACTCCGCCGAAGCGAGCCGCGTGAAGTTCGCCGCTGCAGACCTGCCGCCGTGGGCCGCGGCCGCGCTCGCCTGAGCCTTGCGCTTCGCCCGCCCCCGCCCTACACCACCCGCCGGTCGGAGCGTGGCGCAGTCTGGTAGCGCACTTCGCTGGGGGTGAAGGGGTCGCAGGTTCGAATCCTGTCGCTCCGACCAGAGACGCATTCCAGGGACATGCCAAGGCCTCCCAAAGCGTCCCTTGCCTCCTATCTTAATTAAATAAAACCAATGGGTTAGTGTCCAGCAGCGGTTCAGGGGCAACCCTTGCAGCCCAGCGCTCTGATGGGCAGTTTGTTGGAACAGCCAACAAATTTCCAACACTGTTCCAACAACATGGTCGGTGCTGGCGGAGTACGAGAAATGCTGACCGACGTCGCTGTGAAGACGCTGAAGCCGCAGGCCAAGCCGTACAAGCGTTCGGACGGCGGCGGCCTGTTCGTGGCGGTCTATCCGAGCGGCACGAAAAACTGGGGCCTCGCTTGCCGGTATGAAGGCAAGCAGAAATTCCTGAAGGGCGGTGGCTATCCCGAGGTGAGCCTGCGCGACGCGCGGGACTGGCGCAGCGCTGTCAAAGCCCAGCTCCTGCTCGGCATGGCACCCACCGCACAACCGAAGTTGCGCGCGGACGCCAAGAGCAAGGCGGCGGGCATTGTACCGGACAGCAGCTTCGAGGCGGTCGCGCGCGAGTGGCACGAGACCCGGTTGCTCGGCTGGTCACCGCGCTATGCCGGCGTCATCATGCGTCGGATGGTGGGGGACATTTTTCCGGTCGTCGGCCGTGAGCCGATCGCCAGCATCACGCCGCGCCAGATGCTCGAAGCGTTTCGGGCGATCGAGCGGCGCGGCTCGATCGAGATGGCGCACCGCGTGAAGAACCACTGCAGCGAGGTGTTCCGCTACGCTATTCCCGACGGGCGATGCGCCAGCGACCCGTGCCGTGATCTGGCCCCGGCGATGGCGACGCCCAAGCCGGTCCAGCACCTCTCCAAGGTCGCGGTTACGGCGTTGCCGGGCTTTTTTGCGAAATTGAATGCTGATGGCGGTGAACGCAAGAGCCACCTCGCATTGCGCTGGACGATAATGACCATGGTGCGGACGCAGGAAACCCGGATGGCGGAGTGGTGCGAGATTGAGGGGATCGGCACCTGCGAGCCGCTATGGCGCATCCCGTCGGGCCGCATGAAGATGCGGTCGGAGCATATCGTGCCGTTGGCCCCGCAGGCGGTTGCGCTGCTCGACGAGATTCGCGACGCGAATGTCTACCGCACCGCGGGCAACGAGAGGTTCGGACGGTATCTTTTTCCGGTGGTGGGATCGAAGACATCGACGATCAGTGAGAACCGGATGCTCGACATCATGTACCGCATCGGGCTGCGGGGTAAGGCGACCGTGCACGGCTTTCGCGGCTTGGCGAGCACTGTGCTTAACGAAAGCGGATTGTTCGAGCCCGATTGGATCGAGCATCAGCTCGCCCATACGCCGCGCGGCGTCCGGGCCGCGTACAATTCAGCGCGCTACCTAGGTCATAGGCGTCGAATGATGGAATGGTGGGCGAAGTACCTCGAGGAGGCAGAGACGTCGCACGGCGATCTGCACCCCTTGTAGAAAGGTAGCTTCTTATCGCTGGCCCCGGCAACGTTGAGGACCCACAGCCGGACATACAAAGGCAGCAATGTGCTTCCCGACTCGGCCACTCGTTCATAAGCGCTAGTCGCGCACAAAGCAGCCAACTCTGCTGTCACGAGAAGGCGTTACACCCGCCGCCGTTCTAGTTACGAATTGAACTAGCCGTTGTTGCTGAGATCTCGCCTCGCCCTTCCAAGATTGCGATCTCCACCAGATTGAGATCAAACAGCTCATACATCACGGTATCGATATCGCGCTCGTTTTGTTCGATTTGCGCTGACAGGCGATTTATGTCGGCGCGACCCGCCGCCATCCAATCCTCCCATTCGCTTCGTTCCTTGAGCGGGATGTCGACCTTGAACAACTTCTCGATTTCCGCCTTAAAAGCGGCGAACGTAGGCAAATCCCACCATGCTTTTAGCCGTCCCGAAAGAGGGGTGGCGTTGCCGGCGGGCCGCAGGTCGGTGATGCGGCGGGTCACTAGCCTCTGAAGCCGTAGGCGTTGCTCGCTTTTTGCCTGCGCGGATTGCGCGAGAGCGGCGAGCTTCTCCTGCTGCGCATGGGTCGCCGCTGGTACCGGCGCGACTTCCAGATACTGCGATTGCATTTGGTAGGTTGCGCCGCGGACGGGCACGCTTTCACCGGTCACGCAAAACCAGAAGACGCGGGAATTTAGGTAGGCGAGCAGCCACCACTCAGTGCTCGGGATGAAGTAGCACTTATTGTTTATGTAATGACCTTCGTCAATGCTAAATAGATTCTCCGACGAGAACTCGCCGTAGACGATCTTGCGGCCTTGGTAGTGCTTCTCGCAGGAGTCCTGTGCCTGCTGCAGCTCGAACCACTTCTGTGGCGTCGCGCGGGCTTCCAGTGCTTCTCGGAAGGGCTGAAGCCAGCCCCGGATCGCCGGATAGTCGCTTATGATTACCCGGTTCTTGGGGATGTAAATGATCCACTTGCCGAGTGGTTCGGCGCGCCAGCGCTTGAGGTCCTTGCCTTCAAGGAAAGGCTTAAGGAGCTCGGCGGATCGGGCGTCCTCACGGCACAGCCGCTCCTTCGTCGGTGCGTCGATGACGAATGCTTTGTTAAAACCCGTCTTGATGCCGTAAAGCGGTGCACCGAAGACCTCCTTTAACGTCGGCCGAGATCCTTTGATTTTATCCCTTAGGGCTTGCCGGGTCTCGCCCTCCAACTCCCACGAGCTGCCGTCAAGCCGCGCCTGCGGGTAAGGTCGCGCCGCTTCTATGAAATGCTTCTCGAACGCATCGCTCGGCAGCGGATCAACGTTCCAAAACTGGAAAGCATGTCCCGCAAGTGGCGGCTCAGCGCGCATGATGAGGATCGCCGGATAAGTAGTCACGCCCTCGAAGACCTGATGCTCGCCGAAGTTGACAATCGTTTCTAAGGTTGCCGTTTGCCGCAGTAAATTGCGCAGTGGCGCGCCCGAACCCGTTTTGAAGAATGTGTTGGAACTGATATAGCCCATGCGGCCGCCGGGCTTGAGCAGCTTTAGCCCGCGCTCGAAGAAATAGGCATAGAGATTGGCGCGGTCGGCCACGACTGCATAGCGCTTCTCGAGCCAAGGCTTCATCTGCTTGAGAAGTTCCATCCGCACATAAGGCGGGTTGCCGAGGACTATGTCGAACCCGCCTTCCGCGAAAATGTCGGGAAAGGCATCGCGCCACACGAATCCATGCTGGCGATAGGCGAAGCTCGCATCCTCGATGAGGCTGTCGCCGACCCGGAAATTGGCGTCGAGCGAGTCGAGCACCTTTCCGCGGCGTGCGGTCTTGATCCACAGGCTCAGCTTCGCGATCTCGACGCTCTCCTCATTCACGTCGACCCCGAACAGGTTGTTGGCAAGGATCTCGCTGTCTGGATCCAACAAATCGCCGACCTGGCCGGTCTCGCTTAGCTCGGCGAGCTTGGCATTCACGCGGCTGATCTCGATCTTCATCCAGTCGAAGGCCATCACTAAGAATACTCCCGAGCCGCAGGCGGGATCGACAATGCGCAGGCTCGTCAATCTGTTGCGATAGGCCCGCCAAGCTTGGCGCTCGGCGGTTTTCGATCGCCAGCGGATGGGATCATCTGCAGCCGCTGCGCCCTTCAACGCATAGTCGCGCAGCACGACGGTGAAGATGTCCCGCGCGTGCGCGCCGAGTGTTTGATCGACGATGAAGCGGGCGATATAGTCGGGCGTATAGACGACGCCGTCGCGCTTACGACGGCCGCTGGTCCCCCTCGTTTTCTTTTTAGGTTCGACCTCCTGCCCGAGGGCGACCGCTTGCAGCTGCTCCACATCCGCGATCGACTGCTCGAAGATGTGACCCAGCACCGTTACCGAAACCTCGGACGCGAAGTCATATTCAGCAAGCTGCCGAAAGCCCTCACAGAGGTAATCGCCAAGCAGCAAACCATCGATCACAGGATCGGCCGCAAACAGGCCGCCATTATATCGCGGGATGTTGAGATGACTGTTGCCGGCGTCGATCGCGCGGAACAACGCCTGGAAGGTGCGCCAGACTGGTTGCGGATTGTATGGGTCGCTATGTTCAAAAGCACGCTCGAGCGTACGCGGCGGCAAAAGCGCAGTGTCCTCGGCGAAGGCTATGAACAATATACGATCTAGCAGTGTTTGCCCGATGCGAATCCTCGAAAGCGGAGATAAGGTCGGGACCGCCTGACCGACGGCGGCGATCAGCGCCTCCCGCAGCGCTTTATAGTCCGCATAAAGCCGCTCGGTGATGTCGCGATTTTCCCGGCGGCTTTCGTCCAGCAATTCGGCCGTCCGGCCGCCGAGGAGGCTCTCGGCAGACAGGAGCAACTGTGCTCGGGCGAACTCATCGTGTTCGTGAAGACGAGAAAGATCGAACGGCTCATAATTTTGGCGACCCTCTCCATAAGCATAGAGTCGGATCTCGAGATAGTTCGAGACCAGCACCCAGCGCGTCCCGACATTGTTGGTGGCATATTCCCAGGCCTGATCCACCGGACTTTTTGCGCGGCCCGGCATGATCGCATCGAGATCCTTGGTGTCCGCCCCTTTCAGCTCGAAAGGCGCGACGATGCGACGGTGGATCCCGCCGAAGCTACCGAACGCAAGGTCGACCGAACCTTGGATGATCGATTTCTCTTGGGTGACACTATAGGCCCCTTGGACGACCGGCCCGCGATAACCCAGCGCCTCGATCGCAATCGTCTGCATGAATGGGCCATGCAACTCGGTTTCCTTGAGCTCGGCAATGCGGCCTGAGGCGATCGACTCCGCCCAACGGCGAAAGGCTCCCTGGCGCGCGACGTTCGGTGCCCCGGCTTGCGCAACAGCGCGCAAAATCGTCTTCTTGTTGAATAAGTTCACGGATCGTGGCTCCCGCGTGTATGATGTGCCGACGCGGCGATATTCTGTAAAGCGCAGTGTGGTGGAGGTTTGTTGGCGGCAACGTCCGCTCAAGCCGTAGCTAGTGACGAGCAAATCCAGCTTTCCGCTCAATCGTCGGAGCGTGGCTCGATTAGACCTTGGCTGCCGCCCTGCCAGCGAGAAACGGGGCAGCTAACCCAACGCCGGTCACTAAAATCCTTTTCGGCCCTTCAGCAGCAGACGTTGGTTGACCTTCTCATTATGATGTGGATGGTCCGCTAAGGGTCTGTCGATGTTCGGCTCTAACTCCGCGATAGCTGTCGGTATCGGGCACCCAGGACAGACAAGTCTTGTATGTCGAGACCGTGGTCCGCAGGAACCCGAACTATCGTTACGGGGGCGGCTTCCGAGCCCCGGGGCCGGGTCCGGTGTGCCATCAAGAATCGCGCAGGGACTGCTCGGCCGAGGTGTAAGACTGATCCGAGTCCGGCAGCAGCAGCGTTCGCGCCATAAGGTTGGGGAGGTAGTCGCGTGTGATGACCACGATCCCAGCATGGCGGGCATCCTCAAGTTCTGTCCTTGACTTGATAATGACGTCGAGTTGGTCATCGCTGAAGCTCGGCCGAAGCACGTCGCGGATTTGCGCACGATGATCGCAAGACTGCCAGTCCCCCTTTACAGCGCTCCCTTGGCTACCCGTTCAGATCACTCCTGAAAGTCCGCTGCGGCGTGCGCCCAGGCGTGACGGTCACGCGCTGAGCGACTCTTGTGGGAGTATGAGCGAGCGTCGGTTGAGGGTGGAAATGACCTGCTCATGGACTACGCTCAACGCACCTGTTGGGTCGGTGCCAAGACTGATCCGCTTGCCCGGCGCAGCGACGGATGATGGGAGGCGACGGCACATCAGATCGGCAAGCGCGCTGTCCTCAACTGCACATATTACTTGTCTGCCGGACTGGCAGAGTTGCGCGAGGACCTCGGCCAGATGCACCGTTCTGAAATCGTCCACGTGTTGGACGGGATCATCGAGCAGAATACTCTGCCACCTGCTCCAGGCGATCGAGAGATTGACTGACAGCAGGAAAGCTAGGCCAGTCGCTCGTCGTTGACCGCTTGAGAAAACGAATTGCGGGTTGACGTCGCCCCCCACCTTCAGCGTAAGGAACCGCTTGACGTCTCCGCGCACGCTGTATTCGATGTCACCCCAAATAGGATGCGGCCGCAGTCGTTTGTAAAGCTCCGACATTAGCGGGATGACACGGTCGAGGCGCTGCTGGAAAGTTTCGGCGGACGCTCTGCGCGCAGCATCGAAGATCGCCTTAGCGCGGGACTCGGCGTTGCGTGTGCGGCCGAGCCGGACCTCAGCGAGGCGCACGCGTTCCGTAGCGGAGACTTGGTCGCTGGATGCGCGTGTGATCATCCGGTCGAACGAAAGTGTGTCGAGCATTCTGAGATCGGCAGCGACACTTTGCTTCTCTGCTTCGAGCTTGGTTTGCCGTTGCTCGATTTCAGCGAAACTAGCACTCGGCAAGGATGCGGTCTGCAATCGCGCTTCGAAGTCCGTGATAAACGACTGAATGCGGCCACGCTCTCCGGTTACCTGTTGTAAAGCCAGACCAGTGCGCTGTGCTTCTTCCAGCGCCGCATCACGTTCACGCTCCAACTGAGCTTGTTCAACAGCCTTATCGTCGAGATTTCTCGCAATCGTCAAAGCCAGATCTAGCCCGTTATGGAACTCCTCGCGACTGACGCCGCTCGCGCACAGCGGGCAATGTCCGTCGCGCAAATCCAATCGGCGGCCGAGCTCCACCAAGCTCTCTAGTTGACGAGCCTGGCCCGAAAGCTCGCTAGCAACTGGCGCGGCAGCGAGTGGTTTGAGACTATCTTCGTACTTGAGCTGCGTGCGCTTCGCCGTGGCGGCCGCTGCGGATGCTCGTGCATCCGCATCAGGCAAAATCTCGCGCGCCCGATCATATTGAGGAAAGTCAGCAAGCAACGGGTTTAGTCGCTCGAGTTCGGCGGCAATATCTACGAGACGATGGCGTGCCAGGTCCGGCAGCTGACCGCTTCCAGCGGAAGTGGCCAACGTGCGCTGTAGCCGAGTTCCCGCCTGACCCACCAGGTCGGCAGCGGGCAGCGAAGCTCGGGCTTGGTCCACCTGGCGTGCGGCAGTTGCCTGAGCAGCGGTTGCCATCTCCACCTCAACCTGCGCCGATTTCGTGCGTGTTGCAGCGGCTGAGTGAAGAGCCTGCGCACGTTTTATCCAGTCCTCTGCATCGACCGCGCCGATTGCATCACGGAGCAGGTTGAAACGCTCACCTTCTTTCAAGTCGAGGCTTAGCCGCGCGATATGCTCGTCGCGAATGATCGTCGAGTTACAAAGCTGCGCAATTGCTTCGCGGGGTGCGGCGCTCGGTAGGTATAGATTCTCGACTCGCGTCTTTACATCGATATCTTTCGGATCAAGCGGCGTACGCCGGATCTCGAAGTGATTGTCGCCGTCGCGGAACCCAACTTCGACAAAGTGCTTCGCGAAATCATCGTCCTGTCCATCTGGGCCAGTCCACCAAAGATAGTCGGCGACAGACTCGCCATCAGCCTTCGCATCGAGATATTTGCTAATGGTTCCGGTCAGAGCGAATTCTACCGCATCAAAGATTGTGCTTTTGCCAACGCCGTTACGGCCGTCGACAATCGTAAAACTGTCAGCGAAGTCAATACGTACCGGCTTACGATAACCGCGGAAGCCGTAAAGGTGGACGAAGCTGAGCCTCATTGGGCAGTCTCCAACAGCTGGAGCATCGTCGCTTCTGGTGCCCCGCGGACGAAGGCGTCAATCAATTCACTTGGAAGCTCCGATGTTCGCAGCCGGATTTCAGCCGCCATGTCAACTGCATTTAATTGTGGCGCGTTCTGCATAGCGAGTAGTGGCAACAGCGCGGCTCGCACCATCGTTTCGGTCGAGATTCCAGCGCGAGCAATCTTCCGCGTCCCAGTCAGGTCTTCCTCGATCGCGCTCAGGTTGACGCTGACACCATAGTCCGCCAAGTCCCGAGCCAGTAGAACCAGATATGCGTTCCAAGCCTTGGCTTCCGCTCGACGCAGGCCGAACTGCGACGCTTTCAGGACGTGCTGACTTCGTGCCCGCCAAGTATCGATCAGGCTTGCGCCATCCGGGAAAGCGAGCACGAAGCCAAGAACAGTTTCCCCTTCAAATACCAAATACTGGCCGGTGGAATCGTCTACAATAGCGACGGAGTAATGTGCTTGATCGAGTTGCTGCAACGCAAGCTGCAACACACTCACAGCCCCAACTCCGCCACTGCGTCAGGCCGTGACCGCCATTTAGTCGAAGATCCACGGGCAATCGAGCCGGCAGGCGATCCTCGAGCGATACTCGATAGTAGTGGCAATGCCTCAGCTCCTACCGCGATCACATATTCCGAGGCGAGCACTGGCGCGATCTCGCGAGCGTATACAGCCTCGACCTCATAAAGCGGCCGGTTGATCGAGCGCAAAACGCGAACCCGGATCCCGCCCAAGTTCCAGCAGCTATCTTCGGGTATAGCGCCTTTCGCCTGCAACTGCAGTAGTGTCATGCCGAGCAACGGTTCCTCGACTGGCTGATGACCCCTCGCCGGCTCGTTCGGCGAGGCTCCTTCAAGGTCTCGCCGGATGCGCCAAAGCGTTTGCGCTTCGGCCGCGGGCGGCTCCAGCCATGCAGAATCGGGCGGTGTTCCTGTGTGATGCTCGAAAGGTGCCGAACCCGAATGCAGTATGCGGCGCAGCAGGGCGCGAGAAAAGTCGATCCGAAGTTGGTTGAGAAATACCGCCCCGGATTCTTTCACGTGATAGAAACCGGAGGTCGCACGTTCGCCCAATTCAAACAGCGCTTTTGCCTTTGTTTCGAACGTCGCGGTGTCGCAGGGATCGACGACGATTATCCTGCTAGGGCTTACGGCCCCAAGCGATTTCTCCAAGACCTCATTTAGATAGTCCCAGTCCGTCCAATACCCAACAATCACAAGATCCCGATTGAGGAGGCGCTGCGATAACCAGGCTCCACCCTCCTCAAGTCGGGTTTTGATCGGCTCCGCATCGACTTGCCCGGCGGCCCAGACCGTTCCTGCTGGGTCGCTCCAGCAGCCATGAATTTTCAGGAGCGGAGCTTTTGTTGGCGGTAGTGAAGCAACCTTATCGCGACTGACCCCCGCTCCGACGTGGCCAAATAGAAGATTGCCGGCTGTTTCTATCAGTGTGTCGACATTGGTTGATACAGCTATACTGATGCCCCCGGTGAGCAGAAGATCCGCCGCGGCGAGATGTCCGTCATTAGGTTGTCCCGCAAACGCGTCATGGTCGATGTAGGTGCGCAGATACACATCAGGAAGCTCATTACGCTGGAAGAAGTACTCCGCCTGATCATCGATGGACACTGGCAGCGGCGGGCGGGACGCACCGTAAGTCGCGTCATATTTTAGCTTCGCTCTGATGGCCAACGTGGCTGCGCTGGGCACTGAGCTGGGTGCAGCCATAGACAGTCCGGCGCCACACAAGAGCGCCAACCGGTCAGCGAAAAGCGCGTCAATCGCCTTGTCCACCCCGCCCTGAAGATCGGTGACGTCCATGCGTTATGAAATGCTCCCCTGCAGCTCAGTAAGGGGGAAACATGCCGATCGCAAACCAGAGCTTTGGCGCGCCTCAGAAATTCGAGCTGCAAGGGATAAGCTGCTGCAACGGTTGCGGCGCTGCGGCCAGGTGGGATGAACATACGACCGAGTCGCGGGTTTGCTGCCCAGCAACATACGGGTATCTACCATTGACCGGCGGTTGAGATTTCCACCCTGCTATATGAACAAACGGTAGCTTACTTCGTTTAGGCACCTGAAAGCGGCCTTTCCGCTTTGCCACCACAATCACCGTGAAAGCGGACGGTCCGCCCGCCATCAGGCATAAACATCGGGAGCCGCTGACTCCAGATACGATACCCCCACCAGCGCGTGCCGGTCCAGCGTCCGCTGATCCACCCCCAGCGTCCGCGCCGCCATCCACTCGGGCACATGCCAGCTCGCCGGCAGCGCCCGCGCGACGGCACCCGGCAGCACGGCCCAGAACAGCATCCCCGCAACCGCCCCGGCGGCCGCGCTCCACATTCGCTGCCGCAGCTGACGGTCAGCCGCCTGCCCGCGCTCGACGATGCCATCGACTCGGCCGATCGCGCGCAGCATCGCATCGCGCGTCTCGTGGACCAGCTTCGCGTCGTCGGCCCGTGCCGCGGCCCCGGCCTTGACGATCTCGGCGGTCAGTGCGGCAGGCGACAGCCGCACCGCAGGGCTCGCCTCGATCCGCGCGAGCGCAGCGACCGCGGCGTCGAGCGCCTTCGTCATCGTGCCCAATGTGACGCTGTAGTCTGGCACCCGCTCGCGCGCGGCGGTCAGCCCCTCGACCGCGCGGCGGGTCAGACTCACCTCGCCGCGCAACTCGTCGAACGCCTGGGCGGTGGCGTCGGGATCGGTATCGCTGGTCGGGTTCGGAGCCATTCGCGCAGCCTACAGCGACAGGTCGTAGCCCCGCGAGTGGGTGCGTCCCTGCTGGAGCTCATGGGACAAGGATGCTCCGCTCGACGTGCCGATTCCGAGCTCTTTCACCCGGTTGCGCAGCAGCGACTCGAGCTGGGGATCACGCTCAAGGCCTTTCGCCATGCCGTTCATGGCTTCGCTTACCTTGTCGGCGGCATCGTAGTCGCGGTTCCTGTCGAGTGTCGCATACTGCTTTGCCTGCCGCTGCCAGTCGGCGACGAACCGGTCGGCGCGGCGGCCGAGATCGACGCGCACCTCGGCTTCGAGCGTCATGGCGCGGATGGCGGCAGTCGTCCGTCCCTTGGCGGCATCGACGACAAGGGCCGGCGTGCTCGCGAACGCGGCCCGCAGGTCGCGCGCCGCCTCAGATTGCATCGCGTCGAGCCCCTTCGATGCCGCGTCGAGCGCCTGCCGCTGATGCGGCAGCGCCGACAGCCCCTGCACCTGCATCCGGCCGATGTCTGCTGTTGCGCGCGCAAACCGTTCGACCGCCTTGTCGAACGGGGACTGGGTGACGTCGACGGCGGGTCCCGCCGGCGTCAGCCGGAGCCCCGCGAACCGGCCGGGCTGCCGCGCCGGCTCCGCCGCCCTGCTGCGGTCGGACGTCTGTTGCTCCGCATAATCCGAAGCCATGTCCTTGCCGCGGTCGCGCGATAGCGCACCTACCAACTGGCGCTGGTCGGCAAAGTCGTCGTGGCCATAGTGGAGGTCGACCCGATCGCGGTGACGCGACAGCGCAACGTACGCCGCGTGGCTGTCGAGACCCGGCGTGGCGAGGACATGGACCCGGTCGACCGTCACGCCCTGCTCCTTGTGGACGGTGGCGGCATAGCCGTGGTCGAGGTTCGCGTAGTCCTTGATGTCGAACGCCGCCGACCGACCGTCGTCGAGCCGCACGGCCATGCGCGCGCTGCTCACCTGCTCGATTGTGCCGAGGGTGCCATTCTTCACGCCAAGGCTGCGCTCGTTCTGCAGGAACATGACCCGGTCGCCGCTTGCGAACTCGCGGCTGCCGCGCTCGGTCTGGATCTTCACGTCCTGGCCCAGTTCGCCCGCGTCGCGCCGCCGCTCGCGGGCGGCCAGGTTGAGCGCGCGAACCTCGTCGTTGGTGTGGGTGAGGATGATCCGCGTCGCGTCAGGAGCATCCTGCCGGTCGCGATCCCAGCGCTCGACCAGCGCCGCGCGCGCGTCGTCGCGCGTCGGAGATGCGTGGACATTGCCATGCTCGGCATAGGCGTTGATCGCCTGCGCGGTGCGGCCGGTCGCCAGCTGCCGTGTCGCGTCGCGCTGCCAGTCGTCGCGCTGGCGACGGATGTCGGTGATCTCGGCCGCCCCGTGCCGCTCGGCGACGCTGCGGAACGCCGCGCCGGCTTCGATCGCCTGGAGCTGCTTCGCGTCGCCGACAAGCACGACCTTGGCGCCGCGGTCGCGGGCTTCCGACAGCACCCGCTCCATCTGGCGACTACCGATCATCCCTGCCTCGTCGACGACGAGGACGTCACGCCCGGTCAGCCGGTCGCGATCCTGCGCCCAGCTGTGTTCGAGGCTGGCGATGGTGCGCGACGCGATACCCGAACCGCTCGCGAGGTTCTCGGCGGCGATGCCCGACAAGGCAACGCCCTGCACCTGATAGCCGGCACTCTCCCACGCCTCGCGCGCCACCCCGAGCATCGCCGACTTCCCCGTCCCGGCATAGCCGATGACGACGCCGAGTCCCTTCGCCTCGGCGACATGGGCGAACGCCGTCCGCTGCTCGGGCGAGAGGACCATGCCGCGCGCTGCGGCGCGCGCCAGCGCCGCGTCCTGCACGCGCGTGCCGACGCGGTGGCTTCGGTCGGCGTCGAGTGCGGCGGTGGCGCGTTCGAGGCGCTGCTCGGTCGCGATCATTGCCCGCGAAGTGAACCGCGCCTCGCCGCGGCCGTCGCTGCCCAGCGCGACGATCTCGGGTGACGCCCTGACCGCCGCCAGCACGCGGTCGAACTGCTCCTTGCCGTCGCTATGGCGATGGACGAACATCGCGAGGTCGCGCGTCGTAAATGTCGCTTGCTGGTGGGTGATTGCGTCAAGTGCCAGCTCCGGGCGAGCAAGCAGCTTTTCGCCGTTGGCGCGCGCAATTGCAGCATGTTCGTCGACGCGCTCGAGCTGAAGTCCATCGCGCGCCATGCGGGACGCCGCTGGGCCGATCTTGTGCTGCGGCTCGAGGTCGATGCCTTGGGCGTCTAGGCTGCGGTGATCGACGCGGGCGTCGATGTCGAGTTCGGCGAGGCGCGCGTTGACGTGCGTCCCCCATGCCTCGCGCCAGTGTTCGAGGAGCTGGGTGCGGTTCCAGTCGCGGACCTTGGCGCCGAACCCGTCCTCGCCGACCTCGCGCATGGTCAGCATAACGTGCGCGTGCGGCTTCGCCAGCCCATCGGGTCCGATGTCCCAGTGGACGTTGAGGTCGGCGATCATGCCGCGGTCGACGAACTCGGACTTCACGAACTCGCGCGCGAGGCGGATGCCCTGCGTCTGATCGAGATCGCGGGGGATGGCGAACTCGATCTCGCGTGCGAGCTGGGCGTCGATCCGCTTCTCGCCTGCCTCGACCGCGTTCCACAGCGCGGCTCGGTCGGCCAATTGCTCGGGTGCACCCTCGGGGAGCATCACCTCGGAGTGGACGACGCCGGCCTTGTTCGAGAAGTCGTGGTGGCGGTCGAGGCGCTCGTCGTGCAGCCGCGAGGCCGAGCGGTATGCCGCCGCGGCGACAGCGCTGGAGCCAGCACCGCGGCCGATGACCTTTGCCGAGAAGTGGTAGAGCGCCATGACGGCACCCCATCTACTCCTCACCAGCGACGTCGGCACGACGTATAAGCGCGCCCTCGACGGATTACATCCGCCTCGGGACCGCAGCGTCCCAAGCAGTTCCAACGGGTTGAGGAGCAGCGGAACCGAAGATAACTGGTCGGTCGGCAACTCAAGGTGAGGACCGACTCGATGCGCAAGCCACGGGATTACGACGCCGAGCTGAAGCAGCTGAGCGACCGCACCCGCGACCTCCGGCACCGCAAGCTGGTCCAGCTTGGCGAACTGGTCACCGCCTCTGCCGCCGACGCGTTGCCGGTCGAGGTGCTCGCCGGTGTGCTGGTCGCCGCGGTCGACAACAAAGACGCCGCAATCCGGGAGGGCTGGCGTCGGCGTGGCGCCGCGTTCTTTCGTGGAACGCGCGACGCTCGCCGATATGCTCGCGGCGATACTGGCGGCGAACCGGCGGGCGACGGCACTGCGTCACCGCCTGCTCGCACGTCGGGCGCGGAGTGACACGCGGGACTGGCAGGTGAAGCGGCGCGAACGCACCCGGCAGCTGATCGAGCTCGGCGGGCTGGTTGCCAAGGCGGGACTGATCGAACTTGCTGATGACGACCGCGCGGTGATCTTCGGCGTGCTGGTCGAGGCGGCGGCGCGACTGCGCGGCGACGATCGCGAGGCGGCGCTGATGCTGTGGCGACGGCGGGGAAAGCGGGCGTTCAACGACGACCATGAGGGTCGGGCGGCCGTGGCGAACGAGGTGGTAACTCGAAAATGGGGAAATAGCAGCGACGGGACAGTTTCGCGACGGTCGTCTTTCGGCCTAGACTTTGACAAAGCTGACATTGAAGGAGCCACCATGGATGGCGGCAACCAACCCTGCCAACGTGGCGATCAACCCGGATGACTTTCCTGAGACCAATGACGGTCGCGTCTGGACGCCTGTACGCAACGCATCGGCTTGGGAGCACTCATACAAGGCGCTAGAGCGAGCCATAAAGGACGCAGAAGGGACGCCGCGCGTGGTCTTGGTTTGCGGAATCCAAGGGGCGGGCAAAACGACGTGGATAGCTTCCCAGCCCGCTTCACCTACAACGATCTACTTCGATGCGGCTCTTCCCGGTGTACGCCACCGTGCTCTGATCGTTGGCATCACAAGACGACTCGGCGTTCCCATAGATGCCGTTTGGATAAGGGTGCCTCTTGAAGCAGCTATAGCGCGCAATGCGCGCCGACCGTCAGATAAAGTCGTTCCGGTTGCAGTAATCCGTTCTGTCGCGAACCAGTTTGAAGAGCCCACGACGGCCGAGGGCTTTGATCATATTTTGATCGTGGATCCCGGCGCCATATCCGCCTGACAGTAGCCGGCGTTCCGACTGCTTTGTTCATCTTGGGCTGCTTTCAGGCGGTTCGCTTTACGAGTCCGCGACTACGCTCAACTCCAACCGCGCGCGGCAGACCGTCTCGACGAGCGTCTGCAGCTCGGCGACATGGGCACCAAGCCACGTCAGCTCATCGCCGCTGATCTCGTAATGCGGTGAGTAGCGCGCGCTGACGTACGCCTGACGCAACAGCTCGAAGCAGCGTCGCGCGAACCGCTCATCGCGAGGCCACGCCGCGATCAGCGACGGCGCGATCTGCTCGCACTGTGACCGGAGGAAGGTAAGCCGGTGCGACTTCGGGCTGTACAGCGTGATGGTCAGCAACGTGCAGTGGTAAAATCGTTCGACGGCCTGATGAAAGAGGAAAGCCGCATCCCGTGGCTTCTGCCGCTCGACGTAGAAATCGGCTCCCATCTTGGCGCTGAGGGCATGGTCAAACCAGTGATCGAAGTAGCCCTGCGCCTCGACCCGCGCCTCCTCGGCTGGCAACTCGCGCGGGCTGGCGAAACTAAACCCTTCGGCGTCGTACAGCGCGATGCCCTGCCGGACGATGTCGACGAAGAACGGGCGACCGCGCTCGAGCTGCTGGTTCACGTCGCTGAGGCTGTGGACAATGAAGCTGGCCGGTGCACTCAGCGTGTGCGTGATCGTCGCCTCGCGCAGTAACCGGTCCTCGGCCGCCGACCACAGCTCGAAGTCGGTCAGGCGGTCGTCGTTGACGACGATCAGCAGGTCGTAATCCGACGTGTAGCCGCCGACCGGATCGTCGACCCAGTCGCCGCGTGCGTAACTGCCGTACAGCACGATCTTGGCGATCCGCCCCTGCTTCTTCCACCGCGTCGTCGTCGTCGCGTGGGCTGCGTCGAACTCCTCGAACAGGATGCGGACGACGTGGGCGAGTTCGCGCTGCTTGGCCTGCGGCAGATGGTCGAGACTGGTGTTCATGGTCGCGGCGATCCTAGCGACGGACGCGAGCAAATTACAGCTCCGCCGGTCGCATACCCTCGCGACCGGCGAGCCTCGTTCAGAACCGCAGCCATCGCCGCCACCACGGCGTCCGTGCGCCGCCAAGCTCGCGGTCGAGCGCTGCCATCGCGTTTGCCATACGCTTGCTAACCTGATCGACCGTCAGCCCGGTGCGGCTGGCGATCTCGGCATAGGATACCGCGTCGAGCCGAGCGGCGAGGAACACCTCACGGGTCAACCAGGGCAGCGACCGCATCGCCGTTTCGAGGTCTGCAATCGTCTGCGGATCGGGCTGATCGCTCGGGTCGGGATGATCGCTCATCGTCCGTCCTCCACTTCAAGAGAAAGGGCTGGCGGCGGTCGCCCGCCGCCAGCAACGGGGATCACGCGGCGGCGCGGACCGGCTCGATCTCCGGCTCGGCTTCCCGGTGCATCTCGGAGTTTTGCACCTCGGCCTGCGGCGTCAGCGCAGCCACCGCCCGCGCCGACCGACTGACACTACCGACCCCGCCACGCGAAGTGGACGCGCTCGCCGGGAACGCCAGCCAGCATGGCACCCAGCCTTCCGCTCTGGCTCGCCCGCCGGTGCCATCGAGGCAGTCGCGGAGGATCGTCCGCAGCGTCTTGACCGGCTCCTTGCTGTTGGCTTCTGCCACCGCTGGACCCGTGACCTCGCCGATCATGGAGAGCAACACCTCGCGGTCACGCAAAGCATCGACGAACGCCGCATCCGCCTGCCAGACGGCGGCCATGTCGACCCTAAGGTGCAAACCGAGCGCATCGACGATGTCGCTGCGCGGGTCGAGGGTCTCGCCGACGACGATGGCGAGCACCGCCAGCACGTCGGTGTCGGACAGCGCCGTCAGCCGGACAAACAGCTGGGTCAGCCCTTCATCATACCCGTTGCCGCCGGTGACGGTCGGCGTCTCGGGGTCGAACGCCAGTATCGCGAGGATCGCCCGCCGCTTGGCATCGAATGACCCCTCGGACGGACTGATCTCGACGCTTTCGGTGACCGCATCGGTCCCCGCCCGCTGGGACGCGACGCGCACCTGCCACAGCGACGATCCGGCGATCAGCTGCGCGACCGCGACGCGGAGTGCAACGCCGGGCGCATCGGCCAGCTTGGCCCGCACGGCGGCGTGCCTATGAAGGTCGACATAGCCGTTGAGGATGGCGCTCGCCTCAGGCCGAATGGGACGCTCGGCTGTCGCCTCGCCCTTCGCCTCCCGCCGCGCCTCCTTGGTCGTGATGTAGCCTTCGTGGACCGCGGCATCGCCGCGTGTGCCGACGCTGATATAGACCCGCCCGCCCTTCGCCTTGGTCCGCCGCTCATGCTCCCACGTCTGGAACGCGGTACCGACCGGCAGAACGACGACCTCGCGCCACCCGGCTTCGCGGTAGGCGGCAACCCTGCCGTCGATCGCCGCGGTCTGCGCTGCCCAGAACGTCTCGGCATTGGCGAAGTAGCGCTCGTCGCCGAACAGGTCGGAGACAATCTCGCCAGTGTAGGTGGCAAGGTCGAACAGCGCCGCACTGACCGGGATCGACGCCCCGCCGAACGCCCACGCCTTCAACTGGCTGCCGGTCGGGCAATAGGCCGTACCGTCGTCGAACAGCGCCAGCCACTCGCGCTGCTTGGCTTTGGACGCGAGGGTGAGATGGCGGACGGTCGCGGCGTCGATCTCGCCGCGCCGGTAGAGGCCACGGATGCGCGGCAGCAGGTTGCCGAGCGCAAGGGTGCGCCGCACCTGCAGGTCGGTCAGCCCGAAGGTCGCGGCGATGTCCTCGGGCCTGCGTCCCTCATGGACCAGCCGGGTGAACGTCTCCCACCGCGTCACCTCGTCGGGATCGAGCCGGGCGATGTTCTCGATCAGCGACGCTTCGAGCGCAGCGGCATCGTCCCCGGCGGCGATGACCGCGCACGGCAGCGGCTCAGCTTCACCCGTCTCCTCGGCGACTGCCAGCGCGGCATGGAACCGCCGCTTGCCCGCGACGATCTCATAGGTCTCGGGGCTGCCGTTCGCCCGCACGATCAGCGGCACCAACACACCCCGGGCCCGCACCGACGGCAGAATGTTGGCAAGGTCGGGGGTTCTGCCCTTGACCCGCATGTTGGCCGGCGAGACCGACAGGCAGGACAGGTCGATATGCTTGAGTTCCACGGCTCTTCTCCTTCAAGACCGCGACCGGCGCCGGAATGGCGGGGTGGGCGGCAGGAGCGCTTCGCCAGGCCCGCGCACAGCGGCGGGCCGCACCCGCAGGGCCGCAACGAAGTGGAGGACCCGGACACCGTCCGGGTTGCGGCCTGCCGCGGCGGGCCTAGAGGAGCGTGACGCCCACCCCGCCAGACCGACGGCCGGAGGCCTGCTTCATCGCGCGCACCGGCGCGATGGCCGCATCGCCGGGCAGCGCCCGGCATCTGCGTCAGCGATCGTGACCCGAAGGGCCGAGACGCGCAGCGGCTCGGCGGAGCGCAGCGGAGTAGAGCGCGGTCACCGCAGGTGAGACGCCCGGGCCATTCGCATCCAACTTTATGGGTGCTGTTGGGTCGAGGAGGGCTAACGGCGGCCATAGCGAGCAATGGCCGCCTTGTCGGGCGATCATGGGAAGAGGATTTTGGTGGGAGCCGGGGTTTGCGCCCTCCCTCAAACAGGATCATCGCCATGTCCGACGCTCCCGACCGCATTCTCCGGATTGACGCCGTGCTCGACCGCACCGGGCTCAGCCGTTCGACGCTCTACCGTAAGATCCAGGGCGGCAGCTTTCCCGGTCAGGTCCGGATCGCCGAACGCTGCACCGGCTGGCGGGAATCGGCGATCAGGGACTGGCTGCGGAACCCGATGTTCTACCGGGTCGACGAGTAGATGCGTCCCCGTCTTAATTTTCAGCATTGCGGGTGCACGCCTGAATTGTGCGGCGATGTTTGCCGTTTGAGGTCGACAAACGCGGATAAAAAGAACATATAAGGAACGGATTGAAAAACGCGTCCGGCTTGGCGAAGCGGGGATAAATCGCCATGATGCCGGTGCAGCGCAGATAGGGAGGTCGGAAAGGATGAATCTAGCGCTCGATGCCAGCGGTCCTGCGGTCGCTCCCATCTCCCCCCGTCGAGAGATGGGTGCATACGAGGCGTTGTGGCTGGAGCGCGGGGCGACGTTCAAGACGCTTGCCGACCGCTTTTCTAACGACCCGACGGCGATGCCTTCGGATTTTGTCGGGCGGGCGCTGGCCGATCAATGCGCGAGCGACGTTTTCGCGAAGCTCAAGAAGCTCGGGGTCGATCGCTTTGGCGTGCGAATTCACCATGCAGGCGACTATCCCGATAAGCTTCGTGACGCTAAATATCCCGTCGAAATGCTCTATTATCAGGGCGCGTGGGAGCTAACCGAGCTGCGAGGGATCGCGGTGGTCGGCAGCCGCAAGGCATCCGCGATCGGCGTGCGTCGGGCCGCGCAGCTAGCTCGAGATTTGGTCGAGCGTAATTTTGCCGTGGTGTCAGGGCTAGCCGAAGGCATCGACACGGCCGCGCACACGGCTGCGCTCGCGCACGGGGGCAAGACCATCGCGGTCATTGGCACGCCCCTCGGTCACTACTACCCAAAATCGAATGTCGAGCTGCAACAGCGCATCGCCGCTGGGTACCTTTTGATCTCCCAAGTGCCCGTGCTGCGCTACGGGCAGCAAGCCGTCCCGCAGAACCGGCTCTTCTTTCCCGAGCGAAACATAACGATGAGCGCGCTCACGGAAGGCACGATTATCGTCGAAGCGGGCGAAACGTCCGGGACGCTCATACAGGCGCGTGCAGCAATGCATCAGGGTCGCAGACTGTTCATTCTCGATTCGTGTTTCGAGCGATCGGACATCACGTGGCCTGCCCGGTTCGAGAGCGAGGGGGCAGTTCGCGTGCGCACGTCGAACGATATCTGGTCCGCCCTTGGCGAGTGATGTTCGCTTCACACTGATCGATGAAAGCATGCTCGCCGATCATGTTCGTCTGCGGGGCGAAGACAAATGCTTATTCCTCTACGAATATACCAGCGGCAAGAATTACAGCTTTAGCTCAACCAACGGGTTGATATCGAACCTCAAAAAGAAGCCTGGCAGCTCAGCGAACGAGCTCTACTACAAGAACAAAGCGATCAGGGACGCTGCAACCGCGTTTCGACAGGCGCTCAACCCGGCCTGGCTTGCGGAAGCGACACTTGTACCGGTTCCCGGGTCCAAAGCTGTCGGACATCCGCAGTATGACGACAGGATTGAGCAGCTTTGCCGATCGATTGCCGCCGGCGTCGACGTTCGGAATCTCGTGGCTCAACGCGAATCTGCCATTGCGGCCCACGAGGCTGGTGCCGGGTCGCGCGTGACGGTCGACGAACTTCTGGGTTTATACGATGTCAACGAAGCACTAGCGGCAGTTCCCATACGGCAGATTGGCATTGTCGATGACGTGCTGACGGCTGGCACTCACTTTCGCGCGATGAAAGCGGTCCTGTCCGCTCGATTTCCCGCCTTGCCTATCACCGGGCTGTTTATCGCGCGACGTGTCTTCGTAGCGGCACCAGAAGGACTTTGACGTGCTCCCCGTTTTCAGGCCGCGGATAAGTTAGGCTCGTTCCACGGTTGCCCCGGATTGGGACGGCTGACGTACGCGGCGGGCGATAGCCCGCCAAGCCCGCTGTGCGGCCGCACGGTGTTGTAGTCGAGTTGCCACGCCGCGATGATGCGCCTCGCAGCGGCCAGCGAGGTGAAGGCGTGCTCGTTCAGGCACTCGTCGCGCAAGCGACCGTTGAAGCTCTCGACGAAGCCGTTTTGCGTCGGCTTGCCGGGCGCGATGTAGTGCCATTCGATGCCGGTTTCCTCGCACCACGCCAGGACAGCACGGCTGGTGAGCTCGGTGCCATTGTCGCTGACGATCGTGCACGGCTTGCCGCGACGCTCGACGATCGCCGCCAGCTCGCGCACGACCCGCTTGCCCGACAGCGACGTGTCGACGACGCTGGCAAGGCATTCGCGGCTCCAGTCGTCGATGACATTGAGCACCCGGAAGCGCCGGCCGCAGGCCAGTGCATCGCTGACGAAGTCGAGGCTCCAGCGCTGATTGGTACCCTGGGGCAGCGTCATCGGCGCCCGCGTTCCCAGCGCCCGCTTGCGGCCGCCGCGCTTGCGCACCGTCAGCCGCTCCTCGCGGTACAGACGGTAGATCTTCTTCAGGTTCATGGTCTTGCCTTCACGCCTGAGCATGATCGCCAGCCGCCGGTAGCCGAACCGCCGACGCTCGTTCGCAATGGCCCGCAACCGCTCCCGCGCAGCGCCGTCGTCGCCACGCACCGGCTCGTATTGCCAGGCCGACCGGTTCGCTCCGACCAGCCTGCAGGCGCGGCGTTCGGAGAAGCCGTGGTTGCCCACGAGCTTCTCCACCGCCGCGAAGCGATCTGCAGGCCGGGTCAGTTTTTTGCCAGCAGGTCCTTCAACGCCGAGACATCGAGCATCGACTCCGCCAGCAGCTTCTTCAACCGCCGGTTCTCGTCCTCGAGTGCCCGCAGCCGCGCCGCCTCGGACACCGTCATGCCCCCGAACTTCGCCTTCCAGTTGTAGAACGTCGCGTCGCTGATCCCGTGCTTCCGGCACAGCTCCGCAGTCTTCACCCCCGCATCATGCTCGCGCAACACGGCTATGATCTGCTCTTCGGTAAAACGGCTCCGCCGCATGGCTCATCTCCTCTTGATGAGCCCAACTTACCAATGGCCCGATTTCAGGGGAGCACGTCAACTTTAGCATCGCTCCGTCAACAAGGCTGCTGACTCATCTTGAGACGCAACGCACTTTTGAGCGTGATTCGGAGAGGCTGAATGCTCGTCAAATTCCGCTGTCCGTACAGTGACGAACGCAGGGTAAATGGGTAATTGATGCCCGCTCGAGTTTAGGCCGCGAACACAAGGGATGGTGAACTAAGGTTCAGCTAACGGCTGCGATCCGCAGCCTTGCGCGCAAGCGCAGCGGCAAATCGAGCCGAGCCCAGACGCGTTCCGCAGCGATGTCCGACATGCGTTTGTCGATCAACGACGCAAGCGCCAATCGCGCGCGACTTTTCGCGCCCGTGTTCCAGCTCCGCTCTGCCATAGCGGCGACTAGTCCCGCCTCGGCTATGTCGACCCGCAGGTGCCCGGCGCGCGCCAGACCTATGAAGATCCACTGTGCGAGATTCTCCTCGTCGGAGAAGATCTCGGTGCACACAGCCGCCGACGCGTCGCCGCGGACTGCCCGGGCAAGAGCTGCGACTTGTCGCAATGTCGCTAGCCCCGATCTACTCGCCCGTTCGACAACCGTGCCAAGTTGTGCGACCGCTTCGACGAACTGTGCGCCACTTTCGCCCCCCAGTGCAGCGAGGACAGCCAGATACTCATCTGGCGCGCTCCCTTCGGCTAGAAGCTGCATGAGATGCTTGGTCAGCGACCCGCTTTGGCCGTTGCTGAGCATGAGCAACTGGTTAGTGACGATATCGACAATCCGCTGCTTAACCTTTTCGTCCTCGAATGCCTGCTGCTCCACGGCGACGAGCACGCGAGTATCAAAAAAGCGGCGGTGATCACCCATTCTGTCGAGCGACGGAGGGGCGAGCTCGAGGAATTCTGCCGCCCCCAGAGAGGGTTCCGGCAGGTCTTGCGCGGCAACGCGGGCTACAAATTCGAGAAGTTTGCGGGGAGGACCGTACTCCGCGTTTAGTGCGCGCTGCACGAGACCTGGCACCCAGTCGATCGCGCGTTTGTTCGTCGAGGACACCAGAGCATCGAACATTGGCGCGCCTCTGGATGCCACATCGTGCCGGAAGAAGGCACCTCCGCTCCAGACGTCTAGATCCGCGTCCAAAACGCCATCGCCTATCCAGCGCCTTTCCGCATCCGTCCAGTCTTCGAGCTCTCCGAGACCGCCCGCCAGGATCAAGTCCGTAAGCGCGCCCACGTCTTGCTCGTGTTCGAAGATTTGGAGCACGGTCGTCAAGATCCATGGCAAAACGGCGCCGTCCAACATCTTCGCTGTCTCGGGCTCAAGGACTGCGCCACACCAAGCCGCAAGCGCGTTCTTCGAAGGCGCGGCAAGGAAAGACGCCGTTGCCACCACGGCATCCCATAAGGCACCCGTTGGAAGCGGCCCCTCGTATGCCTTTCGCGCCGCTTCGATCGTCGTGAACTGAAGACGCATGTCGCCTGCGTGATCCGGCAGTAGCGTCGCCTCCGTCGATCCATCGTGCAGGCGGTTCCGAAAAACCTGCAATTGGGGCGCGAGCTCAAGTAGTTCGCCGTGGGGCTCGTTGGGATCGAGGGCGGCCATTCCCCGTGCTAACATGCGAGGCGTTGCTTGCAGAAGGGCGGCTCGGAAGCGGTCGCGCAGTTGGCCGTTGCCTGGCAGCGCACCACAAGTCGCGGCCTCGACCGCAGTCTCGACATCGGCGGGCCAGAAGCCTGCCCCGATGTCGTCCGCCCAAACGGCTCCCGATGCCGATAAATTTGCCAATAGGCGCCACGCCGCTCGCCGACGATCTGGAGATACGGCGGAAAGATGGTCGGCCAAGGACACCTCGTCGAGATCGCGCCGCTCGCAGCCTGTGAGAACCCTGACCAGCCTGCCCGTCGTCTCGGGACTGGCGGAACGTAGCGTCGCGAGTGCGTGCGAGAGCATCTGACGCCGGTAGTTGGGTTGCTGGAGCGCTAGCCCGTCCTCAAGAAGCTCCAGAGCGAGGTGAGCCCCTCGTGCCAGCGCTGCCTCACCTGGCGTCCTTACATCGACCATCCTATTGGTCGACAGTATTACGTCGCGAAACAACCCGGCGTCAGCGGTGGAGAACGCCTTGCTCGCGGCTATTTTGTAGACGTGTTGCCAGTGAGTGCGCCCTGCGATCTCGTGCAGCCGCTCGCCGACTGCTATCTCGCGTCCAGACATGATCTCGGCCGCCGCTGCATACTCCTGCAGCGATCGGACGTCGAACGCGAGCTGACCCTCCTCGCGCTGGGCGAGGAAAACGAGGCGGTCAGTGGTAGCTGATACGATCTCGCTCGCTACAGCGATGACGCGCGCCTCGTCGTAACCGTCCTCATTGAGGATGTCCTGCACGACCGCGTTAACAAGCTCGATCGAGATTTTCGATGATGCGGCACCGCCGCGCTCTGCCTCCACGTGTAGGAGCAGCCCAACCCTGCGCAACAGCTTTTCAATGCTGAGGTGGTGGTCGCGAATGACCACCCCAGACGGGCCCGGCTTTTCCTGTTCTCGCGCAGTCACAACCGCGGCATAGCCACTGAACAGCGTCCAGCGATCCGTGGGGGCGACGCCGCGCTGATCGACCAACTGGAAGAGGATGGCCACTTGGAGCGGACTGACGAGAAGACTGCTCGTCGCCGGCCTGCTAGCAGCCTCCGCGAGCCGCTCAAGAACGCGGTCGCGACGGTCAGGTGTTAGCCTCACGTTGGCAAGCCTAGTCGCGTAGTCAAGCGCACGAGTTGCGTCGAGTGGCGTCAGCGACATTTTCCGGTAGAGGGCCGGGTCGAGATCGTCATTATAACCTTGCGGCCGGGTCGTCACAATCAGCGCGACGTCAGCCTGAAGCGGATCCACCTCGTCCCAAAAGCGAACGATCGCATCGATGACTGCTGACCGGTTTCCGGAGGGCGGGACCTCATCGAGCCCGTCGAGTAAGAGGAGCCAGGGATGGGCGCTCAGCCAGCCACGCATGTCCTGCATTGTGACCGTCTCTTCCGCGATTTTGGCGACCTCGGCCGTCACATGCGCGAGCAGGGAGAGGTTGTTGCGCGCATGAACGGCGCGCTCCAGCGCGTCGGCGAAGACAGGAAGATCGATTCTGATCGGGTAACGACGCAGGCCATCGGCCGTGATTCCCAGCTCTGAAGCCCGCAGCCCGAATTCATCAAGGCCCCGCGCTATATCCGGACCGAGCAGGTGGGGAGACTCGTCGAGGAGGACGCGCCAGCGCATTACCTGCCCAAGGAACTGTGTGACGGTCGACTTTCCCTGGCCAGGCCCGCCAAGCAGCAGGTGTCGCGCCGGAATGACCTCGCGCGGGTTGCCGCCAGGCAGGGGCGTGGCGTCGAGCTTCAACCCAAGCCGATCGAGCAGCATCGCGACAGCAGTTTCGCGCTCGTCGAGCCCTGCGATCGACGACCGACCGTCGCTTGGCCGGCCAAGATCGTGGCACGGTAGGTCCACAAACACCTGCTCGAGCTTGGTCGCATCCTCGGTAGGATGGCCCGCCTGCTGTAGGCGCGTTGTCGATTGTCCTCGGAATTCGCGCATGGTGTAACGCCGGATCGTGGACACAAATGAAGGGCGGGAACCTTCAAAAGCCTCAAGGGCCGCTGCGAGGGTTTCACGAGGAGTGAGCCACGCCTTGTAAGCCCGTGCCAAGTCCGGGTGTCCATCAAGGAGGACGGCGAGCTTATCTGCATGCCAGACGTCTAGCACTGTGATGCCGAGCGGCTCGGCGAACTTGCGGAACGCGGCATCGAGCTTTGCCTGGCCACCTGACCCACGTCCGGTCGCCGGCACGCCACTCAATCGGACGTTTGTGACCAGCACCATCTGACGCGGAATTTTGCGTGCCGGCGAAGCGGCGAGTTTTTGGCATTCATTCCGCAATTGCTCGACTAGCCACTCGGCATCACGCCTGTCTCCCTTCGGACGCTCACAATACTTGGCTTGCATGATTGTGAGCCCGGTCCAGCGCTCAACCGCGTTCGGATACGGCACCTCGCCATCGAACTCGGCCTCTCGGCCTCCGTCGGGCCCGTCACCAAAGATGAGAATTCCCGCCCCGAACACCTTCGCCGATAGAGCCTGCGCGAACTGTTCGAACGAACGGGGCGCAAAGGTGGAGAAGTCTATTTCTGGCATGCGACGTCTGTCGCGTTCATCACTTCAACCGTCAAGCGACGTGTATTCTCGCTCGTCACTGATCGTCCTGATGCCCGCGGCACGTCCTCGAGACCTGTTTCTCGAGCTATCCCCTAGTCCTGCGGCCGACCGAACAAATTACGGCTTTCAGGATCTGGTTCACGCCGTTGAACGGCGACAATGGGGGCGCAGCATCTGTTGTGATCCGGCTGAACGAGGGTCTGCTCAAGGCATCTGGGCGCTCGCAAGCAAGCGGTCCTGATCCACCCTATACGACAATGATCGTGAGGCAATTATCGTGAGGCGGCGCGGCTGAGCGTGCATCCATCGCCGATTGTGTGCACTATCACCACCTTTCGTGGGTCGAAGCCATTTCTCAGTGGCATGATAATCTGCGTCAGGAGCGCGTTAGCGTTAGCCGAGCGGCGTATCATCCCGCGCGGCGACGCCTGCTGGGCTAGCATTTTGCACAGCTCGTCGAATTCACCAAGATAGCCCATTTGATGTCGTGAAAGCCCGGTCTCCAGGTCCGGTTTTCGTTGGCGCACATAAGGCAAATTGTCCGATAGCTTAATTATTACAATTACTTGGTCCTAGCGATATGTTCCTGTCGCTCCGACCAGTCGCGGCTTCCTCAGCCCCGCGGATGCAGCTTCGCCAGTTCGACGTACCCCGCCGCCCCGGCGCGGTTGCGCGCGATGTCGGCCTCGGTCAGGTCGCGGACGTAGACCGCCGGCCGTCCGGCCCACAGTTGGCCGCGCGGGATGCGCTTGCCCGGCGTGAGCATCGCGCCCGCGGCGAGCATCGCGTCGGTCTCGATGATGCAGCCGTCCATGACGATGCTGCCCAAGCCCACGAAGCTGTGGTCCTCGAGCACGCAGCCATGGACCATCGCCAGAT